>NZ_BAABIE010000008.1:0-198213 GCF_039542465.1 Gordonia alkaliphila | reverse complement strand
GTTACGGCGGCGATAGCGGTGGGGAAACGCCCGGCTCCATTCCGAACCCGGAAGCTAAGCCCACCAGCGCCGATGGTACTGCACCCTAATCAGTGTGGGAGAGTAGGACACCGCCGAACATTACTTGAAATGGCCCCCGGACCCTTTGTGGTTCGGGGGCCATTTCGCATCTGCAGGCTCTACTGACACCGCGGGTACACCCCCCGGTCGTCGACGGTAAAGGCGGCAGTACCCAACAGGGGCGGCAGCCGGCACCAGAAGCGGCAGCCGGGAGTGCCTCCTCTGGGGTGGACTGCCGCCTTTGGGCCGTAGTGCCGCGTTTGTACTGGGGTCAGGGGTTTACCGGCTGTCAGCTGCCGCGTTTGCCGGCGCCGGGTCTTCGTGCGGCAACTGCCACCATAGGCGGCAGCCGGACACAGAGGCGGTAGCCGGCGCAGGAAGCGGCAGTCGGAGGTGCCGCCTGTGGGGTGCACTGGGGCCTTTGGATCGTCGTGCCGCCTTATCAGTGGGGGAGAGCAGGGCGCCGCTGAATACGACGTGAATGGCCCCCAACGTATGGTTCGGGGGCCATTTCGCATCTGTACTCGCGGAGAATAGATTAGAGAACATGAGCAAGCGTGGTGGGCAATCTGCTGGTGGCGCCGATTCCGATCCGGTGATTCCGGACGAGATCACCGCCGGCGACCTAGACCCCGAGGTGCGGCGAGATCTGCAGGGTCTGGACAAGGCGACGGCTGATCGAGTAGCCCGGCACCTCGTCGCCGTCGGCGAAGTCCTGGCGGAGGATCCGGAGCTGGCGCTCGAGCATGCGCGGGCGGCCCGCGCTCGTGCCGCCCGAGTCGGTGTGGTGCGCGAGACCGCAGGCATCGCGGCGTACTATGCCGGCGAATGGCAGGAGGCCCTGTCCGAGCTGCGGGCGGCGCGGCGGATCTCCGGTGACGGTGACGCACTGCTCCCGTTGATCGCCGACAGCGAGCGCGGCCTGGGGCGACCGGAGAAGGCGATCGAGGTGGCGCAGAGTCCCGAGGGGCAGGCGCTGACCGGTGAGGAAGCCGTCGAACTGGCGATCGTGGAAGCCGGCGCGCACCTGGATCTGGGCGACGCCGAAGGCGCGATCCGGGTCCTCGAGGGCCAGGATCTGCGTGCGGGTCGCAGTGGCACCGAGGCGGCGCGCCTGTTCAGCGCGTACGCGGGCGCGCTGTCCGCGGCGGGACGCAAGGCGCATGCGCTGGTCTGGTACCAGAACGCCGCCGCGGCCGACGTCGACGATGCGACTGACGCCGAGTACGCCCTGCAGGAACTGCTGGCCGAGGATCTCGACGGAGTCGAGGTGCTCGTCGACGAGACGCCGACCGCGTCGGCGACGGGCGACACCGTCACCGCTGAGTACGACGCTCTCCTGTTCGACCTCGACGGCACCCTGTTCGAGGGCAGCACCCCGCTGCCCGGCGCACTCGATGTGGTCGCGTCTCGGCCCCGCGATGCCTACTACGTCACCAACAACGCCAGCCGGTCCGCCGCCGAGGTAGCAGCTCACCTGCAGGACCTCGGTTTCGACGCGGAGCCGTCGGCGGTGATCACCAGTGCACAGGTGGGTGCACGTCTGGTCGCCGACCGGATCGCGCCAGGCAGCGCCGTCCTCGTGGTGGGCGCACCGTCGCTGCGGGAGGAGGTGGCGTCGGTCGGACTGGTGCCGGTGAGCTCCGCGGACGAGTCGCCCGCCGCCGTGATCCAGGGCCACTCGCCGGACACCGACTGGGCACGGCTGTCCGAAGCGGCCCTGGCGATCGCGAACGGTGCCCAATGGTTCGCGACCAACACCGACACCACGCTGCCCACCGAGCGGGGCCTGATGATCGGCAACGGCTCGATGGTGGCGGCGGTGGCGTCGGCCACCGGGCAGCAGCCCGTGGTGGCAGGCAAGCCGGCGGCCCCCATCATGCGGGCAGTGCTGGCGCGCAGCCGCAGCAGCCGTCCGCTGATGATCGGCGACCGGCTCAACACCGACATCGAGGGCGCGAACGCCGTCGGCATCGACAGCCTGCTGGTCCTGACCGGAGTGGCGTCGGCGTCGTCGCTGCTGGCGGCGGTACCGGAACAGCGTCCGACCTACGTGATCGCGAATCTGGCCCACTGTGACGTCCCGGCGGCGCAGGTGCGGATCGGTCCGCAGGAGAGCTGGCGCATCACGGTGCTGGAGAATCGGATCTCGGTGGATCCGGTCGGTGCCGTCGATCCGATCTCGTTGCTTCCCGCGCTCACGCACGCGGTTTGGACCGCCGACGTCGGCGGCCTGGAACTGCGGATCAATTCCAGCGATGCTCCGGTGATGTCGCTGCTGGTGGAGCTCGGCCTCGCCGAGGCTCGCTGACCGCCGTCGTGCGATAGCCTGAGCAGGTCATGACCGGAACCGACAACTCTCCCTCGCCCGCAGCGCTGGCCGCGCGTGCGGCCCGCGCCACGGCATCGCCGCCGGATCCGGCCGACCACCCGGTCGCCGGTCAGGTCGACGACCTGCTGGGCCAGGTGGAACAGATCCGGATCGAACTCGACGGCGCCTTCCAACTCGCCGCGGTCGCTCGGCAGGCCGACCTGCTGACCTCGGCGCACGACGCGCTGGTCACAGCCTTGGACGAGGTCGGCCGTGGTTGAGTCGCCGACGGGCGGGGGACACTGATGGCCGCACGCGCACGCTTGGACGCCGAATTGGTGCGCCGGGGCCTGGCCCGCTCCCGGGAACAGGCTCGACAGCTGATCGACGACGGTCGGGTCAAAGTCAACGGAACCGTCGCCGCCAAGGCGGCCACCAACGTGGGCCGGGACACCCCGCTCCTGGTAGTGGAGGGGGAGACCGACGACTGGGCCTCCCGCGGCGCACACAAACTGCTGGGGGCACTCGCCGCGTTCGGCCCGCGGGGGTTCGTCGTCGAGGGACGACGATGCCTCGACGCCGGTGCTTCCACCGGCGGTTTCACCGATGTCTTGCTGCGCGAAGGCGCACGCGAGGTGGAGGCGGTCGACGTCGGCTACGGCCAGCTCGTCTGGCGACTTCAGAGTGACGACCGGGTTCACGTGCACGACCGCACCAATGTGCGTCACCTGACGCCGGAGGCCATCGGCGGTCCGGTGGACCTCATCGTGTCCGACCTCTCGTTCATCTCGCTCACACTGGTGCTGCCCGCGCTGGCGTCCTGCCTGCGTCCCGGGGGCGACTATCTCCCGATGGTGAAGCCGCAGTTCGAGGTGGGGAAAGATCGGGTGGGGGCCGGCGGCGTGGTCCGCGATCCGGTGCTGCGCGCCGAAGCTGTGGCGCAGGTCGCGGCGGCCGCTGCCGAACTCGGACTGGTGACGCGGGCAGTGGAGGCGAGTCCGCTACCGGGCCCGTCCGGCAACGTCGAGTACTTCCTGTGGCTGCACAAGCCGGACGCCCCGGCGGAGGTGTCGGCGGCGACCGATACCGTGGAGATGATCGATGCGGCCGTCGCGCGCGGTCCGCAATGACGCGTACACGAGAGTCGAGGAGGTAGCGGTGGGCACTGAGACAGCGTCGATCGCTGCTCCGCGCACCTTCCTGGTGGTCGCGCACACCGGGCGCGACGTGGTGACCGGCACCCTGGAGACTGTCGGCCGTCGCTGCGGCGAGGCCGGTATCACCCTGCGGGTCCTGCACCACGACACCCGGCAACCGGCCGTGTCGCAAGACGCGTCCTGGCATCCGCTGGATCCGTCCGAGCTGCGCGCCGCCGGCGCCCACGTGGAACTGGTGCACGCCGGCCCCGAGGCGGCGGCCGGCTGCGAGCTGGTGCTGGTGCTGGGCGGCGACGGAACCTTCTTGCGCGCCGCCGAGTTGGCCTATCCGGCGCAGGTACCGCTGCTGGGGGTCAACCTCGGCCACATCGGTTTCCTGGCCGAGGCCGAAGCCCACGGCATCGACGAGGTGCTGGATCGGGTGATCGCCGGCGACTACTGCGTCGAGGATCGAATGGTTCTCGACGTCACCGTGCTCGACAACGAGGGCGGTGCCAAGCTGGGGCAGACCTGGGCGCTCAACGAGGTCGCCGTGCAGAATCGTTCGCACAACGGCGTCCTGGAACTGGTCACCGAGGTCGACGGCCGACCGGTCTCGGCATTCGGCGCCGACGGGCTCCTCATCTCTACGCCGACCGGCTCCACGGCCTACGCGTTCTCGGCCGGCGGACCGGTGATGTGGCCGGACCTGGAAGCGATCCTGGTGGTGCCGAGCAACGCGCACGCGCTGTTCGCCCGACCGATGGTGACCAGCCCGCGGTCGCGCATCGCCGTAGAGGTCGACGCGCACGGGCGCCCGGCGGTGGCCCTTTGCGACGGTCGGCGCATTCTGGAAGTCCCCGCGGGCGGCCGCGTCGAAGCGGTGCGCGCGGACACGTCGTTGCGGTGGGTGCGGATCGGTTCCGAACCGTTCACCGATCGCCTGGTCACCAAGTTCTCGCTGCCCGTCACCGGGTGGCGCGGAAGGAGCTGAGGAGAGCGTGCTCGAGGAGCTGTCGATTCGCGGACTCGGCGTGTTGGAGTCGGCGACAGCGGAGTTCGCGCCCGGCTTCACCGTGCTGACCGGCGAGACCGGCGCCGGTAAGACTATGATCGTGACGAGTCTGCGGCTGCTGTCCGGCGCGCGGGCGGATGCGGGACGCGTGCGGACCGGCGACGATCGGGCCGTGGTGGAGGGCCGCTTCCGGCTGCCCACCGGGGCGCAGCGGGTGCCGAAGATCGACGAAGTGCTCGACGCGACCGGTGCGCAGACCGACGACGACGACACGATCATCGCGGTCCGAACCGTCGGCGCCGACGGGCGCTCGCGGGCGCACCTCGGCGGGCGGTCGGTCCCGGCCACCGTCCTGGGCGAACTGACCGGCGAACTGCTCACCGTCCACGGCCAGAACGATCAGCTGCGGCTGGCCCGTCCGGACCAGCAGCGCGCGGCGCTCGACCGGTTCGCCGGCAAGAAGGCCACCGACCTGCTCGCCAAGTACCGCACCGCGCGGTCCCGCTGGATCGCCACCCTCGACGAGCTGGACCGTCGTCGCGCCGATTCGCGCGCGCTCGCGCAGGAAGCCGACCGTCTGCGGTTCGGGCTCGAGGAGATCGACGCCGTCGCCCCGGAACCGGGTGAGGACGCCGAACTGGTCTCGACGATCCGACGGCTCACCGACCTGGAGGATCTGCGGGCGGCCGCGGCCGGCGCGCACGGCATCGTCTCCGGTGACGGCGGCATGTCGACCAGCGTGGTCGACGGCCTCGGCTCGGTCCGTTCCCTGCTCGAAGGCGCCGACGACGAGGCGCTGCGCGAGCTGCTGCCGCGCGTGGCGGAGGCGCTGGTCGTCGTCAACGACCTCGGCGAGGAGCTGTCGGCCTACCTGTCCGGGCTGCCCAGCGACGCACAGGACCTCGACGCGTTGCTGAACCGGCAGGGCGACCTCAAGCTGTTGACCCGCAAATACGCCGCCGACGTCGACGGCGTGATCGAGTGGGCCGACGACGCCCGCCGTCGCCTCGCCCAGTTCGACGATCCGGAGGGCTCCGTCGAAGAGCTGGAAGCGCGGGCCGAGAAGGAGCGGGCACAGGTCGCCGAATTGGCGGGCAGACTGCACGCGGTGCGGGCCGCGGCCGCCGGGAAGCTCGGTACCAAGGTGTCCGCCGAGCTCGCCGGTCTGGCGATGGGCGGCAGTGAACTCGCGGTCACCGTGACGTTGGCCGCGGCCGACGACGACCGACTCGCCATCGAGGTGGACGGCCACCGCGTGACGGCAGGCGGCGACGGTGCAGACCGGGTGGACTTCGGGCTCGTGGCGCACAAGGGTGCACGACCGTTGCCGATCGCCAAGTCGGCGTCCGGCGGCGAGCTCTCCCGCGTAATGCTCGCGTTGGAGGTGGTGTTGGCCGAACCCGACGCCGGCGGAGTGATGGTCTTCGACGAAGTGGATGCCGGGGTGGGCGGCGGCGCCGCGGTCCAGATCGGTGCACGTCTGGCGCGCCTGGCACGACGACACCAGGTGATCGTGGTGACTCACCTGCCGCAGGTGGCGGCCTTCGCCGACAACCACCTGGTGATCGGCAAGGTCGGCGGCGGGAACCGCGGGCGCCAGACGTCGACCCTCACCGAACTCGACCGCGCCGAGCGGGTGGCCGAACTGGCGCGCATGCTCGCTGGGCTGGGCGATTCGGACACCGGGCGCGCGCACGCCGAGGAACTGCTGGAGACCGCCGAGGCGGCGCGGGCCACCCCGGAAGCCGGCTGAGGCGATACCAGCGAGACGGGTGCGGCGCGCGAGGTTTCTGCGCATTGTGTGACATATGTTGCCGTTGTTACGGCGCGCCTCCGTGTACTCGGGCGTGATCGGGCCCAAGATCGGGCCATGAGGATGCCAGCTCTGCTCTCGCGCCGCACCGAAGACCTGCCCGGTACCACCGGTATCGCGCGCATCGACAAGAAGACGAAACGTCTGGTCGATCGGGTCGGTCCGGGTGACATCGTCATCCTCGACGAGATGGACCTCGACCGCCTCACCGCCGACGCGCTGGTCGAAGCCGACGTGGTCGCGGTGGTCAACGCGTCGTCGTCGATCACCGGTCGCTATCCCAACCTCGGCCCCGAGGTGCTCGCGGCGTCGGGCATCCCGCTGCTCGACGAGGTGGGCCCGGAGGTCTTCGCGCGGGTCAAGGAGGGCGCCAAGCTCCGTCTGCACGACAACCGGCTCTACCTGGGCGACCGGGTGGTCGCGCGCGGCGCAGAGCTGGACGAACGTGCCGTCGCCGACCGGATGCTCGAAGCCAAGACCGGCCTGATCGATCACCTCGAGGCGTTCTCCGGCAACTCCATCGAGTTCATCCGCAGCGAATCACCGCTGCTGATCGACGGCGTGGGCGTGCCGAAGCTGGACGTGAAGCTGGAGGGCCGCCACGTGGTGGTGGTGGGCGACGGCTCCGACCGCGTCGCCGACCTGAAGGCGCTCAAGCCGTTCATCAAGGAGTATCAGCCGGTCATGATCGGCGTCGGGATCGGCGCGGACACCCTGATGAAGGCCGGCTACAAGCCCGCCGTCATCGTCGGCGACCCCGATGAGATCAAGGACGAGACCCTCAAGTCGGGTGCCGAACTGGTGCTGCCCGCCGACCCGGACGGCCACGCGGCCGGCCTGGAACGCATCCAGGACCTCGGCATCGGCGCGACGACGTTCCCCGCCGTCGGCTCGGCCGGTGACCTCGCGCTGCTCCTCGTCGACTTTCACGACGCCGACCTGATCGTCACCGTCGGGCTGGGCGGCACGCTCAACGACTTCTTCGATCGCAGCCGTCGCGATCAGATCCCGTCGACCTTCCTGACCCGCCTCAAGGTGGGCCAGAAGCTGGTCGACGCCAAGGCCGTGGCCACCCTGTACCGCAGCCGGGTCAGCGGCGCGGTGATCGCCATGCTGGTGCTGGCCGCCATGCTCGTGCTGGTCGTCGCGCTGATGATCACCACCGGCGACGTCGGGGTCGGTGCGTGGTTCGGCGACCGGTGGGATCAGGTGACCGACTGGGTCAGCGGACTGGGAACCACCACCGGATGATTTCGCTGCGCCAGCATGCCATCTCGCTGATCGCCGTCTTCCTGGCGTTGGCGTTGGGCCTGTTCCTCGGTTCCGGCTTCATCGGGGACCGGGTGAACCAGTTGACCGGCACCGAACGCGATCGGCTCGGCGTCGCCGAGAACGAACGCGACGCGCTGGCCCGGCAGGTGAACGTCGACCAGGGCTTCCTGACCGCCGTGACGCCCGAACTGGTGGGCCGCACGTTGGTGGGCAAATCGGTGCTCGTGGTGACCGGGCCGACGGCCGCGGACACCGACACCGAAGCGGTCAAGGCACTGCTCGCCGAGGCCGGCGCCGACTACTCCGGACAGCTCAGTCTGCGGACCACACTGGTCCGCGACGAGAACGCCGCCAAGCTCTCGACCATCGTCGACCAGTCGGTGCCGGCCGGTCAGCAGTTGCGCACCGACTTCTCCGACTCCGGATCCCGGGTGGGCGATCTGCTCGGCGCCGCACTGCTGGTGCGCGACGGGGCGCGGCCGGTGCCCGAGCAGGATCGGGCCACCGTGCTGCAGACGCTGCGCGAGGGCGGTTTCGTCGACTACGCCGACGGCACGGTGAAGCCGGCCGATCTCGTGGTGGTGATGACCGGCGGCGCCATGCCCGCCGACTCGGGCGCACAGGGCCAGCTGCTGGGGCGTCTGGCCTCCGCGATGGCACAGCGCGGTCAGGGCGGCGTCCTGGCCGGCCGCGCCGGTTCCGCCGACGGCAGCGCGCCGATCGCCGTCGTCCGTTCCGATCCCGGGCTGGGCAACTCGCTGTCCACCGTCGACGATGTGAACGAGCAGACCGGGCGCCTCACCGTGATCCTGGCGTTGCAGGCCGAGTCCGAGGGACGCTCGGGCGCCTACGGCACCGGAAAAGGTGCGGCGTCGATCACGGTGACCGCGCCCGGTCGCTGATCGCACGCGCGTGTTGTTATCAGGTGGGGCTGGATGCTGTTAGGCTGAAGTCCCGTAGGTATTCAGCCTTGACGGGAGCACAGTTTGCGATCACAGCGCCATGGGCAGCCAGGCACCAAGCACATCTTTGTGACGGGCGGCGTCGCGTCGTCCCTGGGTAAGGGCCTGACGGCGTCGAGCCTCGGCCAGCTGCTCACCTCGCGCGGCCTCCGCGTGACGATGCAGAAGGTGGATCCGTATCTGAACGTGGATCCGGGCACGATGAATCCGTTCCAGCACGGTGAAGTGTTCGTCACCGAGGACGGCGCCGAAGCGGATCTGGACATCGGCCACTACGAGCGGTTCCTGGATCGCAACCTGAGTGCGTCGGCCAACGTGACCACCGGGCAGGTGTATTCGACGGTCATTGCCAAGGAACGACGCGGCGAGTACCTCGGCGACACCGTGCAGGTGATTCCGCACATCACCGACGAGCTCAAGTCGCGCATGCTGGCCATGCACGAGCCGGACGGCTCGGGCGAGGCCCCCGACGTGGTGATCACCGAGATCGGCGGCACCGTCGGCGACATCGAATCGCAGCCCTTCCTCGAAGCGGCGCGGCAGATCCGCCACGACCTGGGGCGCGACAACGTCTTCTTCCTGCACGTCTCGCTGGTGCCGTACCTGGCGCCGTCCGGCGAGCTCAAGACCAAGCCGACCCAGCACTCGGTGGCGGCCCTGCGGAGTATCGGCATTCAGCCCGACGCGCTGATCCTGCGGTGCGACCGTCCGGTGCCCGAGGCGCTGAAGAAGAAGATCGCGCTGATGTGCGACGTCGACATCGACGGCGTGATCTCCACCCCGGATGCCCCGTCCATCTACGACATCCCCAAGGTGCTGCACTCCGAGCAGCTCGACGCCTACGTGGTGCGCCAGCTCGGGCTGCCGTTCCGCGACGTCGACTGGACCGTGTGGGGCGACCTGCTCGACCGCGTGCACTCGCCGCGCGAGACCGTCACCGTGGCCATCGTCGGCAAGTACATCGACCTGCCCGACGCGTACCTGTCGGTGACCGAAGCGATCCGCGCCGGCGGCTTCGCGCACTACGCGCGCACCGAGATCGTATGGGTGCCGTCCGACGACTGCGCGACGCCCGAGGGCGCCGACGCGGCGCTGCGCGACGTCGACGCGATCATGATCCCCGGCGGCTTCGGCATCCGCGGGATCGAAGGCAAGCTGGGTGCCATCTCGTACGCCCGCGAACGCGGCGTGCCGCTGCTCGGCCTGTGCCTGGGCCTGCAGTGCGTGGTGATCGAGGCCGCCCGTTCGGTGGGTCTGTCCGAAGCCAGTTCCACCGAGTTCGATCCGGACACCCCGCAGCCGGTCATCGCCACCATGGCCGATCAGACCGCGGCCGTCGCCGGTGACGCCGACCTGGGCGGCACCATGCGCCTGGGTTCGTACCCGGCCACGCTCACCCCGGGCAGCCAGGTGGCCCGCGCCTACGGCGCCACTGACGTGGACGAACGTCACCGCCACCGCTTCGAGGTGAACAACGCCTACCGCGACGCGATCGCCGAGTCCGGTCTGCAGTTCTCCGGCACCTCGCCGGACGGCACCCTGGTGGAGTTCGTCGAGTACCCGCGCGAGATCCACCCGTTCCTGGTGGCCACGCAGGCGCACCCGGAACTGAAGAGTCGGCCCACGCGCCCGCACCCGCTGTTCTCGGCCTTCATCGAGGCGGCGCTGCGTTACAAGACCGCCGTGCGACTGCCGGCGGAGCTCAAGGGCTACGACCCCACCGGTCTGGACGAGGACGCCGTCGACGCGGACTCGGCTGAGAAGACCGGGCAGTAACGATGGGCGAGCCGGGATCGCACGAGTTCACCGTCCGTGACTCGACGACGGTGTACAGCGGTGCGATCCTGGCGTTGCGCCTGGACCGGGTGGAGATGCCGGGCGGGCGGGCCGCCGAGCGGGAAGTCGTGTCCAAGCACGGCGCCGTGGCGGTGGTCGCCCGCGACGACCGCGGCCGCATCGCGCTGGTGAACCAGTATCGGCACCCCGTCGGGCGCCGCCTGCTTGAACTCCCCGCCGGTCTGCTCGACGGCGGCCCCGAAGAATCGCCCGTGGAAGCGGCGCAGCGCGAGCTCGCCGAAGAGGCGGATCTGGCGGCCGGCTCGTGGCGGACGCTGGTGGACCTGGTCTCATCGGCCGGTTTCTGCGACGAGGCCACCCGTGTGTTCCTGGCCGAGGACCTGCGCGCGGTGGCGTCCGCGCCGCGCGAGAACGAGGAAGCCGACCTGCAGGTGCGGTGGCTCTCGCTCGACGACGCGGTGGCCGCCGCCTTCTCCGGCGAGATCGTCAATGCCAGCGCCGTGGCCGGGATCCTGGCCGCCGCGGAAGCCGTGCGCAGCGGCGTGGAACTGCGCGCACCGGACGCTCCGTGGACCGATCGTCCGCGGAGATTCGTTGGGCGGCAATAACTTTGGGAGGATCCCAGGTCGCCGTCGACGACGTGGTGCAGCGCTACCTGGACCACCTGACGGTGGAGAAGGGGTCGGCGCGCAACACCGTGTCGTCGTACCGGCGCGACCTCGAGCGGTACACCCAGTTCCTCGCCGACCGCGGCATCGGCACGCTCGCAGCGGTGTCCGAGGCGGACGTGCGCGATTTCCTGGTGGCGCTGCGTAAAGGCGACCCGGACGCGGGCGTGGCGGCGCTCGCCGATTCCTCCGTGGCGCGAACCCTGGTGGCCACCAGGGGATTTCACAAGTTCGCGGCGGCCGAAGGCGTCGTCGTCGAGGACGTGGCGCACGCCGTCCGACCTCCGAAGGCCGCGCGACGACTGCCGAAGGCGCTGTCGGTGGACGAGGTGCTGGTGATCCTGGACGCCGCGGGTGCACCGGATCATCCACGGGCACTGCGGGATCGGGCGATGCTCGAACTGCTCTACAGCTGCGGAGCGCGCATCTCGGAGGTCACCGCACTCGACGTCGACGACATCGACATGGAGCATCGCGCGGTGGTCTTGCGCGGCAAGGGCGGCAAGGAGCGCATCGTCCCGGTGGGGCGTCCGGCCATCGCCGCCGTCGACGCCTACCTGGTGCGCGGACGTCCGGACTTGAACAAACGGGGGATCCCCGCACTGTTCCTCAATGTGCGCGGCGGCCGACTGTCCCGGCAGAGCGCCTGGCAGGTGCTCGTCGACGCGGCCGCGCGCGCCGGGATCGACAAAGAGGTCTCCCCGCACACCCTGCGGCACAGCTTCGCCACCCACCTGCTCGACGGCGGCGCCGACGTCCGCGTGGTCCAAGAACTGCTCGGGCACTCGTCGGTGACCACCACGCAGGTGTACACGCTGGTCACGGTGAACACCATGCGGGAGGTCTACGCCACCGCGCACCCACGCGCCCGCTAGCGGCGGCGCACTACGCGTGCGCGGCGACGAATCCGATCAGCTCCGCCTCGACGGCGGCCCGAGTGGTCGGCTCGTTGTGGATCTCGTGGCGCACTCCGGGATAGACCACGGTGCGCACGTCGCGGTTGCCGCTCTTCCACAGTGCGTTCGCCACGTGGTAGGCGCCCTCGCCGTAGTTGGCGACGGGATCCTGGTCGCCGGCCACCACCAGCACCGGTAGCTCGGGGCGCACCCGCTCGGCCCAACCGTCGTTCACCCGGTCGTACAGGTCGATGAAGTCGCGGACGAAGCGCACCGTCATCGGCGCGGCGAGCGCGTTCAGCGGGTCGGCGGCGTGATCGGCGAGCACGCCGGGATCGAGGGCGATCCACTCGGTGCCGGTCGTCGCCTCCGGGAACCGGTCCACCATCCCGGCGAACATCGACCCCATGAGCTCGGGCGCGGGACCGGTGCCGCCGTCGGCCGCCACCGCGTCGGCCAGCGCCTGCCGGTCGACGAGGTTCTCGATCCCGTCGATCTGCGCGGCGACGCCGCAGAGGATCAGGCCGGCGAGGTCGTCGCCGTACTCGGCGGCGAACTCGCGGGCGATCATCGAACCCCAACTGTGCCCGAACACGAAGTAGGGGAGCCCGGGATGGGCCGCCACGGCCAGATCGTGCAGGGTGTGCTCATCGTCGACGACGGCCCGCGCGCCGTTCTCCCCGGTGTCCATCCACACTCCGGAGGCCACCGCCGTGGCGCCGTGCCCGGCGTGATCGTCGGCCGCCACCACGAAGCCGGCGTCGAGCAGCGCGGAGATCATGTGCAGGTAGCGGCGGGAATGCTCGCCGAGGCCGTGCACGATCTGCACGATCGCCTTCGGTTCGGTCGCCGGTGCGTAGATCCAGCCGTGCACCTGGTCGCGGCCGTTGGCCGATTCGAAGGTGATCTCGCGCAGAGCCATGGGATGTTCCTCTCGCCGGTGGGGTCGGTCCCGATGGTAGGTCGCCCGACCGCATCGCGACCGCGGATCTGGCCGACCGCGGACAGCCGAAATATGAACAAGCGCTCGGTCGGGCTGCTACGGTGACCGCGACAACAGTTCCGTGGGGGAGCACGCCTTCAGGAGGCCCTTCTTGTCCGAGCACGTCATCTCTGCACCCGCCGGTGATCTGTACGCCACGCTGACCGACCGGGTCGCGCTGACCGGCGACGCCGTCTTCCTGATCGACGGCGACCGGCGGGTGAGCTTCGCGCAGCTGCTGGCCGACGTCGACCGCGTCGCCGCCGGTCTGGCCGCCCGCGGGATCGGGCCGGGCGACCGGATCGCGATCGCTCTCGACAATCGCGCCGAATGGGTGCAGACGCTCTTCGCAGCCGCCCGGCTCGGGGCGATCGTGGTGACCCTGAACGTCCGGTACCGGGAGAGCGAGCTGCTGTTCATGCTCGGCGACTCGGGCGCGTCGATGCTGATCAGCGAGGCGCGCTCGGGCGACTTCGCGTTCCCCGCGCTGCACGACTCGCTGCGCGACCGGCTCCCGGACCTGGAGACGATCGTGTACGTCGAGCCTCCCGAGGGGTCGGGTCTGCTGGACTTCCGCGAGTTGGCCGAGACCGAGCCCGCCGATGTCGCGCTCCCGCTCGACGAGGTGGATGCGGCCAGCCCGCTGCTGATCCTGTACACGTCGGGGACCACCGGGACGCCGAAGGGCGCCGTGTTGACGCACCGCAGTCTGCTGGCGTCGGCGGCCGGCCAGGTGTTGCGCACCGGCGTCGGCCCCGACGATCGGGTGCTCGGCATCCTGCCGTTCAACCACGTCGGCGGCGTCACCTGCACGCTGCTGGCGATGCTGCTGGGCGGCGGACAGGTGATCCTGGTCCGTGCCTTCTCCCCGTCGGTGGCGATGGGCCTGGCCCGCGAACACCGGATCACCGGGCTCACCGGTGTGCCGATGATGATGAAGCTCATGCTCGCCGAACTCGCACCGGGCGAGACGCTGCCGGTGCGGCTGGCCATCTCCGGCGGCTCCAACGTCGAGCCCGCACTGTTCCGTGCGTTGACAGCCGCAGCGCCCGAGGCGCGCCTGTTCAACCTGTACGGCCTGTCGGAGAGCTCGGGCGCGGCGGTCATGTCGGGTACCGACGACGACGAGCAGACGCTGCTCACCACGCTCGGGCTGGCGCTGGACGGCGTGGAGGCGAGGGTGGTCGACGCCGACGGAGTGCCCGTGGCGGCGGGCGTCGACGGTGAACTGCAGCTGCGCGGCGCGTCGATCGCCGACGGCTACTGGGATCGGCCGGAAGCCACCGCGGCGACCTTCGTCGACGGGTGGCTGCTGACCGGCGACATGGTGGTGATGTCCGAGGACGGCCACATCGAGATGCGCGGCCGCAGCAAGGAGATGTACATCCAGGGCGGCTACAACGTGTACCCGGCCGAGGTGGAGAACATCCTCGTCGAACACCCCGCGGTGGTCACCGCGGCCGGTGTCGGGGCGCCGGATCCGGTGCGCGGGGAAGTGGGTCACTATTTCGTGGTGCTGGCCGGCGGGGGCGCCGCCGAACCGGACGAGTTGATCGAGCACTGCCGGGCGCGGTTGGCCAACTACAAGGTGCCGGTGCACCTGGAGATCGTCGACGATCTTCCGATGACGCCGGCCGGCAAGATTCGCAAAGCCGAACTGCAACAGCGGGTTCGGGGCGAAGCCTGAGCCGCGGCGCGGTCGGGCGGCCGCATACGGCGGCGGCGGGCGAGCGGATACCATTAGGGTGATTCACGAGCGGGCGATCATTCGCCCCCGAGCGCAGGCGGATCACCGCCGGGGAGGAGCAGCGGACACGTGAGCGCAGATTCGCCCAAAGCCGCTGGTCAACTGCCCCTGGAGGGCACCGAGCCGCCCGAGCTCGGACCCACCGGACGGCCGTACCGAGACATCCCCGATCCGCGTCCGCTCGACAAGCACGGTCCCGCCAAGGTGATCGCCGTCTGCAACCAGAAGGGCGGCGTCGGCAAGACCACGTCGACCATCAACCTGGGCGCAGCGCTCGCCGAAGCCGGTCGCCGCGTTCTGCTGGTGGACCTGGACCCGCAGGGCGCACTCTCCGCGGGGCTGGGTGTGCCGCACCACGAGCTCGACGAGACCGTGCACAACCTGCTGGTGGCGCCGTACGCGGCCACCGACGACGTGCTGCTGCGCACCCGGGTCGACGGCTTGGACCTGTTGCCGTCGAACATCGACCTGTCGGCGGCGGAGATCCAGCTGGTCAGCGAAGTGGGGCGCGAGCAGGCGCTGGCGCGTGCGCTGCACCCGGTGGCCGACCGCTACGACTACATCCTCATCGACTGCCAGCCGTCGCTGGGACTGCTCACCGTCAACGCGCTCGCCTGCGCGGACAGCGTGCTGATCCCGATGGAGTGCGAATACTTCTCCCTCCGCGGGCTCGCGCTGCTCACCGACACCATCGAGAAGGTCCACGACCGCCTCAATCCGCGCCTGACCCTCGGCGGCATCCTGGTCACCATGTTCGACGCCCGCACGCTGCACTCGCGCGACGTGATGGCGCGCGTGGTCGAGGTGTTCGGCGACGCCGTCTTCGACACCGTGATCAGCCGTACCGTCCGCTTCCCGGAGACCTCGGTGGCCGGCGAACCGATCACCTCCTGGGCGCCGAAATCGGCTGGGGCCGTGGCGTATCGAAACCTGGCGCGCGAGGTCATCGCCCGCAACGAGCAGTAGTCGGGGCCATGCCCCCGCCCTCGCCGCCTGAGCTCGTCGACGGGTCCGGGCCTGTCGAGGGGGCGGAGCCCACCGGCTTCCAGGTGAAGCTCACCAACTTCACCGGCCCGTTCGACCTGTTGCTTAACCTGATCAGCCAGCATCGCCTCGACGTGACGCAGGTGGCGCTGCACGTGGTGACCGACGACTTCATCGCCTACACCAAGGCGCTGGGACCGGACGCCGACCTCGAGCAGACCACCGAGTTCCTGGTCATCGCCGCCACCCTGCTCGATCTGAAGGCCGCGCGTCTGCTGCCGTCCGGCGAGGTGGAGGATCCGGAGGATCTGGCGCTGCTCGAGGCGCGCGATCTGCTGTTCGCGCGGCTGCTGCAGTACCGCGCCTACAAGCAGGTCGCGGAACTGTTCGCCGAGCTGGAAGCGACTGCGCTGCAACGCTATCCGCGCGCGGTGTCGCTGGAGGACCGCTACGCGCAGTTGCTGCCGGAGGTGGATCTGGGCGTCGACCCGCAGCGCTTCGCGGAGATCGCGGCGGCCGCCATGGCGCCGCGGCCCACACCCACCGTCGGCCTCGACCACCTGCACGGCTCGCCGGTCTCGGTGCCCGAGCAGGCCAAGCGTGTGAGTGCACTCCTGCGTGCGGCACCGGGGCGGAGCCTGACGTTCGGGGAACTGGTGGCCGACTGCGCGAACGGTCTGGAGGTGGTCGCGAGCTTCCTCGGGCTGTTGGAGCTGTATCGCGAACGGGCGGTGGCGTTCACCCAGCCCGAGGCGCTGGGGCTGCTGACGGTGGCGTGGACCGGTGAGGCCGACGAGGCGGAGCTCGAGAAGGCGATCGAAGAGGCGGAGGACTACCAATGACGGATCGACCCGATCCCACGCTCGACGACCCCACGCTGGACGATGAAGGCGACCGGTTCCTCGACGACACCGGCCTGCGCGGCGCGCTGGAAGCCGTTCTGCTGGTGGTGGATTCGCCGATCTCCACCGAGGAGCTGGCCACCGTCGTCGATCAGGATCGCGTGCGGGTGCGGGACATGCTGCGCACCATGGCGGCCGACCTGACCGCGGCGGGCAGCGGCATCGACCTGCGGTACGCCGGGGACGGCTGGCGGTATTACACGCGCTCGGAGTTCGCGCCGTACGTGGAGAGCCTGCTGCTCGACGGTGCGCGCAGCAAACTGACCCGCGCCGCGTTGGAGACGCTCGCGGTGATCGCCTATCGGCAGCCGGTGACCCGCGCCCGGGTCAGCGCCATCCGCGGCGTCAACGTCGACGGCGTCGTCCGCACCTTGTTGGCTCGCGGGCTGATCAACGAAGCCGGCTCGGACGGTCAGACGCACGCTGTGATGTACGAGACAACGGAACTATTTCTCGAGCGGCTGGGGTTGGCATCGGTGTCGGAGCTCCCGGATCTGGCACCGCTGCTGCCCGACGTCGACGTGATCGACGATCTCGGCGAGGAGCTGCTCGACGATCCGCGATTCGCCAAACTGGCCGCTCCGACGGCAGAATTGGAAACCGACACTGCGGCGGAGGTCCTCAAGGACGCCGACCAGTGAAGAAGAGAACAACTTAAGGATTCACCATGGCAACCGCTAGCCGAGACGGCAGACCGGGACAGGGAGACGGCGACCGCCGCTCCCGTTCGACCAACAAGGGCAAGCCCGCCAAGGGCAAGAGCGCCCACGGCAAGAGCGCCGACGGACCGAAGTCCGGGCGTAAGAGCGCAGAAGGTAAGCGCACCGCAGGCAAGAGCGCTGCCGGCAAGGGCCGCCCGGGCCAACAGGCCTCCAGCCGCAAGCCGCACCGCAAGGGTTCGCGCCCCGATGTGGCCTCCGGCCGCATCCGCCTCAACAACGCCAAGCCGGCCCGCACCCAGGTCGCCGACGTGCAGGGCGAGGGCGCCGTGTACATCGAAGACGGCATGCGCCTGCAGAAGGTGCTCGCCGCCGCCGGCGTCGCCTCCCGTCGGGGCGCCGAGGAGCTCATCGCGGCCGGCCGCGTCGAGGTCGACGGCGAGATCGTCGTCGAACAGGGCCTGCGCATCAATCCGTCGAGCTCGATCATCAAGGTCGACGGCGCGCGCATCATCATCGACGAGACCAAGCAGTACCTCGCGCTGAACAAGCCCAAGGGCTGGCAGTCCACGATGAGCGACGAGCAGGGTCGCCCGTGCATCGGCGACCTGGTCGCCGAGCGCGTGATGTCCGGGCAGCGTCTGTTCCACGTCGGTCGTCTCGACGCCGACACCGAGGGCCTGATCCTGCTCAGCAACGACGGCGAGCTGGCACATCGCCTGATGCACCCGTCGTACGAGGTGCCCAAGACCTACCTGGCCACCGTGCGCGGCGAGGTGCCGCGCGGCCTCGGCCGCGTCCTGCGTAACGGCGTGGAGCTCGAGGACGGCCCGGCGTCGGTCGACGAGTTCTCCGTGCTCGAACTGCACGAGGGCCGCAGCCTGGTCCGCCTGGTGCTGCACGAGGGCCGCAAGCACATCGTGCGTCGCCTCCTCGCCGAGGTCGGCTTCCCGGTGGAGCGCCTGGTGCGCACCGACATCGGACCGATCGCGCTGGGCAACCAGCGTCCGGGCAGCATGCGCGCGCTCGACAGCAAGGAGATCGGCGCTCTGTACAAGGCGGTGGGGATGTGACCGGCACGGTGGACGTCGTCGCGATCGACGGCCCCGCGGGTACCGGAAAGTCCACTGTCGCAGGCCAATTGGCGCAGCGCGTGGGGGCGCACTACCTCGACACCGGTGCGATGTACCGGGCGGCGACGCTCGCGGTGCTGCGGGCCGGCATCGACCCCGCCGATGATGCGGCGACCGGCCCCGTGGTGGCCGCCGCCGACATCCGGGTCTCCGCCGGCGCCGACGGCGCCACTATCGCCACCCTCGACGGCGCCGACGTCTCCCGCGAGATTCGCACCGACGAGGTGACCGCCGCGGTGTCGCCGGTGTCGGCCAACCCGGTGGTGCGCGAGAAGTTGGTGGCGCTCCAGCGTGAGCACGCCGTCGACGACTTCCTGGTGGTGGAAGGCCGTGACATCGGCACCGTCGTCTTCCCGACGGCGGCGCTGAAGGTGTACCTGACCGCCACGCCGGAGGCGCGCTCCGAGCGCCGTCACCGGCAGAACCTGGCCGCCGGCCGGGCGAGCGACCTCGACGAGGTCCTCGCCAGCGTGAACCGGCGCGACCACCTGGATTCCACCCGCGCGGTGAGCCCCCTGCGGCCCGCCGACGACGCGGTGCACGTGGACACCAGTGACCTGACCCTGCAGCAAGTGCTCGACCGACTGACCGAACTCGTCGGCGAGCGGATCGGAGTGCGCGATGTCTGAGGATGATTTCGCCCCACAGGACTTCTCGGGAGCGGAGGCGCTGCCCGGCGACGGCACCTGGAGCGACGAGGCCGACTGGGACCTGTCGGACTTCGTCACCGACGGCGACGAGCAGCTGGCGGAGAAGCTGCCGGTCGTCGCGATCGTCGGACGACCGAACGTCGGCAAGTCGACGCTGGTCAACCGGTTCATCGGCCGCCGCGAGGCCGTGGTCGAGGACGTGCCCGGCGTGACGCGTGACCGCGTCTCGTACCCGGCCACCTGGACCGGCCGCCAGTTCATGGTCACCGACACCGGCGGCTGGGAGCCGGACGCCAAGGGCATGCAGGCGTCGATCAGCCTGCAGGCCGAACAGGCCATGCGGAGCGCCGACCTGATCGTGCTCGTGGTCGATGCGACTGTGGGCGCCACGGCGACCGACGAGGCGGTGGCGCGCACCCTGCGTCGTGCCAAGGTCCCGGTCCTGTTGGCCGCCAACAAGGTCGACAGCGAGCGCGCGGAGGCCGACGCGGCGACCCTGTGGTCGTTGGGCCTGGGGGAGCCGCACATGATCTCGGCCTCGCACGGCCGCGGCGCCGCCGACCTCCTCGACACGATCCTGGAGAACCTGCCGGAGACGCCGCGCGAGCGGTACGCCGCCGGCGGTCCGCGTCGTATCGCGTTGGTGGGCAAGCCGAACGTCGGCAAGAGCTCGCTGCTGAACCGGCTGGCCGGGGAGCAGCGCGTGGTGGTCGACGACGTCGCAGGCACCACCGTCGACCCCGTCGACGAAATCATCGAGCTCGACGGCAAGACGTGGCAGTTCGTCGACACCGCCGGACTGCGCCGCAAGGTGCACACCGCCACCGGCCACGAGTACTACGCGTCCCTGCGGACCCGTGGGGCCCTGGAATCGGCCGAGCTGGCGCTGCTGCTGATCGATGCGAGCCAAGAGATCACCGAGCAGGACCTGCGCGTGCTGTCGATGATCATCGACAGCGGCCGCGCGTTGGTCATCGTGTTCAACAAGTGGGACCTGGTCGACGAGGAGCGTCGCTACGACCTCGACAAGGAGATCGACCGCGAGCTGGCCCGCGTGCCGTGGGCCCGCCGCGTCAACATCTCCGCCGAGACCGGCCGCTCGGTGCAGAAGCTGGTGCCCGCGATGGAGGAGGCCCTCGAGTCGTGGGACCGCCGCGTCTCCACCGGCAAGCTGAACAACTGGCTCAAGGACGTCATCGCTGCCACGCCGCCGCCGGTGCGTGGTGGGCGTCAGCCCCGCGTGATGTTCGCGACGCAGGCGGCCACCCGCCCGCCGACCTTCGTCATGTTCACCAACGGCTTCCTGGAGGCCGGCTACCGCCGGTTCCTGGAGCGTCGACTCCGCGAGGAGTTCGGCTTCGACGGCTCGCCGGTGCGCGTCAACGTGCGCGTCAAGGACAAGCGCGAACGGACCCGCAGCCGAAAGTAACTGCTGTGTAATATTTCCGGCATGCTGATCATCGGAATCATCCTCTGGGGAATGCTCATCGGCGCTGCGGCGCAATGGATCCTGGGGTCCAGCAAGGGCTCCGGCGTCAACTGGGGCATGGCCCTGGGCGCCGGTGTGCTCGGGTCCTTCGTCGGCGGCGCGCTCGGTAGCCTGATCGCCGGCGAGGGCTTCGCCTTCGAGCCCAGCGGCATCATCTGGTCGCTCGTCGGCGCGCTGATCGTCACGAGTATCTGGGTGTGGGTGGACCGCAAGAACGCGGATGCCTCGTAGGTCGCGGGTGCGTGAATCGCCTGGTGGTTTCGGGTGATTTCGCCGGTGCGAAGGCCGATTAGTGATCCGCGGGAGCGGTGCGCTAATGTAGTCCTCGCTCCGCTTGCGGGGTACGAAAATCCCGCAAGGGAAACGGGCTGTGGCGCAGCTTGGTAGCGCACTTGACTGGGGGTCAAGGGGTCGCAGGTTCAAATCCTGTCAGCCCGACCGTTTACGCAGATCAACCGCTCTCTCCGAATCTCGGAGGGAGCGGTTTTCTGCATCTCCCACCCCGTTCCCACCGGAAACGTCGGACACCGTGCGTCGTCGCCCACCGATAGGCTGGTCCCCGTGCATGCTGAATACAAAGTCCCGGGCGGCAAGCTGGTAGTGGTCGACGTCGAGGCGGCCGACGATCGACTGACGAAGGTGGCGCTGTCGGGCGACTTCTTCCTCGAACCCGACGAGGCGCTCGAGACCATCACCGACGCGCTGATCGGTGCTCCGATCACCGCGAACGCGGCCGCGCTTGCCGAGCGGATCGCGCAGGCATTGCCCGAGCACGTCTCGATGGTCGGCTTCACGCCCGAGTCGGTCGGCATCGCGGTGCGGCGCGCACTCGGGCACGCATCGAGCTGGCATGACCACGTCTTCGACGTCATCGCGCCGATGGTGCTGGAACCGGCCATGCACGTCGCCCTCGACGAGGTGCTGCTGCGCGAAGTCGCCGCCGGCACGCGACCTCCGACGCTGCGGTTCTGGGACTGGGACTCGCCGCTGGTGGTCATCGGTTCGTTCCAGTCGGTGCGCAACGAGGTCGACGAGGACGCGGCGCAGCGGCACGGCATCGGCATCGTGCGGCGGATCTCCGGCGGCGGTGCGATGTTCATGGAGCCCGGTAACTGCATCACCTATTCGCTGGTCGTGCCCGGGTCCCTGGTGGACGGGCTCAGCTTCGAGCGCTCGTACGAATTCCTCGACCAGTGGGTGATGGGTGCGCTGGCCGATGTCGGGATCAAGGCCAGCTACGTGCCGATCAACGACATCGTCTCCGAGCAGGGCAAGATCGGCGGCGCGGCGCAGAAGCGGATCGTCGGCGGCGCCGTCCTGCACCACGTGACGATGTCGTACGACATCGACGCCGACAAGATGACCGAGGTGCTGCGGATCGGGCGCGAGAAGATCTCCGACAAGGGCATCACCAGCTCCGGTAAGCGGGTGGACCCGATGCGCTCGCAGACCGGCATGACGCGTGCCGACATCATCGACGCGTTTCTGGCGCACTTCCGCGCGCGGTACACCACACGGGAGGCGGGCTACACCGACGCGGAGATGTCGGCCGCGCGCGAGTTGGTGCGGGACAAGTTCAGTACGCCGGAGTGGACGTACCGCGTTCCGTGAGCGATGACGACCGCGGGGATCACGCAGGCGCGGTTCCTTCGGGATCGGGGGCGGGTTTCTTGTCGACGGAGTCGGCGATCAGGTAATTCATCCACCGCGTGGTCGGGTCGATGTCGATGAGCAGGCACTTGACGAGGATGGTGAGCGGGACCGCGAGGATCGCGCCGAGCGGACCGAGGATCCAGGCCCACACCACCAGCGACAGGAACGTCAGGGTGGTCGACAACCCGACCGCGTCGCCGATGAACTTGGGCTGGATGCCGGTCTGGATCACCATGTTGATCACGCTGTAGACGAGGATCACCAGGAGCATCTTCCCGGCGCCGCCGTCGAGCAGCGCGAGGAGAGCGGGCGGGATCACGCCGATCACGAACCCGATGTTCGGGATGTAGTTGGTGATGAACGACAGCAGACCCCACAGGAACGGCAACGGTATGCCCAGGGCCCAGAGCGCGCCGGCGTCGAGCACCGCGACGATCAGACCGAACACGGTGCTGACGACCAGGTAGGTGCGCGTGCCCGCGGCGAACTCGCCGAGGGCTTTCGAGACGTTGGGGCGAATGCGATCGAGGATGGCGATCCGGTCGCCGAAGCCGATCGCGTCCATCGCCATGAACAGCGCGACCGTGAGGACCAGGATCAGGCCGGAGGTCGCCGACATCAGCCCCGACAGCAGGCTCCCGGCCGTCGAGATCAGCTTGCCCGCGTCGACGTTCGCGAGCATGTCGTGGATGCTGCTCTCGTCGATGCCGCGGTCGCTCAGGAAGCTGCGTACATCGTCGACGATCCCGTCGAACTTGTCCGCGTACTGGGGCATCAGCGTGGCCAGCTGCGCGATGGAGAAGATCACCGACACGAACAGGAAGATGATGATCCCGTAGACCCCGAGCAGAATCGCCAGCGCGGCCAGCCAGGCGGGACAGCCGCGTTTTCGGAGCCAACGTCCCAGCGGATGCACGGCGATCGTGAGCATCAGCGCGAGCACCACGGGGCCGACGAGACCGGCGATCGACCGGAGCCCGGCGACGGCGACGACGATGCACGCGAGACTGATCAGGACGACCACGCCGCGAGGCAACACGGATGGCTGGCCGGCTTCGGAGGGGGAGTCCATGTAGGGAGTATGCGCCCCGCAGCAGGTGCGTTCGACGAAAACACGGGATTCGTGTTGCGCATCGACGCCCAGGCGTCTCGCCGACTCAGTACACGGCTGCGACGACGTCGGCAACCGCCGCGGCGGCCTTCAACCCCGACCCGGTGAGCAGCACGACCGTCGTCTCCGACGGCGTGATCGCGGTCGACGCCAGCAGCGACGAGTACGCGGCCGCGGACGTCGCGCTGGTCGGCTCGACGAACAGTCCGCCTGCGCACAGGTCGTGCAGGGCGCGCGCGATATCGGCTTCGGGGACGGCGACGGAGCGGCCACCGCTGTCCCGGAGGGCATGGAGCATCTGGGGCAGTCGCAGGGGGCGGGCGATGGAGGTGCCCTCGGCGATCGTCGGGGACACCGGTCGCGCCACCGGCCCATCGGATCCCGCACTGAACGCGGCGTCGACCGGTGAACAGTTCAGCGGTTGCGCCGCGAACAGCCTGGGCGGTGTCGAGATCTGTCCGGCCGACGCGAGCTCGCGGAACCCGAGCCAACAGCCCAGCAGGCTGCTGCCCGCCCCGACCGGAACGATCACGTTGTCAGGTGCGCGGAAGCCGAGATCTTCCCAGATCTCGTACGCCAACGTCTTGGTGCCCTGCAGAAAGAACGCCTGCCAGTTGTGGCTCGCGTAGAAGGCGTCGCTCCCGGACTGGCTGCTCTCCGACCGGCGGATCGCCGCGTGCTGCGACTCCTCGCGCGGGCCCTCCACCAGCTCCACCGTCGCGCCGTACGCGCGGACCTGGTCGATCTTGCTCGGTGACGTGGACGACGGCGCGAAGATCGTGATGCCCATCCCGCCGGCCGCACCGTACCCGGCGACGGAGGCGCCGCCGTTGCCCGAACTGTCCTCGAGCACCGCTGTGACGCCCCGTTCACGCAGGTACGACAGCATCACCGCCGTTCCCCGGTCCTTGAAGCTGCCGGTGGGATTGAGGAAGTCGAGTTTGAACAGTGGGCGACCGAGAGCACCCCATGCGCGTTCGAGCAGCGGCGTCCGCCCTTCGCCGAGCGTGATCGGATGCCCGAACTCGACGGGCAACGCCGCGCGGTAGCGCCACAGCGACGCCGTCGACGCGTCGATGTCGTCGCGCCCCAGACCGCCGCCCGGTGCGATCCAGAGCGGTCGTCCTGCGTCCGACCGCCACCGCGGTGCGTCGATCGGGTACTCGGTGCCGTCGATCGGATCCACGTAGTGCGCCATGTCCGAAAAGGTAGTCGGCGCAACCGGGTTCAGCGCCGAGTCGGCGGTGTCGGCCCGCTCAGCGCAGTGGCACTGCGACGTCGGAGCCGCCCTCCTCGGTGAGCCGCTTGCCCACCTGAATCAGCTGGGGCTCGGGTGCGAAGCCGCCGGCGAACAGCGCCTGGCCCTGCGTGAATCCCATGGCGCGTTCGAGGAGGTCGGCGGGTGCGTAGCCGAACGCCAGGCCCAGCTCGGCGAGGTCGTGCGCCGAACTCATCCGCATCAGCGCGAGGTTGTCGCACTGCGACAGGGCGTTGGGGTGCACCTTCGACGGCCGCTGCGTCGACAACAGCAGCCAGATCCCGTACTTGCGGCCTTCGGCGGCGATCTGGACGATCCGGTCGGTGAGCAGCTCTTCGAGCGGGGAGGAGGGCTCCGGTGAACACAGGTTGTGCGCCTCGTCGAGCACCACCAGGCGACCGACACGGTCGTGCCGGTTGTTCCACAGGTGCTCCAGGACGGCGAGCGCAGCCGTCTGCATCTGCTCCTTGACGTCGAACGAGCCGAGGTCGACGACCGTGGCGTCGGCCTGCGCGTCGACGACGGAGGTGACCGCTTCGTCGCCGTAGGCCCATATGTCCCACTCGGTTACGCCGAGGTTGTCGATCCGCAACGAGATGTCGTGCAAGTCGGGATCGCCGCTGCCACGCAGCCCGTCGATCAGCGCCTGCCCCTCCAAGTCGGTAACCCCGGAGCTCTCGGCGCGCAGCAGCGTGTTGTACTCCCGCTTGTCGAGGACCGGATCCAACTGCAGCAGCGCGGCACGGGAGCGGACGTCGAGCCCGAGGAACTTGACCTTGAGCTGCTGACCCTGGCCCGCCGCCGAGTGCAGGACGCGGATGTCGCGTTTCGCGAGTTCGGCAGCCTGCTCGTGCGGGGCGTCCTCGCGGATCTCGCCGATGCGGACGAAGTCGGAGTTCGGGTCCAGGACCACGATCGGCAGTCGGGTGTGCAGCAGGACCTGCTCCAGCAGCACACCGAGCGAGTACGTCTTGCCCGATCCGCTCTGGCCGCACCAGAACGTGTGTCGATTGAGCCGCGCGGGATTGAGCGAGGCGGGGGTCGAGGAGTCGAGGAGCGTGCCGATCGGCAGGTCAGAAGCCATGCGGTGAATCCTATTTCGTCGTCGTGGGGGCCTCGATACGGCGGGCGCTCGGTGTGCTCGCGCTCACGCCCGCACGCCGCGCAGGCGGTGATACCGTGCGTGGATGCCGAGTACTCAGATCGAAGTCCGTCGCTCCCACGCGCCCGCGGTGGAGACCGCCATCATCGACGCCGTGCACGATTCGCTGGTGGCCGCCTTCGCAATTCCCGTGCAGGACAAGCACGTTCGGCTGGTGGCGCATGAACCGCACCGTTTCGCGGTGCCGCACACGCTGAGCAGCCCGGAGCACTACACCCTCGTCACCGTCGACTGCTTCGCGGGCCGATCCGTCGACGCCAAGCGGGCGCTGTACCGGGAGATCGTGGACCGCCTCGGCGCGCTCGGGATTCCGGGCGACCACATCACCATCGTGGTGCGCGACCTCGACACCGCCAGCTGGGGGATCAGCGGCGGTCAGGCGGCGTGCGACGTGGAGTTGGGCTTCGACATCAACGTCTGACGGCGAGGCATGCGACGCCAGACGGCTTCGCTGTCATATAGAGGAACACCGTGGTCATATTGACCACGGTGCCCTCTATATGGCGGTGAACTGTTGATTTCCGCGCGCAGCGGCCGACTCTCGCTCAGATTCAGGGCAGGGGGAGGGTGCGGCCGGCGACTACCAGGACGACCTGCTCGGACTCCACCGACAGCCGGGTGTTGAGTCGTCCGAGTTCGTCGCGGAACACGCGGCCCGCGGCGGTCGCGGGCACCACGCCGGACCCGACCTCGTTGCTGACGGCCACGACTCGGTGCGGGCAGCGGCGCCAGGCAGCGATCAGTCCGTCGACGTCACGGTTTAGCTCGGCCATGGCGTGGGTCAGCGGAGCGCGGTCGCCGTCGTCGGACCGTTCGAGTGCGCTCCACAGTTCGTGGCGGTCCATCATCCCGGTGAGCCAGGTGCCGAGGCAGTCGATGAGGACCGGTCCGGCGGCGTCGTCCAGCACGGCGGCGAGGTCGAGCGTTTCAGCGGTCCGCCAACTCGCGGGACGACGCGCCCGGTGCAGTGCGACCCGCTCGGCCCATTCGGCGTCGCCGTCGCGGGTGCCTCCGGTCGCGACGTAGAGGACCGAATCCTGGTCGGCGAGAAGGGTTTCGGCGTGCACCGACTTGCCGGACCGGACCGCGCCGAGCACCAGTGTTCGCCCCGTCGGCGTCGACGTCGCGGTCGCGGCCTCGTCCGGCAGGGGGAGGCGCATGCCGTCGACTCCGATCTCGGCGCCCCACTCGGCGAGGACCTCGGCCAACTGCGCGGGCGGGGGATTGTGGTGGCTCAGATGCACGGCGATGACGCGGGTGCCGGTGGTGACGGCACCGGCGCTGCGCAGGGCGGCCAGGGTGCGGGGGAACGAGTCGAGGTCGTGATGATCGGCGCCGTGCTCGATGAATCGCCCGAACGTCTCTTCCAGCAGAAGGAGATCCAGCTCGGTGCCGGTGAGGGCGTCCAATGTCGCGGCGGGCAGCGGCCCGGTGTCGGCGGCCCACAGCAGACGGGCCGCGCGATCGCCGTGTTCGTCGAGGGCGGTGACGTCGTACAGGACGGCGGGTTCGCCGAGGGTCGAGGTGTGCGCGGCGGTCAGGACCCGGACCCGGTAGTCGCCGTCGTTCCCGGTCAACGTCACCTCGTCGCCGGCTGCAACCGGCCTCAGTCGCACGGGGTCGGTGTCGGCGATCCAGGCGCGGCAGGCAGCCAGTGCGGCGGGCGGGCCGATCACGTCGAGCGGGGTGCAGGCACCCGCCCATGACCGGATCAACAGGGCTTGCCCGGCGAGGTGGTCGAAGTGGTCGTGGGTCAGCAGCAGGTAGCGCACCCCGGCCAGGTCGACCCCGGCGTGGGTGGCCGCGGCGAGCACGTCGGGCCCGCAGTCGATCAGCACGGTGCCGTCGATCAGCGCCGAACTGTGGCCGCGTCGTTCGCCGGAGTCGCGGGCCGCGGTGCACGACGCGCACCGGCAGAACGGGTTGGGCCAGCCGTCGGCCGCGCCGCTGCCCAGCAGCACCACCTCGGTCACGACGACACCTCGGTGCCCGGCGGCGTCGCCGGCTCGGCTTCCTCGGCGTCCTCGGCCCGGTCGGACGCCGGTCGCTCGGTGCGCAGCGGCAGCACCACCGGCACGCCGTCGTGCAGGACGACGTCGACGCGTGCGCCGTACACCTCGCCGATCAATTCCGGATTGAGAACCTCGGTCGGCGAACCGTCGGCGAGTGCGCGACCGTCGCTCAAGAGGATCATGCGCTCGCCGTAGACGGCGGCCAGGGAGAGGTCGTGCATGGCGGCCACGACGGTGATGCCGTCGTCGCGGCGCATGTGTTCCACGAGGTCGAGCACCTGTTGCTGACGGCCGATATCCAGCGCGCTGGTCGGCTCGTCGAGCAACAACACCTTCGGTTGCTGCGCCAGTGCGCGGCCAAGGACAGCGCGCTGGAGTTCGCCGCCGGAGAGGGTGCTCGCGACGCGGTCGGCCAGCGGCCCGAGCCCGAGGCGGTCGACCACGTCGGCGACCACCTTCCGGTCCCGCGGTCCCTCGACACCGAAACGGGGGACGTGCGGGGTGCGCCCGAGGGCGATGAGTTCGCGGACCGTCACGCCGTCGGGCACGACGGGACGTTGCGGCATGATCGCGATCATCCGGGCGATCTCGCGCCGTTTGCTGCGGCCGATCCGCCGACCGGCGACGGTCACCTCGCCTTCGACGGAGGTGCCCGCGGGCAGCAAGCCGGCCAGTGCGTGCAGCAGCGTCGTCTTGCCGGCGCCGTTGGGGCCGATCATCGAGACCCATTCACCTTGCGTCACCGTCAGATCCACGGCGTCGACCACGGTGCGGCCGCTGCGCACCACGGTCAGCCCGCGGCAGGTCACCACGTCGGGGGCGCTCATCGGGCCACCCGTCCGCGGCGTAGGACCAGGAGGAAGAACGGCGCGCCGATCGCGGCGGTCACCACGCCGATGGGTAGTTCGGCCGGCGCGATCACCGTGCGCGCCAGCAGGTCCGCGCAGACCAGGAACACGGCACCGACGAGCACGGACAGCGGCAGCAGCAGCCGGTGCCCGGGCCCGACCAGCATGCGCACCGCATGCGGAACGACGATGCCGACGAACCCGATCAGTCCCGATACCGAGACCACCGCCGCGGTGCCGAGCGTGGCCACCGCGATGAGGAGCAGGCGCACCCGGACTGGTTCCACGCCGAGGCTGGCGGCCTCGGTGTCGCCGACGAGCATCACGTCGAGGGTTCGGCGGAAGGCCATCACCACGGCGATGGTCACCAGCACGTAGGGGACGACCACCTGGATCTGGTTCCAGCCGTCGGTGGCCAGCCGACCGAGCAGCCAGGAGTACACCTGACGCAGGGTCTCGCTGTGGCGCTGCATGAGATAGGTCTGACCGGCGTTGGCGAACGCCGCCACGGCGACGCCGGCGAGGATGATGACGGTCTCGCTGCGCCCGCCGCCGACGGTGCGGCCGAGCAGGAGCGTGGCCGTGACAGCGGCCGCGCCGCCGATGAACGCAGCGGTGGGCACCGCCGCCGAACTCATCGACAGCCCGGCCACGATCGCCGCGGTGGCGCCGAGACCGGCGCCGGACGACACGCCCAGCAGATACGGGTCGGCCAGCGGGTTGCGGAATACGCCCTGATAGGCGGCGCCGGCGATGGCCAGCGTCGCACCGACCAGTGCGCCCAGCACCACGCGCGGCATGCGGATCTGCCACAGGATGGCGTGCTGTTGGTCGGTGAGGCCGCTGTCGACGTCGATGCCGGGCAGCGCATCCACCAGGGAGAGCACCACGCCGCGTGCCGACAGGCCGGCGGGGCCGACGAGAATCGCCCCGAGCATCACGGCGGCCAGCAGCACCGTCGCGCCGATGATGATCGCCCAGCGGGCGCGGGGCCGGTTCTGCCAGCGCCCGCCGGCGTCGCCGCGGGTGGAGTCGCCGCCGGGAACTGTCCCGGCGGATACGAGGTCGGTGCCGGTCACCCGACCGGTGCGGGCTGCGTCGCTGGCAGCGTGGCCAGCAGCCCACTCAGTTGCTCCACCAAGTCGGCCAGGCGCGGACCCCAACGCGAGGCGATGTCTTCGTCGAGCACGTACACGCGGCCTTCGCGGACGGCCGTGATCTGGTCCCAACCGGCACGCTTGGCGACGGCTTCCGGGGTGACGCCGCAGCACTGGTTGTCGGCGAGGAAGATCAGATCCGGATTGTCGGTGATGATCTGCTCGGACTGCAGTTGCGGGTAGGTCACGCCGCCGATGTCGGCGCCGGCGATGTTCTTCAGGCCGAACAGTCCGTACACGTGGCCGATGAAGGTGTCGCCGGCCGCGGTGAAGAACGTCTGATCCAGCTCGTGGTAGTAGGTCAGACCGTCGGCCTGCGGGGCCGCGAGGACGGCCTTGTCGATGCGGGTCGTCATCTCGTCGACCAGCTCGGCAGCGGCGTCGCCCTCACCGACGCTCACACCGATCTTCTCGATCTGGGCGTACGCCTCGGCGACGGTGCTCGGCGCGGGCTGGTCCAGGACGGTCACCCCGGCGCGCTCGAGCCCGGACACCACGTCCGGCGCGAGTTCATTCGACACCACCAGGTCGGGGGTGTAGCCGAGGATCGCCTCCAGGTTCGGGGTGTACCCGGACAGGGCGGTCTTCGGGGCGTCCTCCGGGTAGTCCGACTGATCGTCGACGGCCACCACGCGGTCGCCGGCGCCGACGGCGAACAGCGTCTCGGTGGCCGACGGACTGAGCGAGACGATCCGGGCGGCCGCGGTTTCGGTGTCGGTGACCCCGCCCGAGCCGGTATCCGACGAGCAGGAGGCCACGAGGGCGGCGGTCGCGAGGAGGCTCGCGAGGGCGATACCGCGACGGCGGCGGTTGCTGACTGTCATGAAGTAGTTCCTTCTTCCGAGGAATCAAGTCATTCGTCACGACGGAGCTGACCTGACTCATCCGCCGTGTGGCGGCATCACAGTTGCGGGGACAGCGCCGGATTCGCACCGGCTTCACTGGACGTCGTGACGACCCGACCGGCGGTCGGGTCCACCGCGCGATTCTACCCGTGCACCCGCACGCAACAGAACTCGCGCAGTCCGCGATTGGGCCGCGCGGGGACGACCGGAGCGGCGACGGTACTACTATTTCCCCGAGATACAAGTGTTTCCCCGATAGCGGGTTTGGAGAAGGAAAAGATGACGTCCTCGGAGAATTCGGCGTTGGTCGAGCGGGTCGGGCACTACTACGTTGCCGACCACACCTATGAGATCGGGCATGAGAAGGTTCGCGAATATGCGCGCGCCGTGCAGGATTACCACCCCGCCCACTGGGACATCGCCGCGGCGAAGGAGCTCGGTTATAGCGGGCTGGTGGCGCCGTTGACCTTCACCTCGATCCCGGCGATGGCCGCGAACCAGAAGCTCATGCAAGAAGTGGTCGTCGGCTACGAGACCTATGTGCAGACCGAGCAGTCGTTCCACCAGCACCGGCCGATCGTCGTCGGCGACGTGCTGACCACCGACGTCGAGCTCACCTCGGTGCGACGCATCGCGGGCAAGGACATGATCACCATCACCAACACGCTGGTGGATCAGCACGGCGAGACGGTGCACACCATGGCCACCACCGTCGTGGGCGTGTCCGCCGACGAGGTGGATCCCGGGATCGCGCAGGCCGTCGCCAAGGTGATGATGCACGACGTCGACATCCTGTCCGTGGAAGCCGCCGCGGCCGACTACGTGAAGACGGTCCGCGAAGGCGAGCCCGCGCCGCAGTCGCAGGCCGGTGCGACCCGAACCGTCGGTTCGCGCAACTTCGACGACCTCGCCAAGGGCGACGCCCTGCCGGTGCATCACAGCGGCCTCACCCGTGGCGACCTGGTCAACTACGCCGGGGTGGCCGGCGACGCCAACCCGATCCACTGGGACGAGAGCATCGCCAAGCTCGCCGGTCTGCCGGACGTGATCGCGCACGGCATGCTCACCATGGGCATGGGTGCCGGTTCGATCTCGGCGTGGTCGGGCGATCCGGGTGCGGTCAGCAAGTACGCGGTGCGCCTGTCGGCCCCCGCGGTGGTCCCGGCCGACGGTCGCGGCGACATCGAGTACGGCGGCAAGATCAAGTCGCTCGACGCCGAGACCCGTAGCGGCACAGTCATTTTGACCGCGAAGTCGAACGACAAGAAGATCTTCGGCATGGCGACCCTGGACCTTCGCTTCTCCTGACCTGGCCCTGAGTCACCAGTTGTGCGCGGCCGGAAAATAATTGCGTGTAGGTGTTTCGGACCGCGTCGAGGTGTGACATAGTTGTTGGGCGGGTGACAGATCTGTGCCCGCCAATCTGAAGAAGGCAGTAAAACAGCATGGCACAAGGGACCGTCAAGTGGTTCAATGGCGAAAAGGGCTTCGGCTTCATCGCCCCCGACGGTGGTAGCGAAGACGTCTTCGTCCACTACAGCGCGATTTCGGGCAGCGGCTTCCGCAACCTCGAAGAGGCGCAGCGAGTCGAGTTCGACATCGAGCAGGGCCCCAAGGGTCCGCAGGCGACCAACGTCGTTGCGGTCTGATTAAGAGCTCTTCACAGCAACGCCCCGGTTCCTAGAACCGGGGCGTTGCTGCATCGCCGGGGCACTGAACCCCCGCAGCTCCCGCGAAATGCTTCCGTTCCCGCGAGAGGCTTTGGTTCCCGCGGGCGTCGGGAGGGGCCGCGGGAACCGAGAACTCTCGCGGGAAGGGGTGCCGCGGGACTAGGTTTGCGGCATGGACGTGCCGGCGATCGATTTCGCTGCGGAGCTGACTGCGTCGGTGCAGTCGGTGCGCGAATATCTGCGGGTTGCGACGTCGCTCGCTCCCGCCCCGCCGTCGACGACACGCGACGGGTGGATCGCCGTCGAGCCGGGCGGCCGCTCGCCCTGGATGCACATGCGGGAGGTCGGCGTCACGGAGGTCGCGCCGTTCGGAGTGCTCGTGACGTTCGTCTGGCGGCCGCTCCTTGCCGAGGATGAGTCGGTTCGCGATCACGGTGGCGGTGATGCTCGACGTTTCGCGGTATTCCTCGGTGCGGGCAACCTCGTCGAGCAGTTTCAGCTCGATCGGTGGATCACGACGCTGGACCTCGGCCTCGACGGTGCCGGTTGGCGCGACGACGCGGTGCTGATGGGCGGTCTATGGTTCGTCCGACTGGCGGGCAACTGACCGCGGCGGGCCCCTGAGCGGTCCGACATGGACGCAGCTGTACTGACCGGCTTCTGCCAGCGCGGAAGCATGTTCGGTCGGCTGCGGCGATCCTGACCGAACGCGATGCCGCACCCGCGGTGGCGTATCGGGCCGCCCGCTTGGGGAAGGCGATAGCGGACGACGACGCGGGGCCGGTGACGCGCGGCATGCGCGACGGTGCGCTGTCGGCGGAGAAAGCGGACGCGGTGGTGACCGGGTTGGCACACCTGACCGATCGCGTGAACCTATCGGAGGAGAAGCGGGCCAAGGTCGTCGGCGCGCTGCTGGTGCAGACCACGCCGGCGCGGGTGCCCGTCGCCGAACGCGATGATCTGAACGCGATGACGATGGACCGCACCGACGACGGTCGGGTGGCGGTGACCCTGGATCTGGACACACTCGCGGCGGAGGAACTGTGGGCGGCGCTGGATCCGTTGACGCGGCCGGTGCCGGAGCCGGACGGCTCGGAGGACACGCGGTCGGCGAAGCGGCGGCGTGCCGATGCGGTGACGCAGGTGGTGCGGACCTATCTGTCGCATTCGGACCGGCCGGAGTCCGGGGGAGTACTGCCGGAAGCCACGCTTCCAACGCGATGCGTTGTTGGAGAATTCCATATCGACGTCGGGTCCGCGCCGCACGGTGCGGCGCGGACCCACCCGGTCGGGTTGATCAGCCGGTGGCGATGATCAGCGGCACCAGGAGTTCAGCGACGGTCCAGCCGCCGTGGTGGCCCGGCATCATCGTCTCCATCGGTTCGTGGACGCTGCGGGTGAGCAGCGTGTCCCGTCCTGCCACGGCCACCACGTCGCCGATGCGTTCGGTGACGTGCGCGGCGGCGGGGGCGCCGAACCAGCGTTCGGCCAGCACCTGGTCGCGGGTGGCGACGTGCGCGTGGCCGTCGAGTTCGTGTGCCCAGCGTGTGAACACATCGTCGGCGCGACCGGGCTCGGCGTAGACGTGGCGGACGCGCGCCTCGCCGCCGACGGCCCGGACACCCTCGGTCAGCGCCGGCGTGGTGTCGATGTCGATGCGGCGCCCGGCGGTGATCATGCCGTGGTCACCGGTCACCACCAGCGTGGCGCCGGGTTGCAGGGCCTCGACGATGGCCGCGGCCACGTCGTCGATCCGGCGGAGCCGTTCCTGCCACTCCGGGGTGCCCGGTCCCCACCGGTGACCGGCCGCATCGAGGTTGGGCAGATAGGCATAGACCAGCCGAGGTCCCTGATCGCCCGCCGCCAACAGCTCGACGGCTTGGTCGCGCACCGCATTCGGCGACGAGGCATCGCGATAGTCCGCGGGAGTGCCGTAGGCGGCGCGCGTGAGGCCCGACTCGCGGAAGAGTTCGGGCATCAGCGTGATCACCGCGGCGCCGGCGTGGGTGAGCTCGTCGAACGCCGACGGCATCGGCTGGACCTCGGTCGGCGGGTAGAGGCCGTCGGCGGGCGGCCCGTCGGCGGTGTCCAGGGTCCACCGGAGGGCGTTGAGAGTGTGCTCGACGGCCGGATCGAGGTCGCGCGGTGCGAAGCTGTAGCCGAGGACGCCGTGCTCGGCGCACGGCAGGCCGGTGCCCAGACTCGTGAGACTGGTGGCCGTGGTCGACGGAAAGCCGACCCGCAGCGGCATGGCGCGATGGGCGAGGAGCGTCGGCGCGAACACCGAATGTTCGTGCAGCAGCAGGTCTCCCAGTCCGTCGACCATGAGGATCACCACGGTGTGGCTGTCCGGAATGGGGAGTGGTCGGTCGGCGCCGAAGCCCAGTGCGCTGGACGCTGATCCGGCCAGATCGGCGAGGGTGGGGTCGTCGGGCCAAGAGCCGGGGAGCAGTTCGTGGAGACGGTCCATGCCTGCGACGCTACGGAAGCCGACCGCGTTTGTGGCCCACAATGGGGGACATGGACGAGAGCACACCGCCGGTTCGCTATCCGGAAGCCGTGACAGTCGCCGATTTCGCCGCCAACCTCGCGGCCGTCCGGGCGCGGATCGCCGCGGCCGCGGCCCGTGCGGGACGCGATCCCGACGAGGTTCGCCTTCTACCGATCTCCAAGACCGTGCCCGCTGACCGCGTGCGTCTCGCGGTGGCCGCGGGGTGCCGTCAACTCGGTGAGAACAAGGTGCAGGAGGCCAAAGGCAAGGCCGCGGCGCTCGCCGATCTCGACGTCTCGTGGTCGGTGGTGGGCCATCTGCAGACCAACAAGGCCAAGGACGTGGTGGCCTTCGCCGACGAGTTCCAAGCGCTCGACAGCATGCGGGTGGCGCAGGCGCTGGATCGACGACTGGCGGCGGCCGACCGCACTCTGGACGTGCTGGTGCAGGTGAACACGTCGGCCGAGCCGCAGAAGTACGGGCTGGAACCGGCCGACGTGTTGCAGTTTCTGCGCGAGGTGTCGGACCTGCCCACCCTGCGCGTCCGCGGTCTGATGACGCTGGCGCTGTTCACCCCGGACTCCGAACTGGTCCGCCGGTGCTTCCGTCGGCTCCGCGCGGTCCGCGAACGGGTCCGGGACGTGGACGCCGACCTGCTCGGGCCGGGCGAACTGTCGATGGGCATGTCCGGCGACTACGAGGTCGCTATCGAAGAAGGATCGACCTGTGTTCGCGTCGGCCAGGCGATCTTCGGTGCCCGCGCGACCCCGGACAGTCACTACTGGCCCTCGGCCGCCGACCCCGCACCGTCGGGAGACTAGGGTGAATGGCACCGAGTGACATAAGTGATTGGAACGGTGAACTGTGACTGACATCAACACGGCTGCGGCGCGCGGCGGCGATGCTCGTGCCAACACCATCGACGGGATCCTGCGACGCAGCGCCGCCGTCAACAAGGAGCGGGTCGCCCTGCGCTTCGGTGGCCGCGAACTGACCTACGCGGCGCTCGACGACGCTGTCTCGCGGGCCGCGGCTGCACTTCTCGACCTCGGGCTCACGGCCGGCGACCGCGTCGCCGCCTACGGCACCAACTCCGATGCCTACGTGATCGGCTACCTGGCCGCGGCGCGCGCCGGTCTGGTGCACGTGCCGATCAACTACGCGCTCACCGGGGAGGAACTGAGCTACCTGCTGGCGCAGTCCGGCGCCCGCGCCGCGCTGGTGGATCCGGCACTGGCCTCGCAGTTGGACGCGGTCCTGAGCGCGACCGCCGTCGAACATGTACTTCCGCTGCGGGAGGCGGACGGTTCGCTGCTGGAATTGGCGACCGCGGGCGAGGCGCTCGACTTCGAGTCGGCGGCCTCCGGCGAAGATCTGGTGCAGCTGCTCTACACCTCGGGCACCACGTCGAAGCCCAAGGGCGCCATGATGACTCATCGCGCACTGGTCCACGAGTACACGTCGTCGATCGTGGCGCTCGACCTCGCCGCCGATGACAACCCGCTGATCTGCATGCCGCTGTACCACTCGGCAGGCATGCACGTGTTCATGGTTCCGTACCTCGCGGTCGGCGCCACCGTCACGCTGCTGCCCGCGCCGGACATCCCGGAGATTCTGCGGATCGTGGAAGCGGACCGGATCGGTGCGCTCTTCCTCGCCCCGACCGTGTGGGTGCCGTTGGCCGCACACCCGGACCTGGACACTCGCGACCTGTCGTCCCTGCGTAAGGCGCAGTACGGGGCGTCGATCATGCCGGTGACCGTCCTGAATCGTCTCCGCGAGAAGTACCCGGACCTGGGCTTCTACAACTGTTTCGGTCAGTCGGAGATCGGTCCGCTGGCCACCGTGCTGCGCCCGGAGGAGCACGCGGAGCGGCCGTCGTCGGCCGGCCGCGCGGTGCTGTTCGTGCAGACCCGCGTGGTCGACGCCGACGGCAACGACGTGCCCGACGGCGAACCCGGCGAGGTGCTGTACCGGTCGCCGCAGCTGTGCGAGGGCTACTGGGACAACCCGGAGGCCACCGCGGCGGCGTTCGAGGGCGGCTGGTTCCACTCCGGCGACCTCGTGACCCGTGACGCGCAGGGCTACCTCACGGTGGTCGACCGCATCAAGGACGTGATCAACACCGGCGGCATCCTGGTCGCCTCCCGCGAAGTGGAAGACGCGCTCTACACGCACGACGCGGTGGGCGAGGTCGCGGTGATCGGTGTGCCGGACGAGAAGTGGATCGAAGCGATCACCGCGGTGATCGTGGTCCGCGACGGCGCGCAGGTGACCGAAACCGAACTGATCGCCCACGTGAAGGAGCGCCTGGCGCCGTTCAAGGTGCCCAAGGCGATCCGCTTTGTGGAGTCGCTGCCGCGCAACCAGAGCGGCAAGCTGCTCAAGCGCGAGCTGCGCGACTCCTGATCGCCCAGCGGGGACGTCACGACGACGAGGACAACAACCGGACCAGGTAGTTCGCCGAGCGGGCGACGTTCGGGTCCTCGTCGTCGCGCAGGCGCGACAGCGCTGCCACCGTGGGCGGCCCCGGCACCTCGGCCAGGGCCTGCGTGAGGCGCAACCGCGCGCCGGGATCGGCGGCGGCGTTCACCTGCGTCACCAGCAGGTCCACCAGGTCCTCGGCGCGGTCGCGCCGCCGCGCCAGCGCACCGAGGGCCTCGGCGGCATCGACGTCGGCCACGCCGTCGATCACCATCTGCAGGAGCACCGGCAGGGCCTGGGCCACACCCCGCGGCCCGACGGCCAGTGCGGCCCGCCGCCGCAGTACCGGATCGTCGTGATCGAGCAGCGCCGACAGCGTGGCGGTCGCCGCGTCCGACGGTGACTCGGCGATCGCTTCGACGGCGCGACGTCGCACCAGCGGGTCGGGGTCGTCGAGCGCGGACGCCAGCGGGCCGAGCGCTGCATCGCCGGAGCGACGCAGCGCCCACTTGAGCGCACCCGCGGTAATGGGCTCGGTCTCGGCCAGCACAGCCTGGGTCAACGGCTCCGCCAGGCGGACCGCGTCGCCCGCGTCCATGCCGAGTGCGCTGAGTTGGCGTCGTACCGGCTGCACCGACTGCAGGCCGCGGATCAACGGCAGCAGCTGCTCCACCTGCGCCCATCGCTGCGGCGCGCCCGACCGCAGCGTCGACAGGCGCTCCAGCAGATCGGCCTCGGCGGCGAGTCGTTCCTTCGTCTGCGTGATCAGCCGGTCGATCAGTGCGCCCGGGTCCGCCCCGGAATCCGCCAGTGCGACAGCGACTTCCGCGAGGGACAGGCCGAGGGTCCGCAGGCTCTCGATCCGGAACAGGCGCTGGAGATCGCCGTCGTCGTACTCGCGGTAGCCGCCCGCCGATCGCGTCGACGGCGTGAGCAGCCCGATCTTGTCGTAGTGGCGCAGCATGCGGACACTGACGCCGGACTGCTGTGCCACCTCGCCGATCTGCATGGTCGTCTACACCTCGTCCAGTCCGGCGTCGGGGTCGTCGAGCAGCCGCTGTGTGGCGGCGGCGTGCACACGCACCGCCTCATTGTCGCTCGATGCGGCGGCCCGCAGCGGGCTTTCGGCAGCTTGGCCGAGTGCCGCCAGGGCCCGGCTCAGACTGCGGCGCAGCGGCCGATCGTCGCGGCCCAGACGTGCGGCCAACGACCAGGCGAGCGACTCGCGCAGATCGTCCGGCACCAGCACCACCGCGGCGCGCCACGCGCTCGCGGCGAGATCGTCGTCGGGGGAGTCGAGCAGTTCTGGAGTGATCGCCGACCAGCCCCGCGGGTCGCCAATCTTCGACATCGTGTGCAGCGCTTGGCTTTTCGCCTCCGATCCACGGCCGCGGACCTCGCGCAGCAGCAGCGGCAACGTCGCCTCCACGTCCTGGCGAACCAGCGCCCAGGTCAGCATGTCGCGGACGAAGAAATCCCGCTCGATCGCGCACCGCTGCACTAGGAGCGCGGGATAGCGGGCAGCGGGTTCGGTGCCCGCGGCGAGTGCTGCACGCAGCCGCACCGAGGCGTTCGGTGCGGTGAGTGCCGTCGACACCTGTTCGTGGCGCATCGAGACGGTCATGGGCTTCTCCTTACGGTTCCGGGTCGGTACCCGATACCGAGTGAACGGCCTGACACCGTGTCAGGGTCAAAGGGACCATTGCGTGCGCGCAACCATTCGCGCAGAATCGATCCATGTATGCACGCAGAGCAGCGCGTTGGGCGGCATCGCTGGTGACGTTGGGGTTGGTCGTGGGATGCTCGGCCGAGGACGTGGCCCTCCCCAGCGCCACGACCGTCGAGGCGGGTGCGTCAGAGGTGGCGACGGGACTCGACGCGCCCTGGTCGATCGCCTTCTATGGCGACACGCCGCTGGTCAGTGAACGCGATTCGGCACGGATCGTAGAGCTCGACGCCGACGGCGAGTCCCGCGAAGTGGCCCGCGTCGACGGGGTACGTGCCGGTGGTGAGGGCGGCTTGATGGGCCTCGCGGTCCGCGACGACTACCTGTACGCGTACTACTCCACCGCATCCGACAACCGCATCGAACGCTTCGCCATCGACGGCGAGCCCGGCGCACTGTCGCTCCGCGACGGGCAGGTGATCGTCGACGGCATTCCGGTCTCGGCCCATCACAACGGCGGCCGCCTCGCTTTCGGCCCCGACGGCCGGCTGTACGCCACCACCGGCGATGCGGGGCAGCCGGACCGGGCCCAAGACCCGAATTCGCTGGCCGGCAAGATCTTGCAGATCGCCGACCCCGACGGCACCCCGGACCAGGTGCAGGCGCGGGTGTACTCGATGGGCCACCGGAACTCGCAGGGACTGGCGTGGGCGCCGGACGGCACGATGTTCGTCGCCGAGTTCGGGCAGGACACCTGGGACGAGCTCAACGTGATCACCGAGGGCGCCAACTACGGGTGGCCGGTGGTGGAGGGCATCGCCGGGCGCGAAGGCTTCGTCGATCCCGTTCAGCAATGGTCACCGCAGCAGGCGAGCCCCAGCGGCATCGCCTTCCACGACGGGCGGATCGTGATCGCCAACCTGCGCGGGCAACGCCTGCGCACCGTCTCCGCGAGTGCGCCGTGGGGCACCACCGACACCCTCCAGGGTGCCGGTCGACTCCGCGATGCGGTGGTGGCGCCCGACGGTTCGCTGTGGGTGCTCACCAACAACACCGACGGGCGCGGCCGGCCGGGCGCCAACGACGACCGGATTCTGCGCGTCCAGCTCAGCTCTGGCGACGTCGAACCATCTCGGTGATCCACGTCGGCGCATAGGGCGAGGTGCAGTTCGGCGCGGTGGGGTAGTCGCGCAGCACGCCGAGGCGTTCGCCGATCGCGAGCGCGCGCGGTCGCCGGCCGGGGTCCTCGATGCCGATGTGGGCCAGGCACGTGTTCATGGCCCACTGCAGGCGCTCGGGCGCGTCGGCCATCTCCGCTTCGATTACGTCCAGGAGACCGTCGAGGTCGAGGCTCGCGAGGTCGTCGGCCTTGGCCGCCCGCACCACCCGGTCGGCGGTGAGCGCCCAGCCCGCACTGGCGACCACCGGATCGGCGTCGGCCAGCCACGCGACCCGCAGTTCTTCGGCATGCGGGCTCTTCTTCACCACGTAGCCCACCAGCCAGTCGTGCACCTTGGGGGTGCGCGTCTGCCGGATCATGGTGTCCAACTCGTCGCGGCGGAACTGCTTGGGTCGGCACACGAGGATCGCCAGGAGGCGCGCGGCGCTGTCGTCGGTGGCCCACAGGGCTGTCGCGAGATCGGGTTGCGCCTTGAACTTCTTGGCGACCGCGCGCAGCGCCGTGAGGTGCACCGCGTGATCGTCGCCGTGACGGGTGTTGACGGCGAGGAACGTGGGGTCGCGCAACTCCGCGAGTTCGGCTAGGACGTCGTCGAGTACGGGTGCGGTCATGCGGCCGAGGATAGTGCGCCGCGTACCCTCGTAGCCGTGGTTGATCTCGCATATGTCATCGCAGGTTCCGAGGCCACCGGCGGCGCCGGTCTGCAGGCCGACCTGAAAACCTTCCAGGAGCTGGGCGTCTTCGGCGTCGGTACCATCACGTGCATCGTGTCGTTCGACCCGAAGAACGGCTGGGGTCACCGCTTCGTGCCCGTGGAGCCTGGCGTGATCGCCGACCAGTTCGAGGCCGCCAACGGGGTGTACGACCTCGACGTGGTGAAGATCGGCATGCTCGGCACCCCGGCGACGATCGACGTGGTCGCCGACTCGCTGAACAGCCGCCGCTGGCGGCACGTGGTGCTCGACCCGGTGCTGATCTGCAAGGGGCAGGAGCCCGGCGCCGCTCTCGACACCGACACCGCGCTGCGCGAGAAGGTGCTGCCGCAGGCCACCGTCGTGACGCCGAACCGCTTCGAGGCGCAGATCCTCTCCGGCATCGAGCAGATCCAGACCGAAGAGGACCTGATCGAGGCGGCGCGCCGCATCCACGCGCTCGGCCCGGAGTACGTGATCGCCAAGGGCGGCGTCGACCTGCCCGGCGACGACGCCATCGACGTGCTGTTCGACGGCGAGACGGTGACGGTGTTCCGCGCGCCGAAGATCGGGCAGGAGCGGGTCTCCGGCGCGGGCTGCACCCTGGCCGCCGCGATCACCGCGGAACTGGCCAAGGGTGCCGCCGTGGCCGACGCCGTGGCCTTCGCCAAGGAGTTCGTCACCGCCGGCATCGCAGCGCGGGTCAGCGGGAACGCGCCGTTCGACGCCGTCTGGCAGGGCGGCTACGTGGAACAGCTGAGCCTGAACGACTAGCGGTACTCGCTGTTCGCGGCGATCACGCCCGCGCCGCGCAGATAGCCGAGCAGCCCGGTGGTCAGGGGCAGGTCCGCCAAGTCGGCGGGGGCCACCCACCGGACCTCCTCGGCGTCGTCGCCCGAACGCAGGACGCCGCCGGTGACGGTGCCCGCGAAGTCGTGCACCTCGAAGAGTTCGTCGTCGCCGAACGGCACCGTCGCGGTCCACAGTTCTTCGCCGACGGTCACCTCCAGGCCGGTCTCTTCGTGAACCTCGCGCACCGCGGCTTCCTCGAACGTCTCGCCAGGCTCCACGTGACCGCCGGGCACCGACCAGCGGCCGCGCTGCGGGTCGTGGCCGCGCTTGACCAGCAGCACACGTCCGTCCTCGTCGACGAGGACGACACTGGCGGCGAGGACGATGCGCATCCGTCCACCGTAGCGGGGCGCAGTCGCGGTGGGCGTGCCCGATAGAGTCGCGTCGTGCGCAGTCGGGGGATAGTCAGTTGGATGCGGTGGATCGGTGACCTCGGGTGGTGGCTGTTCGTAGTGGCGACCGTGCTGCACATCGGAGCGCTCCCGGGCGACGGAATGCCGCGCCGCTACGCCGACTACGTGGAAACCGACCTCGGCTGGACCGCCTACACGCCCGTCCACAGCATCGGCTCCGGATTCACCCAGTGGAACATCGTGGCCACCGCCGCGGTGGTCGGGCTGGTGGTCGCGGCATGCGCGGCGGTGGCCGAGAGTGTGTTGCCGCCACGCGGTCTCTGGAGTGCGGCCGCACCGGCCGCCACCGCGGTCGGCGCCGGTGTGCTGTTGGTGGGCGCTTCCTGGGCCGATCCGGCGCGGGGATCGGTGGTGGTGACGCCGTGGCTGGTGCTTCTCGTGCTCATTTCCGCGGTCGTGATCCGGGAGGTGGGCGTCCGGTGGACGCGCTCCCGCGTCGACGAGGTCAGCCGTCGAGGAGCTGACGAAGCACCTGCGCCTCACTGATCTGCGGCTCCTTGGTGGCCGTCAGCAGCGTGAGGTTCCCCGCTGCAGCGAACTCACGCAGCCGGGCCAGCGCCTGCTTCTGCTCGTCGTCGGCGAGCTCGTCGCGATACCGCTGCGCGAACTCGTCGAACTTGGCGGGGTCGTGGGCGTACCACTTGCGCAGCCCGGTCGACGGCGCCACTTCCCTGCACCACAGGGTCAGGTGGGCGCGGTCCTTGCTGAGGCCGCGCGGCCACAGTCGGTCCACCAGTACCCGCGCGCCGTCGTCCGGGGCCGGATCCTCGTAGATGCGGCGCACCCGCACGGTCTTCTCCGTCATCGCTGCGGCCCGTCCTCCGGTTGTCGTGCGTTCTGGTCCTGCAGTCCCGCCCCGCCCGCCAGTGCGTCGGCGCGCGCGAGCACAGCCTCCAGCATCTGCGGCGTGAGGCGCCCGGTGAACGTGTTGTGCTGACTGACGTGGAAGCAGCCGAGCAGGATCAGGCGGCGGCCGTCCGGGTGCTGCACCCGAACCTCGGCGCCGTGCCCGAACTTCGGTCGCGGCCGCGGCACCGCCCAGTCGGCGTCGATCAGCACCGACAGCAGCGCCTGCCAACCGAACGCACCCAGCACCACGACGGTGCGCAGGGTCGGCGCCAGCAACTCCAGCTCGCGGGCCAGATACGGCGAGCAGGTGCGCCGCTCGGCGGGGGTCGGCTTGTTCTGTGGCGGCGCGCAGTGCACCGGTGACGTGATGCGTGCGCCGATCAGTCGTAGTCCGTCGTCGACGGACACGGCGTCGGGCTGATTGGCCAGTCCCGTCGCGAACATGGCGGCGTACAGGAAGTCGCCGCTGCGGTCGCCGGTGAACATGCGGCCGGTGCGGTTGGCGCCGTGCGCGGCCGGGGCCAGACCGAGGATCAGGAGGCGGGCATCCGTCGGCCCGAAGCCGGGAACCGCTCTGCCCCAATAGATCTGGTCGACGAACGCGGCCCGCTTCTCGCGAGCCACCTCCTCGCGCCACGCCACCAGTCGCGGACATGCGCGGCACGTGGTGATCAGCGCGTCGAGCGCACCGAGGTCGCCGACCGCCCGGGCGCGCCGCGGGGCGGTGGTGCCGGAAGGAGCCATGACTTCACGGTAGCTGCGAACCGACGGCAGCGGGTGGCCTCGGTCTAGGCTCGGGGCATGTCCGGACCGCAGGCGTCGCCCGCGCTCTCCGCGCTGGTGTCGGCCGCCGCGGAGGCGGCCGCGACGCGTGCGCGCACGGCCAAGATCGCCGCGCTGGCGGCGGCGCTCGCGCAGGTGCCGCCGGCGCAGGCGCCCATCGCGGTGGGCCTGCTGCTGGGCAGCCCGGTGCAGGGCCGCCTCGGCATCGGGTGGCGGACGGTCGCGAACGTGCGCCCGTCACCGGCCGACACCGCGTCGTTGTGCATCGAGGACGTCGACGAGGCCTTCACCGCGTTGGCGACCGCCCGGGGCGCCGGCAGCGCTGCGCGACGCACCGCGGCGCTCACCGACCTGCTCGGCCGGGCGACCGCGACCGAACAGGACTTTCTGGTGCGCGTGCTGACCGGCGAGATGCGCACCGGTGCGCTGGCCGGTGTGCTGACCGATGCGATCGGACAGGCGGCGGCGGTGCCGGTCGCCGTGGTCCGGCGCGCCGCCATGCTGTCCGGGGACCTCGGCGAGACCGCGCGCGCCGCGCTGGCGGGGGAGGACCTGACCCGGATCACGTTGACTCCGGGCGTGCCGGTGCAGCCGATGCTGGCGTCGTCGGCGCCGAGCGTCGAGGAGGCCGTGGCAGCGCTCGGTCCGGTGTCGGTCGAATACAAACTCGACGGTGCGCGGCTGCAGGTGCACCGGGTCGACGGCGTGGTGCGCGCCTACACGCGGAGTCTGGCCGAAGTGACCGACCGCGTCCCCGAGATCGTCGAACTGGTCGGCGGTTTCCCGGGTGGCGACCTGGTGCTCGACGGCGAGACGCTCACCCTCGACGCCGACGGCCGGGCCCGGCCCTTCCAGGACACGATGAGCCGGTTCGGCGGCCGGGCCACCGGCGACCGGCCGCTGTCGGTCAGCTTCTTCGACGTGCTGTACGCGCAGGACCGCAGCCTCGTCGACGCCCCGCTGTCCGACCGGCACGAGCTGCTGCAGGCGATCGTCGGCCCGGCCCTGATTCCCGGTGCCCTGATTCCCGGTGCGCTGATCCCGGGCGACGGTGCGGTTGCCGACTCCGCCGAGCGAGCCCGTGCTGCGCGGGACACGTTCGACGCGGCATTGGCCGCAGGCCACGAGGGCGTCGTGGTCAAGGCACTGGGCGCCCCGTACGCGGCCGGCCGCCGCGGCGCGGACTGGATCAAGGTGAAGCCGGTGTACACCTTCGACCTGGTGGTGTTGGCCGTCGAACGCGGCTCGGGACGACGCGCCGGCTGGTTGTCGAACCTGCACCTGGGTGCCCGCGACCCGCAGGGACGGTTCGGTGACGCCGGCGGTTTCGTGATGGTCGGCAAGACGTTCAAGGGGCTGACCGACGACCTGCTGCGCTGGCAGACCGAGTACTTTCCGACCATCGCCACCGGCGACGACGGGTACTCCCTCGCGCTGGCCCCGGAGACGGTGGTCGAGGTGGCGATCGACGGCGTGCAGCGGTCGAGCCGCTATCCCGGCGGCCTCGCGCTGCGCTTCGCGCGGGTCAAGCGCTATCGCATCGGTGCCGACGTCAAACCCGCCGCGCAGGCCGACACCGTCGACGACCTGCTGCAGCGGCTCCCGCCGCGGGGATAGCCGACCCCGAGACCCCACGTCGGCGGGTGGCGGGCGATCGGCCCTGGCAGAATGAGGCGGAAGAAGCCCGCCTGCCCACGGAGGAACCTTGGCCGTCGTTCGCACCCTCCGCACCGCCGGTGCCGTCGTCGCGACGACGGCCGCCGCGCTCCTGCTGCCGTTGACCACGACGCCGACGGCGCAGGCGGCGCCGCCCAGCCTGCTGGCGCCGGACACCGAGGGACTGACGCCCCAGTTGGCGATCGCCTACACCCTGGCCGCGCACGAAGCCCATGCGGCGGGGGTGCCGCTGTGGATCAACTCGGGCAAGCGCAGCCGCGCCGAACAGGCCGCGCTGTGGCGCGACGGGCTGCGCACGTACGGCAGCGCGTCGGCCGCCCGCCGGTGGGTGTTGCCGCCGAACGAGTCGACCCATGTGACCGGACAGGCGATCGACGTCGCACCCCGCGCGGGTGCGGCGTGGCTGCAGCGCAACGGCTTTCGGTACGGATTGTGCCGCTCGTTCGACAACGAATGGTGGCATTTCGAACTCGCGACGCTCCCCATGACGCCGTGTCCTCCGCGGGTGCCGGACGCCTCCGCTCGGCCGCGTCGCTGACGCCGTGGGCGGGGAGTCGGCTGGCTGCCCCGCAGGGTTCTGCGTCACAATGGAGCGGTGCCCGAGTATCTGTCGTACGAAGAGTTCGGCCGCAGCTTCTTCGAAGTAGCGGTCACCGAGTCGCGTATCGGCGCCGCCTTCAGCGCGATCGCGGGCGAAGAGTTCCAGGTGGGACCACTGCCGGCCGGACCCGGCGGTGTGGTCAAGGTGGTCGCCGACGTGCACATCGCCGATCCGCAGATCACCCGCGTGGTGGGGGAGCTGATCACCTTCACCGTGAAGCTGCCGCTGGCCATCGGACTGCTGATCGATCTGAAGGTCGACCGCATCCACTACGACGTCGAAGGCCTGATCACGCTCCCGTTGACGGTGCGCTGCGCCAAGCCGCTGGAACTGCGCATCGAGGTGGATCCGCCGGCGCCGCGCGACGTGGTGGTGGACGTGAACTCGCGGAACATGCGCGGTGAGATCATCCGCAACCTGGCGCAGGTCGACGCCGAGATCCGCCGGGTGATCGCGAAGACGGTGGCCGAAGAGATCGACAAGCCGGAAGTGCGCAAGGCCCGCTACATCAACGTCGCCGCCGAACTCGCGCGCGCCCTCGAGGGGGCCACCGAGGAGGAGGCGGACGCGCTCGCCAACGTCGCCGAGATCGCTGAGACGGAAGCCTTCGCGGCCCTCGTCGACGACGAACCGCACGGGATCCGCGCCCTGGAGTGAGACGTGTGGGCCGGACTCTGGCAGTGGTCACGGATTCCTGGTTGGCTGGAGCCATGGCCATCAACGAGTCCACAGAAGACGGTTTCTACGTGCAGGCTGATCAGCCGTACGAGCGGGACACCCGCTACATCGAGACCCGCATCACCCGCGACGGCGCCGACGGTTACCCGGTGGAACCCGGCCGCTACCGGCTGGTGGTCTCCTACGCCTGCCCGTGGGCCAACCGCACGATCATCGTGCGCCGGCTGCTCGGCTTGGAACGCGCCATCTCGATGGGCGTGTGCGGCCCCACCCACGACCAGCGGTCGTGGACCTTCGACCTCGATCCCGGCGGCGTGGACCCGGTGCTCGGCATCCCCCGGCTGCAGGATGCCTACTTCAAGCGCATCCCCGGCTATGAGAAGGGGATCACCGTGCCGGCCATCGTCGACGAACGCAGCGGTGCGGTGGTCACCAACGACTTCCCGCAGATCACCATCGACTTCGAGACCGAATGGGTCGACTTCCACCGGCCCGGCGCGCCGGTGCTGTACCCGGAGGATCTGCGCGCGGAGATCGACGAGGTGAACGCGCTGGTCTATCGGGACGTGAACAACGGCGTCTACCGGTGCGGATTCTCCGGTTCGCAGAGCGCGTACGGCGCGGCCTACGACCAGCTGTTCAGCCGCCTGGACTGGCTCTCGGAGCGCCTCGCCACCCAGCGCTATCTGGTCGGCGACACCATCACCGAGGCCGACGTCCGCCTGTTCACCACGCTGGCTCGCTTCGATCCGGTGTACCACGGCCACTTCAAATGCAACCGGCAGAAGCTGTCGGAGATGCCGGTGCTGTGGGCGTACGCCCGCGACCTGTACCAGACGCCCGGCTTCGGGGATTCGACGAATTTCGATCACATCAAGCGGCACTACTACGAGGTGCACCGCGACCTGAACCCGCTCGGCATCGTCCCCAAGGGCCCGGACCTGTCGAACTGGACCACCCCGCACGGTCGCGAGGCCCTCGGCGGCCGTCCGTTCGGCGACGGCGACGCCCCCGCCCCGCTCTCCAACACGGGACACTAGGTCCCAGCGCCCTCACCAGAGACGAAATCCCCTGGTGAGGGAATAGTCCTCCCGCCCCGTTGGTTGGAACTCCGTGGAATACAAGGAGGTCCGCGGAGTGGGGTTCAGGCGTAAGAAGGTCGGTTCGAGTCAAACATTCGCGGCCCTGGCGGTACCCAACTTCCGGATGTACGTCACCGGCGCCTTCGTGTCGAACATCGGCACCTGGATCCAGCGCGTCGCGCAGGACTGGCTGGTGCTGCAGCTCTCCGGCGGATCGGCGATGGCCGTCGGCATCACCACCGCCCTGCAGTTCCTGCCCGCGGTGCTCCTCTCACCGTGGGGCGGACTCCTCGCCGACCGCGTCGACAAGCGGAAGCTGCTCATCCTCACCCAATCGTGGATGGCGATCTCGGCCCTCGGGCTCGGCGCCCTCACCGTCGCCGGCGTCGCCGAGACCTGGCACGTCTATCTCTTCGCCTTCATCTTCGGTATCGGTGCGGCGCTCGACGCCCCCGCCCGGCAGGCCTTCGTCTCCGAGGTGGCCGGCCGCGAGCACCTGACGAACGCGATCGGCCTCAACAGTTCGTCGTTCAACGCCGCGCGACTGATCGGACCCGGCATCGCGGGCCTCACCATGGCCTCGGCCGGCGTCGGCTGGGCCATTCTGACCAACGCCGTCAGCTACCTCGCCTTCCTGGTGGCGCTCAGCATGCTGAACCGGAGCGAACTGTCCCGTTCGGAGCCCGTCGCACGTGCGAAAGGTCAACTGCGCGAAGGCTTCTCGTATGTGGCGCAGCGCGCCGACCTGCTCATCGCGCTCGGGGTGGCGTTCGCCGTCGGCACCTTCGGCATGAACTTCCAGATGACCAACGCGCTGATGGTGCGCGGCGAGTTCCACCTGGGCGCGGAAGCCTACGGGCTGCTCGGCTCGATCATGGGCATCGGTTCCCTCCTGGGCGCGCTGATCGCCGCGCGCCGCGGCAAAGTGCCCAGCCTGCGTTTCGTGGTGGGAGCGGCGACCGTCGTCGGCGTCATCATCACCGTCTCGGGCCTGGCCCCCAACTACCTCTGGTACGCGATCAGCCTGCCGATCACCGGACTCGTGGTCCTGCTGACCTTGACCGCCGCCAACATGTACATCCAGACCAGTGTCGATCCGCAGGTGCGGGGCCGGGTGATGGCGCTGTACATGACGGTGCTGATGGGCGGCACGCCGATCGGTGCGCCCCTGCTCGGATGGCTCGCCGAGATCTTCGGCCCCCGCGCCTCCCTGATCGGCGGCGGCCTCCTGCAGCTGTTGGTGATCGGTCTGGTGATCCTGCTGGTGCGCCGCCGTGCGGTTGCCGCCGCGCCGGTGTCGCAGGTCGACGAGGAGACCGACGTGGTCGACGTCGAACCCGCAGATCCCGATCCGGCAGACCCCGATCCGGCAGTCCCCGATCCCGTGGGCGTCAGCTCGTCGGAGTCCAGCCCAGCAGCACCGCCACGAGTGATCCTGCCAACACCACCGTCGCGACGACCAGTGCCCACGCGGTGACGATCACCACCAGCCACAATGTCCGCAGATAGACGGGCATGAAGGCGGCCAGCAGCGGCTGCCGGGTGGAGTCGGGTGTGATCCGGCCGGTGAACGAACCGACCAACCGGGCGGCCTGCCACAGGCTGCGCGGCCGCCAGATCGACGTGGGCCCGCTCGCGAGGGCGGCGATGTCCGCCAGTTCCGTGCCGGACCGCACGTCGGCGACGTAGTCGCGCGCCTGCGCGGTCAGGTGGTCCGGACGCTCGATGGCGCGGGTCAGCGGGGCGAGTCGACGGTGCACGAGCACCGGCAGCAGCACGGCGGGCAGGCACAGCAGCACCACGATGAGGATGCCGACCGGTACCCGCCACTGATCGGCGTGCCGCCACGACAGGACGCCCACGGTCATGGCCAGCAGTCCCAGGCTCGCGGCGAGCGCCGCGATGGTCAACAGCAGGGCGCGCAGCCCGCGGCCGGTGACGGCCAGGCTGCGCGCGAAACGGTCGGCCACCGTCCGGGAATCGGGCATGGCTCACTGTACCGACGCGACCGGCACCGGTAGCCTTGCGCGAGTGTCCGGAACCGTTGTGAACCCCGCCAGCCCGTCGAATCCCGCGCCGATCAAGTCGGTCAACGCCCGTCTCGCCGACGAACTCGGCGTCGCCGAAGGCCAGGTGGCCGCGGCGGTGAAACTGCTCGACGAGGGCTCCACCGTTCCGTTCATCGCCCGCTACCGCAAGGAAATCACCGGCAGCCTCGACGACGCGCAGCTGCGTCGTCTCGAAGAGCGACTGACCTACCTGCGGGAACTGGACGAGCGTCGGCTCGCGGTCCTGGCGTCGATCGAGGAGCAGGGCAAACTCACCGACCAGTTGCGGGCGGCCCTGATGACCGCCGACACCAAGGCCCGGATCGAAGACATCTACCTGCCGTACAAGAAGAAGCGGCGCACCAAGGCGCAGATCGCACGGGAGGCCGGCCTGGAACCGCTCGCCGACGCGCTGCTGGCCGATCCCACGCTCGTCCCGGATGAGGCCGCCGCGGCCTACCTCGGCGAGGACGTGGCCGACGCCGCCGCCGCTCTCGACGGTGCGCGCCACATCCTGATCGAGCGGGCCGGGGAGGACGCTGAACTGGTCGGCGCCGTCCGCGAGAAGTTCTGGGCCCAGGGCCGACTGGCGACCGCACCGAAGTCCGAGCAGATCGCCGCCACCCCCGCCGCGCAGAAGTTCCGCGACTACTTCGACTTCAGCGAGTCGCTGGAGACCATACCCAGCCACCGGGTGCTCGCCGTGCTCCGCGGCGAGAAGGAGGGCGCGCTCAGCCTGACCTTCGACGGCGGCGAGGACGAGGACTACATCACCCTGGTGGCGGCCACGCTGGGCATCGACCGCAGCGCACCGGGCGCGGCCACCGACTGGCTGGCCACCACCGCCCGCTGGGCATGGCGCACCAAGCTGCTGATCTCGGCCACCATCGACGCCCGCCTGGGCGTCCGCAGCCGCGCCGAGGAGCAGGCGGTCACGGTCTTCGCCACCAACCTGAAGGACCTGCTGCTGGCCGCCCCGGCCGGCACCCGCGCCACCCTGGGCCTGGATCCCGGCTTCCGCACCGGCGTGAAGGTCGCCGTGGTCGACGGCACCGGCAAGCCACTGGACACCGCGGTGATCTACCCGCACCAGCCCGCCAACAAGTGGGACCAGGCCAAGGCCGGTCTCGCCGCGCTGATCGCCAAGTACGACGTGGAGCTCGTCGCCATCGGCAACGGCACCGCCTCGCGCGAGACCGATGCGCTCGCCACCGAGCTGATCGCCGACCTGCGCACGGCCGGACGGGCCGCCCCGGCGAAGGCCGTCGTCTCCGAAGCGGGCGCATCGGTGTACTCGGCCTCCGAGTACGCCTCCACCGAGCTGCCCGACATGGACGTCTCCCTGCGCGGCGCGGTGTCCATCGCCCGCCGCCTGCAGGATCCGCTCGCCGAACTGGTGAAGATCGACCCGAAGTCGATCGGCGTGGGGCAGTACCAGCACGACGTGACCCCCGGCACCCTGGCCAAGAGTCTGGACGCGGTGGTCGAGGACGCGGTGAACGCCGTCGGCGTGGACCTCAACACCGCGTCGGTGCCGCTGCTGTCGCGCGTGTCCGGTGTGACACCGACCCTGGCGCAGGCCATCGTGAACCACCGCGACGGAGTGGGCGCCTTCGCCAGCCGCAAGGCGCTGCTCGACGTGCCGCGCCTGGGCCCCAAGGCGTTCGAGCAGTGCGCGGGCTTCCTGCGGATCACCGGCGGCGACGATCCGCTCGACGCCTCCGGCGTCCACCCGGAGTCGTACCCGGTGGTGCGCCGCATCCTGGACCGCACCGGCCTCGCCCTCGGCGAACTGATCGGCGACACCCGGACCCTGCGCACCCTGCAGCCCGCGGAGTTCGCGGACGAACGCTTCGGCGTGCCCACCGTCACCGACATCCTGAGCGAACTGGAGAAGCCGGGCCGCGACCCGCGTCCGGCATTCGCGACCGCCACCTTCGCACAGGGCGTGGAGAAGGTCGCCGACCTCAAGCCCGGCATGGTGCTCGAAGGCGTCGTCACCAACGTCGCCGCGTTCGGTGCCTTCGTCGACGTCGGCGTCCACCAGGACGGCCTCGTGCACGTCTCGGCGATGAGCGACAAGTTCGTTTCCGACCCGCACGAGGTGGTCCGCTCGGGCCAGGTGGTGAAGGTGAAGGTCCTCGAGGTGGACACCGACCGCCAGCGCATCGGCCTCACTCTGCGTCTGAACGACGAACCGGGCGACCGCGCCAAGCGCGGCGGTGGTCGGCCCGGCGGCGATCGGCCGGGCAACAACCCCCGGGGCGGTAAGCCCCACTCGGGCAACCGCCAGGGTGGCAACACGCGGGGTGGTGGCCGCCAGGGTGGGAATCGTCAGGGCGGCGGGGGACGCTCGGACAGCGCCGCCTCGGGCTCCATGGCCCAGGCATTGCGGGACGCCGGCTTCGGTCGCTGACCCTTTCGCGGTTTCGGCGCATTGGTACAGGTGTTCGAGTAGGATCGTCCTATGACGAACCGCACACTGCGCATGGCCATGATCACCGTCGACACCACCGACGCGCTCGCGCTGAGCGACTGGTGGCGCGACGCCTTCGACGCGACCGTTCTGCAGGAGAACGAGGGCTTCTTCGTGGTGCTCAGCCTGGGCGAGGGGATGCCGCTGCTGGCCTTCCAGCAGGTGGAGGACCCGGACGGCGTCGAAGGTCCGCTCAGTGCGGCCCCGGCCGATCGCGCCAAGAACCGGATTCATCTGGACCTGGTGGCCGACGACAGGTCGGCCGCGGTGGCCCGACTCCTCGATGCGGGGGCCACGCTGATCGCCGAGCGCGAGATGCCCGGTATGAGCTGGGTGACGCTCGCCGATCCGGACGGAAACCAGTTCTGCGTCGCCGCGGCCGCCGATCACTGACCGCCGGTTACAGGTCCTCGCTGGCGAGGTAGCGGCGACGCGCCGACAACAGCTGTACCTCCGGTCGCGACGCGGCGAGGCGTTCGACGGCGTCGAGCACATCGACCACGTGGGCGCGGTCGGCGCTCACCGCGGCGGCCCCGAGGCCGGCGCGCCGGTGCAGGTCACGGTGTTCCACCTCGGCGACCGAGACGTCGTACTTGCGGGCGATCTCGGCCACGATCGGGCGCACCACCGAACGCTTCTCTTTGAGCGAGTGCACATCGCCGAGCAGGAAATCGAGTTCTACAGTTCCAATCCACATACGGGTGCCGAGCCTAACGCACGCGGGCGCCCGTGGGATAGAGCTGTTTGGCGAGTGCCCGCTTGTCGGCGACCGCCGCGGCGACCTCGTCAGCGGTATAGCCGCCGGCGACGGGACGGTCGGGGATCGGATCGTCGCCGGACAGGATCGGCCAGCGGCTGCCCAGGTCGGCGAGCGAGGCGTGCTTGGTGCCGTAGTAGTCCGGTTTCGGGACGACGGCGACGCCGGAGTCGCCGGCCGCGGCGGCCAGCAGATGCGGGTGGAAGCGGGTGGACAGCCAGGTGGCGCCGTGCCCGGTCGGCAGGCCGTCCCGCCACACGTCGAGGAAGGTCCGGATCCGGGCGCCGTCGAGGCGATCGCCCATCAACGTCGGCACGGTCATGTCGTAGCCGGGGATGGCCTCGACCACGGTGACCTGCTCGGCAGGCACCGCCCAGGCGTCCAGGATCGCGGTCAGCAGGTCGGCGAGGGCCGCCGGACCGCTCGCCTCGCCGCGACGGAAGTCCTCGGTCAGGTCGCTCTGGGCACAGAGCACCACCTCGCCGCTCGGCGGTACGTCGGTGGGCTGCTGCAGGCGCGGTGACAGCCACGCATCGTCGCCGTGCCGGGTGGCCGTGGCGATGCCGTCGAGCAGTTCGAAGGACGGCCGATCCCGGACGTCGAACACGGTGAATTGCGCTGCGTCCGTGAGGAAACGGGTCAACGCCTCACCCTCGAGCGCCGGGACCAGGCCCTGCCCGGTGGCCACGGCGCGGGCACCGGTGACCCGGGAGACCTCGGCGATCGCCGCGACCAGGGCCATCTGATGCGGCCACACCCGGTTGATGTAGCCGCCGCCGACCAGGTGAATGGTCTTGGCGCGCAACAGCATCTCCACACCGGAACCCTCGGCGGGCGCCACCCCGAAGCGGCTCGCGGCCGCGGCCACCCACTCCCAGGGCCGCTCCGGATCGATGGCGGAGTCCTCCGGCGCCGAGTTCGCGTGGTGGGTCAACTCCCACAGGGTGTTGACGAAGATCGCCCGCGAATTGGCCTGCCGCAGAAGGAGATTCGCCGATCCGGGCCGACCGCAGTCGACGACCACGGTGGCCAGCGGACGGTGCCGCGCGAAGTAGCGCAGCCACGCCTCCATGATCAGCTCGTCGCCGTAATTGGGGTAGCCGGCCGGACCCACCAGGTAGATCAGGTCGTGGAACTCGAAGGCGCGCCGCGCCTGCCTGCGCAGCGTGGCCAGGCGAGAGGATGCAGTGTTCACGGTGGAGAAGTGCCGGTCAGTCCTCGGTGTCGCCGATGAGGGTGGCGACGTGATCGGGGACGAACTTGCTCAGCGAGCGGGGCGGCCGGACGTAGTTGCCCGACGACAGCGGCCGCTTGGGCAGCTTCACCACCGGGCTCGGCACGCTCGTGTACGGGATGGTGGAGAGCAGGTGCGCGATCATGTTGAGGCGCGCGGCTTTCTTGTTGTCCGACTCCACCACGAACCAGGGGCTGGCGGAGGTGTCGGTGTGCACCATCATCTCGTCCTTGGCGCGCGAGTAGTCCTCCCACCGGTAGATGGATTCCAGATCCATCGGGGAGAGCTTCCACTGGCGCACCGGGTCGTCGCGGCGGGCGCGGAACCGGCGGAGCTGCTCGGCGTCGGACACCGAGAACCAGTACTTGCGCAGCAGGATGCCGTCGTCGATCAGCATCTGCTCGAAGATCGGGGTCTGGCGCAGGAAGCGGGTGTGCTCCTCGGGGGTGCAGAAGCCCATCACCTTCTCGACGCCGGCGCGGTTGTACCAGGACCGGTCGAGCAGCACGATCTCACCGGGAGCGGGCAGGTGCGCCACGTAGCGCTGGTAGTACCACTGGCCCTTCTCCCGGTCGGTCGGCGCGGGCAGCGCGGCCACCCGGGCGACGCGGGGGCTCAGGTACTGGGTGATCCGCTTGATGGCGCCGCCCTTGCCCGCGGCGTCGCGGCCCTCGAAGATCACCACGACGCGTGCGCCGGTGGCGCGGACCCATTCCTGCAGGGCGACCAGTTCGGTCTGCAAGCGGAAGAGCTCGGACTCGTAGGCCTTCTTCGACAGCGAGTTCTTCGGCTGCGACTTCTTCTTGGTCTTTTCCTGCTTGCTCATAGCGTGATCCTAGTGTGCGGTGCGGGTAGGGAGAGGCGGACTGTTCTACAGTGCGTCGACGGCGGCGATCTCGGCCTGCAGCTCGGCCACCGAGGCGTCGATACGGGCGCGGGAGAACTCATTGATCTCCAGCCCCTCGACGATCTGCCAGTCGGTGCCGTCCGAGCGGACCGGGAACGAGCAGACGAGACCTTCGGGAACGCCGTAGACGCCCGGCGAGACGATGGCGGCCGACGTCCAGCTGTCACCCGCGGTGCCGAGTGCCCAGTCGCGCACGTGGTCGATGGTGCCGTTGGCGGCGGAGGCCGCCGAGGAGGCGCCGCGCGCGGCGATGATCGCCGAACCGCGTTGCGCCACCGTCGGAATGAAGTCGTCCACCAGCCAGTCGCGGTCGGCCGCGAGTGCCGCGCCGGTCAGCTCGCCCGCGCGGGCGTGGAAGATGTCCGGGTACTGGGTGGCCGAGTGGTTGCCCCAGATGGTGATGCCGCTGATCGCGGTCACCGGCACCTCGGCGCGCCCGGCCAGCTGCGCGATGGCCCGGTTGTGGTCGAGCCGGGTGAGTGCGGAGAAGCGTTCGCGCGGAATGTCGGGCGCGTTCCGAGCGGCGATCGCGGCATTGGTGTTGGCCGGATTGCCGACGACGGTGATGCGCACGTCGTCGGCCGCGACCTCGCCCAGCACTTTGCCCTGTGCGGAGAACACCGACGCGTTGGCCGACAGCAGATCGGCGCGCTCCATGCCCTTGGTGCGGGGCTTGGCGCCGATCAGCAGGGCCTGCTGCACACCGTCGAAGGCGGCGCGCGGATCGTCGAAGATCTCCACCGACGCGAGCTGCGGCAGGGCGCAGTCGTCGAGCTCCATCGCGATGCCCTCCGCGGCGCCCAGGGCGGCCGGCAGTTCGAGCAGGCGCAGGTGCACCGGCTGGTCGCGGCCGAGCATGGCGCCGGCGGCGACGCGGAAGAGCGCGGCGTAACCGATGGTGCCTGCGGCGCCGGTGACCGTCACCGTGACGGGCGGCTTGGTGAAGGCGGTGGAGTGGGTCGAGGAGGTGGGCATGTGAGCGCCTTTCGTCGGTCCCCGGCGGGAAAACCGGGGGCGGGGCTGGGTGCGGGCGAGTTCGGGCGTCAGTTCGCGCGCAGACGCAGACCCGCGTTCGGGTCGGCGTCGTTGGTGAGTGCGAGCTCGTTGCCGTCGATGCGGTAGGTCACCGAACCGCGCAGCGTGTCGAGGACGACCTGTTCCACGCGGGCGATCTCGGGCGGGCACGCCATCTTGGTGGCGGCGATCCCGCTGAAGGTGATCTTGTCGCCGGTCACCGTGGCGTTGCCGCGGAAGTTGTTGCAGCCGGTGGACCCGGAGACCGTGCCGTCGTCGGCCAGCCGGAGGTTCGGGGCGGAGTCCTCGATGGCGCGGGAGGACTCGACGGCCTGCTCGGTCACGATGGCGGTCACCGTCCAGGTGGTGCCGGTCAGTGCGGTGTTCGCGCGTTCGACGAGGGTCACCGCGCGGCGGGCGTCGCCCTCCCCGCGGCTGAGCGTGAGGGTGGTGTCGTCGGCGAGGGACCAGGTCAGCGGGCCGGACAGGAAGTCGGCGAGCCACGCGTCGGCCTGCTCGGCCGGACCAGGACAGGCCATCATCGTGGAGGCGAGCTGCCCGGGCGTCATCGTCGAGCCGTCGAAGGTCACCTCGCCCATGTGGCGATTGCAGCCCGCGGTGGCCGCGATCCGGCCGGGCTGGGGGAAGGTCAGTTCCATCGGACCGCCGCCGGGGATCGCCGGGCCGGTCACCTCGGTGGACAGATAGGTCTTGCCCACCAGCGCCGACGGCTCGGACTGGGCGGCGGCTTCGTCGGAACCGCATCCGGACAGGGCGGCCACGGCGACCAGCGCCAGCACCGCGTTCAGACGGAGGATTCTGCGGTAGGAGCTCACACAGACAACGGTAGTGCACTGACCCCATGCCCGTGTCGGCTCGACCCGCGTACGGTAGATCACGATTCGTACCCGGACGCCGTCCGTTCGGGGGTAGCCACGGCAAGGAGTTGGATAGTCACCGATGGGTAAGTTCTCGAACGCGATGTGGCGCATGCTCGGTGCGCAGGCGACGCGGAACCAGTCGAAGTCGGTGGCGATGATCGAAGCCTCGACCGCTCACGACGACTGGGCGCAGGCGCTGACCGACGACGAATTCGCTTCGGCCGCAGCCGAACTGGACGTCACCACCGAGAGCGGCCGCACACGGTTCCTCGCCTTGGCGCGGGAGGGCGGCACGCGAGCCCTGGAGATGACGCCGTTCGACGTGCAGTTGCAGGGTGCGCTGCGCATGCTCGACGGCGACGTGGTGGAGATGGCCACCGGTGAGGGCAAGACCCTGGCCGGCGCGATCGCCGCCGTCGGTTTCGCCCTGTCCGGGCATTCGGTGCACGTCATCTCGGTGAACGACTACCTCGCCGGTCGTGACGCGAAGTGGATGAAGCCGCTGTACGACCTGTTCGGCATCGACGTGGGCGCGCTGTCGGAGAAGGCGACCCCGGACGAGCGGCGCGCGGCCTACGGCTGCCCGGTGACCTACGGCTCGGTCAATGAGATCGGCTTCGACGTCCTCCGCGACCACCTGGTCCTGACCGCCGAGGCTCTCGTCGCGCCGGTGCCCGACGTGGCGATCGTCGACGAGGCCGACTCGGTGCTCGTCGACGAGGCACTGGTGCCGCTGATCCTGGCGGGCGCGACCCCGGCCGCCATTCCCAACAGCGCGATCTTCGACGTCGTCTCGCGTCTGAAGGCTAAGCACTACGACATCGACGCCGACGGCCGGAACGTCTCGCTCACCGAAGAGGGCGCGCAGCTCGTCGAGGCCACCCTCGGCGGCATCAATCTGTACGACGAGGAGCACGTCGGCTCCACCCTGGTGCACGTCAACGTCGCGCTCTACGCGTACTACCTGCTCGAACGCGACGTGGACTACATCGTCCGCGACGGCGGGGTGCACCTGATCAACGCTTCGCGCGGCCGCGTGGCCCGTCTGCAGCGCTGGCCCGACGGCGTGCAGGCCGCTGTCGAGTTCAAGGAGGGTCTGGAGCTGACCGAGGCCGGCGAGGTGATCGACACGATCACCGTGCAGGCGCTGATCGGCCGCTACCCGAAGGTCGCAGGCATGACCGGCACCGCCATCGCCGCCGGCGAGCAGTTCCGGCAGTTCTACGGCCTCGAAGTGTCCCAGATCCCGTCGAACGCGCCGAACATCCGCGAGGACGAGCCGGACCGCGTCTACGACACCAAGGCCAACAAGGTCGAGGCCGTCGTCGACTTCGTGGCCGCCACGCACGAGACCGGACAGCCGATCCTGATCGGCACCCACGACGTCGCCCAGTCCGAAGAGCTGGCCTACTTCCTGGAGCGCGCCGGGGTCACCGCGGTGGTCCTCAACGCCAAGAACGACGCCGAAGAGGCCGCGATCATCGCCGAGGCCGGCCGCAAGAACGCGGTGACCGTCTCCACGCAGATGGCCGGTCGCGGCACCGACATCCGCCTCGGCGGCTCGGACGGCGACGACGACGCGCGCGAGGAGGTCCTCGACCTCGGGGGCCTGTGCGTGGTCGGTACCGGTCGATACGACACCGAGCGGCTGGACAACCAGCTGCGCGGCCGCGCCGGCCGCCAGGGCGACCCGGGCCGGTCGGTGTTCTTCTCCAGCCTGGAGGACCCGCTGGTCACCAAGAACATCACCACGCTGCGCGAAGTGCAGGCCGACGCTCCGGACGGCCTCCTGGGACCCAAGGGCATCGAGACCGTCGAGCAGGCGCAGCGCATCGCCGAGGCCGCCATGCTGACCCTGCACTCGAACACCTGGAGCTACAACAAGCAGGTCAACGAGCAGCGCGAGTCGATCGTGCGACGTCGCATGAACGTGCTTAAGACCGACGCCGCCGCGCGCGACCTGGAGAAGGCCGAGCCCGAGCGCTGGTCCGAGCTCGCCGAAGACCTCGACGACGAGGTGCTGACCGAGGCGGCCCGCGAGATCGTGCTGTACCACCTGGACCGCGCCTGGGCCGATCACCTGGCCTACGTGGCCGACGTGCAGGCCAGCATCCATCTGCGGGCGCTCGGTGCGCAGAGCCCGCTGGAGGAGTTCCACAAGCTGATCTTCGGCGAGTTCGCCCAGATCGTCGACGAGGCCATGACCGCGGCGGCGGCCACCTTCCGCGAGGTGACGATCACCGCCGACGGCGTCGACCTCGACGGGGCCGATCTGCACCGCTCCACCATGACCTGGACCTACCTGGTCAATGAGAACCAGTTCTCCGCCGGTTCGCAGGCGATGCAGGGGATTGTGGGCATCTTCCGATGACCCGGGCACCCGGCCCGTCGGCACCGGCCGCCCCGCCGGAACCCGCCGACACGCTGTGGACGGTGCCCAACGCGCTCAGCCTGATGCGGCTGGCGCTGATCCCGGTGTTCGTCTGGCTCCTCATGGGTGCCGACTCGCCCGGCTGGGCGCTGGCGATCTTGATCGTCTCGGGGCTCTCGGACTGGCTCGACGGCAAGCTCGCCCGCTGGCTCGATCAGTCGTCCAAGATCGGTGCGCTGCTCGACCCGGCGGCCGACCGGCTGTACGTGATCGTGATTCCGATCTGCTTCGGACTCAAGGGCTACGTGCCGTGGTGGATCATCGGGCTGATCGTCGCGCGCGACGTGCTGCTGCTGGGCACCGCGCCGCTGCTCAAGAGCCGCGGCATCACCGCCCTGCCCACGCTGTACATCGGCAAGGCGGCCACGTTCGCGCTGATGAGTTCGTTCCCGTGGCTGCTCGGTGGGCAGATCGACGGGATCGTCGGCACCGTGGCCTTCCCGATCGGCTGGGCCTTCCTGATCTGGGGCGTCGGCATGTACCTGTGGACGCTGGTTCTGTACTGGATCCAGACGGTGCAGGTGGTGCGGACGCTACCCAGGGGGATGGCAGCGGCCGGCACCGCCGACCGATAGAGTTCTACGCGGCGTGCGCACAGCGCGTCGTCCGAGAAGCCGGGGCCGAGGCCCCGGACGCAGAAAGGTGAGACCGTGACTTCCACCCAGGTTCCCGCGGAACTGCGCTACACCGACGACCACGAGTGGCTCCGCAAGGTCGGACCGTCGACCGTGCGCGTGGGCATCACCGACTTCGCGCAGGATGCGCTGAACGACGTGGTCTTCGTGCAGCTGCCCGACGTCGACTCCGAGGTGACCGCCGGTGAATCGTTCGCCGAGGTGGAGTCGCACAAGAGCGTCTCGGACATCTTCGGCCCGCTGGCCGGCACGGTCTCGGCGACCAACGACGCCGTCGTGGACGCGCCGGAACTGGTCAACTCGGACCCCTACGGCGAGGGCTGGCTGGTGGAGATCACCGTCGCCGACGACGCCGATCTGGACGCCCTGATGGCCGCGCTTCTCGACGCGGACGGATACCTCCAGGTCATCGCCGACTGATCGGCGAGGAACCCGGCGCAGTAGAATTCCAACCATGCCCGATCGTCGGCGACTCGCTGACGGCGACGGGGGTGAACCGGTAGGTTCTCTGGGTAAGAGATCCTGCCCGCGAACGCACTCAACGGCGAGGAGTGTTCGCTGCCATGTATGTGCTTGACAGGACCGACCCAGGGTCGGCGAAGGAGTTGTGGTGAGCGGTAAAGACGACGGTTACGAAGCACCGGTGGAGACCACTTCGGTATTCCGTGAGGAGTTCATCAAGGAGATCGACGCGCCCGCGACGACTCCGGAAGCCGGTGAGACCGGTGTGGAGCGGCTGCTGCCCGGCACGGCCCTTCTGGTAGTCAAGCGCGGCCCCAACGCGGGCTCGCGCTTCCTGCTGGACCAGGCGACCACCTCGGCCGGTCGCCATCCCGACAGCGACATCTTCCTCGACGATGTGACGGTCAGCCGTCGCCACGCCGAGTTCCGCCTGTCCGGCAACGACTTCAAGGTGGTCGACGTCGGGAGCCTCAACGGCACCTACGTGAACCGTGAGCCGGTCGACGACGCCACGCTCACCAGCGGTGACGAGGTGCAGATCGGCAAGTTCCGTCTCGTCTTCCTGTCCGGCCCCCGCGCCGGAGAATAGGACTGCCACCTCCCGTGACAGCGAACGCTGCCCGCGCGGATTCCGCGCGCTCGGACGTCGGAAGCCGGTCGATGTCGATCGGTGCGGTCCTCACGCTTCTGCGCGAGGACTTCCCGGACGTGACCATCTCCAAGATTCGCTTCTTGGAGGCGGAAGGTCTGGTGACGCCCGAGCGTGCGCCGTCGGGCTACCGCCGGTTCACCGAATCCGACTGCGAGCGTTTGCGATTCGTCCTGACGGCGCAGCGCGACCGCTATCTGCCGCTCAAGGTGATCCGCGAGCAGCTGGATGCGATCGACGCCGAAGCAGCGGAGGGCCCGGGTGCGCGGCTGCTGTCGTCGGCCCGCAGCGCGGTGGCCCCGGCCACCGACTTCGCCACGCGGGGCGGTCGTGTGTCGCGGGAAGCGCTGATCGAGCGCACCGGCGTGGACAACGCCTTCATCAGCGAGCTGATGCGCAACAGCCTGCTGGCCTCCGGCCCGGGCGGTTTCTTCGACGAGGACGCGGTGCGGCTGGTGGAAGCCGCCGCTGCCCTCGCGAACTTCGGTTTGGAGACGCGCCACCTGCGCGCCTTCAAGGTGAGTGCCGACCGCGAGGCCGGTCTGGTCGCGCAGATCGCCGGCCCCATCGCCAAGGGCAAGGGGACCGGTGCGCGTGACCGCGCCGAGGAACTCATCCGGGAGATGGCGGCGCTGTCGGTGACGCTGCATACTCAACTGGTGAAGGCCGCGGTCCGCGGCGTCCTCGACTGAGTGCCTCGACCGAGCAGTGCGCAGTACAGGTAGAAAGGGCTGAACCATGGGTGAGATGCGAATCGTCGGGATCCGAGTGGAGGCCCCGCAGAACCAGCCCGTGCTGCTGCTGCGTGAGGCCGAAGGCGCTCGTTACCTGGCCATCTGGATCGGACAGAGCGAAGCGGCGTCGATCGCGCTGCAGCAGCGCGGTATCGAGCCGCCGCGGCCGTTGACGCACGACCTGATCGTGAATCTGTGCGCGGCGTTCGACCAGGAATTGACGCAGGTCCGCATCGTGGACATGCAAGAGGGCACCTTCTACGCCGAGATGGTCTTCAGCGGCGGTGCCGTGGTCTCGGCCCGGCCCTCGGATGCGATCGCCGTGGCGATGCGCGTCGGTGCGTCGATCGTCGCCAGCGAAGAGGTGCTCGACGACGCCGGCCTGTCGATGCCCGACGAAGACGGCGAAGCACCGGGCGAAGCCGCGAGTGACGACGATCTCGAAGCCTTCCGCGAGTTCCTCGACCACGTCTCGCCCGAGGATTTCCTCGGTCCCGAGTCCTGACGGTCACGGAACGGTCACTGCCCGGTCACCGTTGACCTACACCTCAACTTTAGGTTGAGGTTTGCCCGCGCGTCGCGTTGTTTCGTCGCCCCGCAGTCCCTAGTTTCAATGTCAACGCCGTCGCCAACTCGCGCGGCCGACACACTGAACCGATTCGGCGGAGTATCCTCGTTGAGAGGACTTCCACCGGTCCGATGTTGCGTGAGGGAGACACCGTGGGCGACCAGCCTTCTGATCCGCGTGCCGACGAGCAGAGCGTGCTCGATAAGCGAGTGACCGAACCCGTACAGGGCGGCCTCGACGAAGTGGCGCCGGGGCTGTTCCCGAACGACACCGTGCCCGACGAGCTCGTCGGGTACCGCGTGCCGAGTGCCTGCCAGATCGCCGGCATCACCTACCGCCAGCTCGACTACTGGGCCCGCACCTCGCTGGTGGTGCCGTCCATCCGCGGCGCGGCCGGTTCCGGCAGCCAGCGGCTGTACTCCTTCAAGGACATCCTGGTCCTCAAGATCGTCAAGCGACTGCTCGACACCGGCATCTCGCTGCAGAACATCCGCGTCGCTGTCGACCACCTCCGCCAGCGCGGCGTGGAGGACCTCGCCCGCATCACCCTCTTCTCCGACGGCACCACCGTCTACGAGTGCACCTCCGCCGAGGAGGTCGTCGACCTCCTGCAGGGCGGTCAGGGCGTGTTCGGCATCGCCGTCTCCGGCGCCATGCGCGAGCTCACCGGCACCATCGCCGACTTCCCGGGCGAGCGCGCCGACGGCGGCGTCACCGAGACCGCCCCGGAGGACGAGCTGGCCGCCCGCCGGAAGAATCGCACGCGTCGCACCGGATAGCTCCTCGGCCCCGGTGTGGGTAGACTGACGGCCACGTCGCTGAGCTGCGGGAGAGAGTCCCATCCGGGGCCGCCGAAGGAGCAACACCTCTCCGTCAAACTCTCAGGCAGAAGGACCGTGGCAACAGTCGGCGTCTCTGGAAAGTGACCGGTTCGTACCCTCTTGCGGGGTGTCGGCCGGTCCGCCCACGGTGAAAGGCGCCGCCGCGGCCTGCATGGTCTCGGCGCGCTGAATCTCTCAGGCGTCCCGCTCCGGCGTGACATGACAGAGGGGGAGGGCCCTTGTCCGGCGCCGCGCCGGACCGACCAGACGAGGCCGTCCCGCCATGACCGAAATCCTGCCCGCACCCTTCGTGGCCCGCCACATCGGACCCGACGCGGACGAGACCGCACGTATCCTCGAGGTCCTCGGCGTGGCCTCGCTCGACGAACTCGCCGAGCGCGTGGTGCCCGCCGCGATCGCCGATCCGGCCGGCGCGCTGGCCGCCCTCGACGCGCCGCTCACCGAAGCCGAGACCACCGCGCGCCTGCGCGAGCTGGCCGGCAAGAACACCGTCGCACGCAGCATGATCGGCCTGGGCTACTACGACACCCACACCCCGGCCGTCCTCAAGCGCAACATCATCGAGAGCCCCGCCTGGTACACCGCGTACACTCCGTACCAGCCGGAGATCAGCCAGGGCCGCCTCGAGGTGCTGCTGAACTTCCAGACCATGGTCGCCGACCTGACCGGCATGGAGGTGGCCAATGCGTCGATGCTCGACGAGGCCACCGCGGCCGCCGAGGCGATGACCCTGCTGCGTCGTGCCGGCAAGTCCAAGTCCCCGCGCCTGGTGGTCGACGTCGACCTGTTTCCGCAGACCCGTGCGCTGATCGAGACCCGCGCCGAGCCGCTCGGCATCGAGGTGGTCGAGGCCGCACTGGATGCGGAGGCCGCCGACGGCGGGCTGCCCGAGGGCGAGTTCTTCGGCGTCATCCTGCAGGTGCCGGGCGCGAGCGGACGCGTGGTCGACGCGACGTCGATCATCGCCGCAGCCCACGAGCGCGGTGCGCTGGTCGCGGCCGGCGTGGATCTGCTGGCCGCCACCCTGATCACCCCGCCCGGCGAGCAGGGCGCCGATGCGTGCTTCGGCACCACCCAGCGCTTCGGCGTGCCGATGGGCTTCGGCGGACCGCACGCCGGCTACCTCGCCGTGCACACCAAGCTCACCCGTCAGCTGCCCGGCCGCCTCGTCGGCGTGTCCAAGGATGCCGACGGCAACCTCGCCTACCGCCTGTCGCTGCAGACCCGCGAGCAGCACATCCGCCGGGAGAAGGCCACCAGCAACATCTGCACCGCGCAGGTCCTGCTGGCCGTCCTCGCCGCGATGTACGCCTCGTACCACGGCCCGGCCGGCCTGACCGAGATCGCGCAGCGCGTCCACGGTCGCGCGGTCGCGCTGGCCACGCGCCTGGCGGCGGGCGGTCGCACGGTGGCCCACCGCCGGTTCTTCGACACCGTCGAGGTGCGGGTGCCCGGCGAGGCCGCGGCCATCGTCGCCGCCGCCAAGGCCGACCACGGGATCAACCTGCGCCTGATCGACGCCGACCGCGTCGGCATCGCGTGCGACGAGACCACCACCGAGGCCGACGTGGCCGATGTGCTGGCGGTGTTCGGCATCGCCGCGGACGGGCCCGCGGACGAGGACTTCGTCGTCGAGGTCGCCGACCGCACCAGCGGCTTCCTCGGCCACCCGTCGTTCCACCGGTACCGCACCGAGACGGCCATGCTGCGCTACCTGCGCATGCTGTCGGACAAGGACGTGGCACTGGACCGCAGCATGATCCCGCTGGGCTCGTGCACCATGAAGCTCAACGCCACCACCGAGATGGAGCCGATCACCTGGCCCGAGTTCGGCGGCCTGCATCCCTTTGCGCCGCTGGAGGATTCGGTCGGCATCCGGGAACTGATCACCACCCTGGAGGACTGGCTGGTGGCCATCACCGGCTACGACCGGGTGAGCCTGCAGCCCAACGCCGGCTCGCAGGGCGAGTACGCGGGCCTGCTCGCGATCCGCAAGTACCACCTCGCCGCCGGCGACACCGAGCGCGACATCTGCCTGATTCCGTCGAGCGCGCACGGCACCAACGCCGCGTCCGCGGTGATGGCCGGCATGCGCGTGGTGGTGGTGGCCTGCCGCGAGAACGGCGACGTCGACACCGACGACCTGCGGGCCAAGATCGACAAGCACCGCGCCGAGCTCGCCGCGATCATGATCACCTACCCGTCCACGCACGGCGTCTTCGAGCACGAGGTCACCGACATCTGCGCGGCCGTGCACGATGCCGGTGGCCAGGTGTACGTCGACGGCGCCAACCTGAACGCACTGGTCGGACTGGCCCGCCCGGGCCGGTTCGGCGGCGACGTCTCGCACCTGAACCTGCACAAGACCTTCTGCATTCCGCACGGCGGCGGCGGCCCGGGCGTCGGTCCGGTGGCGGTGCGCGAGCACCTGGCGCCGTTCCTGCCCAGCCACCCGCTGGCGTCGGAGCTGCCGGACACCGGGATCACCATCTCGGCGGCACCGTACGGATCGGCGTCGATCCTGCCGATCACCTACGCCTACATCGCGATGATGGGCGCCCAGGGGCTGCGCGAGGCCACGCTGACCGCGATCGCCTCGGCCAACTACATCGCGCGGCGGCTGGACGAGTACTTCCCGGTGCTCTACACCGACCCGAACGGCTGGGTGGCTCACGAGTGCATCCTGGATCTGCGCGACCTCATCAAGGAGACCGGGGTCAGCGTCGACGATGTGGCCAAGCGTTTGGCGGACTACGGCTTCCACGCGCCGACGATGAGCTTCCCGGTGGCCAACACCCTGATGGTGGAGCCCACCGAGAGCGAGAACCTCGACGAGATCGACGCCTTCATCGACGCGATGGTGGCCATCCGCGGGGAGATCGCCAAGGTCGCCGACGGCACCTGGACGGTTGACGACAACCCGCTCGCCGGCGCCCCGCACACCGCGGAATGCCTGGCGGCCGAGTGGGATCGCGGCTACGACCGGATGACCGCGGTGTACCCGAGCGGTCTGCCGTCGGCCGGGGCGCGCGCCAAGATCTGGCCGTCGGTGCGCCGCATCGACCAGGCCTTCGGCGACCGGAACCTGGTCTGCAGCTGCCCGCCGATCGAGGCGTTCGCGCAGGACTGACTCTCCCGGCCTGACGGGGAGTAGCGTCGGTCGCACGATCGATCAACCCCGGAGGCCGTCGTGAGCCGAGTCCGCGTGCACAACCTGTTCATCTCGCTCGACGGCTACAGCGCGGGCACCTATGTGACCGAGGCCGAGCCGATCGGCAAGGCCCGCGTTCTCTTCGGCGACTTCGACGACCGGGTCATCGAAGACGTCCACCGGGTCGACGAGCCGATCACCGCCGACCGGATCTTCACCAGCACCTGGGGGCAGGGGATCGGCGCGGAGATCAAGGGGCGCCGCAAGTTCGGGCCGCAGACCGGACCGTGGGGTGACGACGACTGGCGCGGCTGGTGGGGTGACGCACCGCCGTTCCGGACGCCGGTGGTGGTGTTGACCCACCACGAGCGCGCACCGCTGGCGTTCGACAACGGCACCGTCTTCCATTTCGTGAACGCCGAGCCGGCGGAGGCGTTGGCCTTCGCGCGGGACCTGGCCGACGGCGGCGACATCCGGCTCGGCGGCGGACCGTCGACCGTTCGTCAGTTTCTGCAGGCCGATCTCGTCGACTTCCTCCACCTGGCCACGGTGCCGGTGGTGCTGGGGGAGGGCGAGTCGATCTGGCCGGGCTGCTCGGGGTTAGAAGAGCGCTTCGACGTCGAGACGCTCGTCAGCGCCAGCGGCCGAACGCACCGGCTGTTCAACCGGCGGTGAGCGCCGGGTACCAGATGTCGGTGAGCACGTCGACGGCGGTGTCCGCGGACACCTCGATGGTGCCCTGCAGCGCCCACCGGGCGAAGAAGCGTTCCAGTTGTGCCACCAGCAGTTCGATGCGCAGGCGCGCCTCCACGTGCTGCGCGGTCGGCCAACTCGCCAGGTAGCGCGGCATCGCTTCGGGGAGAGCGTCGAGGCCGTCGCGCACCGTCACGGTGAAATCCGGTTCGAGCGCCGTGGCCTCGTCCCACGCGGTGAGCATGTCGCGATGCTCGTCGAACCAGCCGATCGCAGCACTCAACCACTGCCGGAAGTGTTCTTTGGAGCCGCTCGCGAGGGCGTCGTCGAGTCCGTCGTAGAACTCGACCGCGGAGAGCGCGTCGTCGGCACTGACCGCCCGCAGGATCTCCACCTTGCTGGGAAAGTGCAGGTAGAAGGTGGCGCGGCTGCAGCCGACGGCACCGGCGATGTCGTCGACCGTTACTGCCGCATAGCCGCCCGCGGCGAACTGTGCGCGCGCCGCCTCGATCAGCCGGGCGCGGGTGGCGCGCTTCTGTTCCTCGCGCATGCCGCCGCGGCGCGGGGCTGATTTGACGTCGCTCCCGCCTTTCAGCGTCGTGCACGCGACCGCCAAGCGCCTGCAGGACCACGGGATCCCGTTCGATTGCTTCGAGGCGTCCGACGACGTGGGCGGTACCTGGTACTACCGCAACCCGAACGGCATGTCGGCCTGCTACCAGAGCCTGCACATCGACACCTCCAAGTGGCGGCTGGCGTTCGAGGACTTCCCGGTGCCGGCCGACTGGCCGGACTTCCCGCACCACTCGCAGCTGCACCAGTACCTGCGCGACTACACCGACTACTTCGGACTGCGCGAGAAGATCGAGTTCACCACCAAGGTGGAGAACGCTCGTCGCGAGGCCGACGGCACCTGGACCGTCACGCTGTCCAACGGCGACGAGCGTCGCTACGACTTCATCGCGGTCTGCAATGGCCACCACTGGGATCCGCGGACCCCGGACTACCCGGGCGAGTTCGCCGGCGAGCTGATTCACAGCCACTCCTACAACGACCCCTTCGATCCGATCGACATGCGCGGCAAGCGCGTCATCGTGGTGGGCATGGGCAACTCCGGCCTGGACATCGCCTCGGAACTGTCGCAGCGCTTCCTCGCGAAGCGGCTGACCGTCTCCACCCGTCGCGGCATCTGGGTGCTGCCCAAGTACATCGGCGGCGTGGCCGGCGACAAGAGCGTGGTGCCGCCGTGGATCCCGAAGAAGGTCTCGCTCAAGCTGATGCGGCGCTTCATCCGCAAGAACATCGGCGCGATGTCGAACTACGGTCTGCCCGAGCCCGACCATCAGCCGTTCGAGGCGCATCCGTCGGCCAGCGGCGAGTTCCTTGGCCGCGCCGGGGCCGGTGACATGGACTTCAAGCCGGCCATCTCGCGGCTCGACGGGCATACGGTGCACTTCGTCGACGGCACCTCGATCGAGGCCGACGTCATCATCTGCGCCACCGGCTACCACATCAGCTTCCCGTTCTTCGACGATCCGGCGCTGGTGCCCGACGCGAAGAACCGCCTGCCGCTCTACAAGCGGATGTTCCTGCCCGGCGTCGACAATCTCGTGTACATGGGCCTGGCCCAGCCGATGCCGACCCTGGTGAACTTCGCCGAGCAGCAGAGCAAGCTGCTGGTCGCCTACCTCACCGGGAACTACGGTCTGCCCGATGCCCCCGCGATGGCGGCCACGATCGCCGCCGATGAGCGCACCTACCTCGGTCGCTACTACGACTCGCCGCGGCACACCATCCAGGTGGAGTTCGACCCGTATGTGCGGGACTTGAAGAAGGAGATCGACCGCGGCGCCAAGCGGGCGAAGGCCACCGTCGGCCGCTCCGCGCGGTCGACCCACGAGGCGCCGGTCGGGGCCCTCCGGTGACCCTGCCGACGCACATGTGTGCCCTGCACTTGACCGACCCCGACGTCGCCGAGATCCGCGAGGTGCCGGTGCCGACGCCGGCGGCCGATCAGGTGCTACTGAAGGTCGGGGCGGCCGGGATCTGCCACTCGGATCTGCACCTGCTGCATTTCCCGTACAAGGTGCGCGAAGAGCCGCTCACCATGGGGCACGAGATCGCCGGCACCGTGGTCGCCGTCGGCTCGGCGGTGACCGACGTCCCGGTGGGCCGGCGGTGCGCCGTGTACCTGTGCTGGTCGTGCGGTGTGTGCCGGGAATGCGTCAGCGGCAACGAGAACGTCTGTCTCGCGGCCGGGCGTACCGCGATGCCGCCGTGTCCCGGGCTGGGGCCGGACGGCGGGATGGCCGAGTACGTCGCGGTGCCCGCGCGGTCGGTCGTCGACCTTGGGGACCTGCCGTTCACGCAGGCCGCGCCGATCGCTGACGCGGGTCTGACCAGCATGCACGCCATCGCGGGTGTGGCCGACCACCTGCGGCCGGGCGCCACCGCCCGGATGGTGGGGCTCGGCGGCGGAGTGCCCGGCGTGTCTGCCGAACCGGCAGGCGACCCTGGGTGGCCGTGGGGTGGGTCGATCCGCAAGTCCTACGGCGGCACCCGTCGCGACCTGATCGACGTGATCGCGCTGGCCAGGGCGGGCAAGGTGACGGCCGCCGTGGAGACGTTCCTGCTGGCGCAGGCGCGCCCGGCATTCGAACGGTTGGACGCGGTGCGATCCGAGGGGGGCGTCTTGCTCCCGTGATTGTCAGATGCGGTAATAATCAAGAGAGAGAAATGATCCACACCACACTCGGAGGACAGTAGTGACTGACTCAGCAGACCCGCAGGACTTCGTCGCGGCCGTATATGCGGGCCTCTCGGCGCCGGGAGCGCCCTTCGAACTGCAGCAGGAGGAAGTACTCGGCACCGAGATCCCGGTGCTGGTGCATCGCGACCGCTCGTTGGGCGCGGTGCTCGCCGATTCGGTGCGGTTCGGTGACCGGGACTATCTGATCACCGAGGACTCCCGCGTGACCTTCGCCGAGCATGCCGCCATGGTGGCGGCCTTCGCGACGGCGCTGCGCGACCGGTACGGCGTCGGCAAGGGCGACCGTGTCGGCATCCTGGCCGCCAACACCCCCGAATGGGTGGTGGCATTCTGGGCGGCGCAGACCCTCGGCGCCATCGCCGTCGGCTACAACTCGTGGTGGGCGCCGCGCGAGGTGGCCCACTCGGTGGAACGCACCGAGCCGACCGTGATCGTCGCCGATGCCAAGCGTGCGGCGGTCCTGGTCGAGGCCGGTGTCGACGTCCCGGTGATCACCATGGAAGAGACGATGCCCGCGCTGCTCGCCGAGTTCGCCGGCGCGGCGCTGCCGGAGACCGACGTCGACGAGGAAGATCCCGCGGTCATCCTGTTCACCAGCGGTACCAGCGGTCGACCCAAGGGTGCGGTGCACTCGCAGCGCAACGTCCTCGGCGTGATCGACTACCACCGGCACAGCGATGCCGTGCTGGCCGCCTTCACCGGTGCCGAATGGACCAAGGAGTCCGTGTCCGAACGGCGCTACCTGCTGACCTCGCCGCTGTTCCACATCGCCAGCCTGCACAATCTGGCTCTGCCGCGGCTGGCCACCGGCGGCGCCGTGGTGATCTACCAGGGCGCCTTCGAGCCCGAGCGCGCACTGGCCCTGGTCGCCAAGGAGAAGGTCACCAACTGGGCCGTGGTGCCCACGATGGCCCAGCGCATCCTGGAGGTCGACGACCTCGACCAGTTCGACCTGTCGGCGATGTCGGCCTTCGCGCTGGCGTCGGCCCCGTCGTCCCCGGCACTGCAGCAGCGGCTGCGGGAGCGTCTGCCGTTCGCGCAGTTCTCCCTGGTCGACAGCTACGGCATGACCGAGTGCGCCACGGCCATCGCGGTCGCCACCCCGCTCGACCTGATGGCGGTGCCCGGCAACGTCGGACGCCCCGTGTTGGGCGTCGAGATGGAACTGCGCGACCCGGAGGGAAACCGCGTCCCCGACGGCGAGCTCGGCGAGGTCTGCGCACGCAGCGCCTACGTGATGCTCGGCTACTGGAACGACGAGGCGGCCACCGCGGCCGCGATCACCGAGGACCGCTGGCTGCGCACCGGCGATTACGGCGTGATCGACGGCGGACGACTCTTCCTCACCGGCCGGCGCTCGGACCTGATCCTGCGCGGCGGCGAGAACATCTACCCCGTCGAGGTGGAGCAGGTGCTCGACGAGCACCCGGCCATCGACGAGTCGCTGGTGCTCGGCATCGACGACGCCGACCTCGGTTCCACGGTCGGCGCGGTGGTGGTGCTGCGCGAGGACCTGCCCGCCGACGAGACGCCCACCGAGGAGGAACTGACCGCGTTCGCCCGCGAGCGGCTGGCCTACTTCAAGGTGCCGACCACGTGGCGGATCACCTCGGATCCGTTGCCGCGCAACGCGACCGGCAAGACCATGCGCGCGAAGGTGACGATCTGACATGAGTGATACGACGCCCCCTCGGTTCGCCGGACGGACCGCACTCGTCACCGGTGCCGCCTCCGGCATCGGGGCCGCCGTCGCGCGCCGACTCGTGGTCGAGGGGGCGTCGGTCGTCGCCGTGGACATCGCCGCCGACGCACTGGCGCAGCTGGCCGTCGACCTCGGCGACGCCTGCGCGCCCGTCATCGCCGACGTCACCGACGAGGACGCGGTCGCCGCCGCGGTCACGGCCGCTGTGCAGCGGTTCGGCGGTCTCGATCTGGCCTTCAACGTCGCCGGGTCTTCGCGCTACGGCGCGGTCACCGACCTGGCGGTGGAGGACTGGGACTTTACCGTCGACCTGGTGCAGAAGGCGGTGTTCCTGTGCGTCAAACATCAGGCCCGCCAGCTGGTGGCGCAGGGCCGCGGCGGGGCGATCGTCAACGTCGCCTCGCTGAATGCCCACATCCCGATGGTCGGCGGGAGTCCGTACTCCACCGGCAAGGCCGGGGTGGAGATGTTCAGCAAGAACGCCGCCCTGGAACTGGCCCCCGCCGGGATCCGCGTCAACGCGGTGCTGCCCGGCCTCATCGACACCCCGTTGGTGGCCCCGGTCCTGGGCTACGAGCCCGCCAAGGACTTGTTCTTGGAGCGTATCCCGCTGCGCCGCCCGGGCAGCCCCGACGAAGTGGCCGGCCCCTGCCTGTATCTGGCCTCCGACGACGCCGCCTACATCACCGGCACCTCACTGGTGATCGACGGCGGCTGGGAGATCTCCAACTACGCGGACCTGTCGAACCTCGGCACGGCCTGACGATCTGACCAGCACGAAGGAAAGAAGACGACGATGACTTTCGACACGGTGATCACCGGCGGACGAGTGTTCGACGGAACCGGAGCGCCCGCGGTCCTGCGGGACGTCGGCATCCGCGACGGTCGCGTCGTCGCGGTCAGCCCCACCCCGCTCGACACCGACGGCGTGGACCGGGTGATCGACGCGAAGGGCAAGTGGGTGATGCCCGGCATCATCGACATCCACACGCACTACGACGTGGAGGTGCTCGCCAATCCGGTCGCGTCGAGGCGATTCCCCGCCAGCACGTGGTGAAGACCCTCGACGACCACAAGACGTGGTCGGGGCCGGCCGAGTACGTGCCTGCCCTGCAGGCGCGTCCGCTCGGCCCGAACGTGGCGGCCTTCGTCGGCCATTCGGACATGCGGGTGGCCCAGATGGGTCTGGTGCGCGCCACCACGCATGAGGTGAAGCCGACGGCAGCCGACCTGGCGGCCATGGAGCGCATGCTCGGCGACGCGCTGGACGAGGGCTTCGTGGGGCTGTCGTCGCAGCAGTTGCTGTTCGACAAGCTCGACGGCGAGGTCTGCCGGTCGCGGACGCTGCCGTCGACGTACGCCACGCGCAGCGAGAAGCGTCGCCTCAACGCGATCCTGCGCAAGCGGCGTCGTGTGCTGCAGGGCGGCCCCGACGTGGCGCGCCCGCAGACCCTGGTGTCGATGGTGCTCTCCAGCCTCGGCATCGGTCGGCCGAACCTCAAGGTCAGCCTGCTCTCGGCCGCCGACATCAAGGCCATCCCCGGCGTGATCCACCTGTTCCCGCTGATGGCGAAGGTGATCAACAAGCTCGGCGGCGACTTCCGCTGGCAGCACCTGCCGGTGCCGTTCGAGGTCTACTCCGACGGCATCGACCTGCCGGTGTTCGAGGAGTTCGGCTCCGGTGCGGCCGCGCTGCACCTGGCCAATCAGATCGACGAACTGCAGGCCCTGTTGGCCGACGAGGACTACCGCCGGTGGTTCCGCAAGGACTACGACAAGAAGTACGGTCCGCGCGTGTGGCACCGCGACTTCTTCGACGCCGAGATCGTCGAATGCCCCGACGAGACGGTGGTCGGCAAGACCTTCGGCCAGGTGGGCCTGGACCGCGGCGGCCTGCACCCGGTGGACGCCTTCCTGGATCTGCTGGTGGAGCACGGCGACAAGGTGCGCTGGCGCACCACCATCTCCAACCACCGCGAGGACGTGCTGAACAAGCTGGCCGCCGACCCCGGCATCCAGCTCGGCTTTTCCGACGCCGGCGCGCACCTGCGCAACATGGCCTTTTACAACTTCGGCCTGCGCTACCTGCACCGCGTGCACGCGGCCGCCGAGGCCGGGCAGCCGTTCATGACGGTGGAGCAGGCCGTGCACCGGATGACCGGCGAGCTGGCCGACTGGTACGGCCTCGACGCCGGACATCTGCGCCCCGGCGACCGCGCCGACGTGCTGGTGCTGGATCCCGCGCACCTCGATGCCACGCTCGATGCCTACGCGGAGGCGCCCATCGAGGACTGGGGCAACCTGTCGCGCATGGTCAACCGCAACGACGACACGGTCTACCGCGGTCCTGGTCAACGGCCGCTACGTGTTCGGCGAGGGCGTCGCCGACCCGGCGCACGGTGTCGAACGCTCCGGCGAGTTCCTGCGCGCCACCACCTAGGACTCACTGGGATGACAGAGGCTATCGCGGCGTGTGCTGCGATGAGGAGCAGCGGCCGATGATTGGCCCCGAAGTCCGGGAAGAAGCCGCAGAATTCTTGGTCGATGCTATCGAGTACCTCCGTGCGGGGGGTGTGACCAGCGAGATCATGTCCACGTTGAACTCCGTCGATCCTTCACATGAGGACGGATCCGATTTCATCGACTACTTCCTCGTGGACTTGATGGGCACAGCATCGTCGTACATCAAGACCCAGTTTCCGTCGAACGAAGATTCGCATCGACTGGACCTCTTGTTGTCGGCCGCGTCCTCATTGACGAAAGACATCTCCGGGCTGTCGATCACCGACCTAGAGCTGATGATCAACACGTATCAGAAGAAGGCGACGACGCCTCCGGAATTCGACAGGGTTTCGGCGTCCCTCATGATTCACACGCTTCTCGCGCCAGTTGGAAGGCGACGGCTACTCGAAGAGCGGGCGAGGTTTGCTGAGGCATATATCAGGGTGCAGCCGGGTCTCAGCGGATCGGTGGAGTAGGCATGGTTCGGGAAGCTGTCGTCAACGAGTGGGTCGTTGCGCTGGTCGATGCGTACCAGTTGGGCGATGGAGGGCGAGTGCTTCAATCGCTTGCGGAAGCTGATGAGGACGAAGACCTTCTACTCATCACAGTGGATGCGTTTCTTATGACGATGGCGTCAGTCGCGATTCGCGAAGCACTCAGCCACTCTGACTCCACCGAGGGCAGCAGAAGCCTCGCGGAGTGGACGCACGGTGTCGCGGCTGGACGTAGCGGAATACGCGATCTCCCCATTCGGGAGTGGGCGGGGATCATCTGCTCCGCGGCAGGCGATCTGAATGCGGGCATTCCCACCGATACCGGTCGGAGAGTTGCCCTCTTCGCGACGTTGCTGTCCATGTTCAGCGAGGACGGCGAGTCTGCGCTCCTGCCGTATCAGAGACTCCGGGAGGAGAGCGTGAATCTTTCCGAAGCGGCACGGTTGCACTTGGAGAACACTCAATGGAGCTTTGGGCCTGAGAATGCGTAGATGAGATCCGAGCATCTGCCGAAACGCCGCGCTCGTCCGTCACGATCAACGGTGTCGCCGGCGACACCGGTGATCTGCTCAGGACTCTGAGCGGAGGGTCTTGTCGATCTCCACCGAGGCGGCGGGTTCGGGGATCGGCAGGGGATCGGTGACCTCGTCGAAGGTCACCGTGGCGGTGTTCTCCGGGAGCGGACCCGCGCCGCGGAAACCGGCCTGGGTGAGAAGCTTCATCTGCTCCGGCTTGCGCGCGAAGGTGAAGAACTCGGCGGTCGCATCGGCCACGAAGGCCTGCACCTGGGTGCCGGCGAGGGTGATCACCGGGTAGTCCACCTGCGGGGTGGGGCCGGTCGGCGCCACGGCGGCGACCTTGGCCTCGGCGTCGTCCTTGGTGATCAGGTACAGGTGCTGTTCGGTAATCGGGACGGCGCGGATCGGCGCGGTCGCCGGAACGGTGGTCTCGCTGATCGACTGCACGGCCGCATCCACGGAGCCGTCACCGGCACTGGGCGGCGCCGACATCAGCTGGGTCACGGCGGCGACGACATCGCTCGACGAGGCCTGCTCGGCGGTGAGCGGCCCGGTCGCGTCGGCGGTCACCGCGGCGACGGCCTGCGCGGCCAGCGAGGTGGCGTCGGACTGCGGGCCGGTGGGCATGGCCATGCGGATCGACCCCCAGCTGCTTCGCCCGAACGCGGCCAGGGAGTTGGCGCGGGTCAGCGCGGGCAGGTCGCCCCAGGCGATGCCGCCGTCGGCGGCGGCGGCCAATGCCGGTTCCACCGCCAGCCGGACGGGGGAGGTCACCAACGACTGCGGGCTGCCGGCGAGCGTGGCGGGTGCGGCGATTTCGAGCGCGGCGGCCCACACCGACGATTCGGGCACCCAGGCGCCGGGGTAGGCGCCGTACGCCTGCGCGTCCCAGGTCTTGGCGGTGAGCCCTTCGAGGGTGGCCTGCGCGTCGGCGGGGCGGACCTCGACGTTCACGCAGTGGTCGCGGACGATCGGATCGAGCGCGTTGTAGGCCTTCGCCATCTCCTGCAGGGCGGGGGCGATCGCCGGATCGGCGATGATGGGCACCACGCCTTCACCTTCGAGGCAGCTCTCGGCGACGGCGCTGCCGTCGTCGATCCGCTCGCCGTATCCACGCCAGGCCACGACGATGGCCACGATCAGGATCAGGCTCAGCGCGCCGGCCAGAAGCGGTCGGCTGAACAACTGTCGGGTGCCGCCGCTGCGGTGTGTCCCCACTGGGTGTCCCCTTCGTCGTTGGCGCGACCGCCCGGGGCCGGACGGCCGGGGCGCCGCTGTCACTACTCGTCTATATCAGTGCCGAGCGCGTTGTGGTGGGCGGCGCGCGGAAGTCGCCGCAGGTCATCAGAAATCGAGCCCGGACAGCGAACTGTCCGGGCTCGAATTCCGTGGTGAAACGATCAGGCGTTGGCGGCCTTGTACTCGCGACGTGCGCGGTGCAGGATCGGCTCGGTGTAGCCGCTCGGCTGCGCCGCACCTTCCAGGATCAGTGCCTTGGACGCCTGGAACGCGATGTTGTCGGCGAAGTCGGGCGCCATCGGCCGGTATGTCGGGTCATCGGCGTTCTGGCGGTCGACGACTGGTGCCATCCGCTCCAGGGCGGCGACGACGTCGGCCTCGGTGACGATGCCGTGCCGCAGCCAGTTGGCGAGCAGCTGGCTGGAGATCCGCAGGGTGGCGCGGTCTTCCATCAGGCCGATGTCGTGGATGTCGGGCACCTTGGAGCAGCCGACGCCGTGATCGATCCAGCGGACCACGTAGCCGAGGATCGACTGGCAGTTGTTGTCCAGTTCCTCGCGCTTCTCCTCGTCGCTCCAGTTCGGGTTCGCCGCGAGCGGGATGGTGAGGATGTCCTCGAGCTTGGCGGGGTCGCGCTTGGCGATCTCGTTCTGGCGCTCGAAGACGTCCACCTCGTGGTAGTGGATCGCGTGCAGGGTGGCCGCGGTCGGTGACGGCACCCACGCGGTGTTGGCGCCGGCCGTCGGGTGCGCGATCTTCTGCGCCAGCATGTCGGCCATCAGATCGGGCATGGCCCACATGCCCTTGCCGATCTGCGCCTTGTGCTGCAGGCCCGCGGCCAGACCGGTGTCGACGTTCCAGTCCTCGTAGGCCTTGATCCACGCCTGCTGCTTCATGTCGGCCTTGCGGACCATCGGCCCGGCCTCCATGGAGGTGTGGATCTCGTCGCCGGTGCGGTCGAGGAAGCCGGTGTTGATGAACACGACGCGCTCGGAGGCGTTGGCGATGGCGGCCTTGAGGTTGGCCGTGGTGCGACGCTCCTCGTCCATGATACCGACCTTGAGGGTGTTGCGCGGCAGGCGCAGGACGTCCTCGACGCGGCCGAACAGCTCGGCGGTGAAGGCCACCTCGGCCGGGCCGTGCATCTTGGGCTTCACGATGTAGATCGAGTCGGTGCGCGAGTTCTGCAGACCCTCGGCAGCCATGCCGTGGATGCCGATCGCGGAGGTGACCAGGGCATCCAGGATGCCCTCGGGGACCTCGTTGCCGTCGGCGTCGAGGATGGCCGGGTTGGTCATCAGGTGGCCGACGTTGCGGACGAACAGCAGCGAACGACCGTGCAGCTCGACGGGCTTGCCGTCGCGCCCGGTGTAGACCCGGTTCGGGTTCAGCACGCGGGTGAAGGTCTTGCCGCCCTTGGTGACCTCTTCGGCCAGGTCGCCCTTGTTCAGGCCCAGCCAGTTGTGGTAGCCGAGAACCTTGTCCTCGGCGTCGACCGCGGCGACCGAGTCCTCGAAGTCCATGATCGTGGTGACCGCGGACTCCAGCTCGACGTCCTTGATGCCAGCCGGATCGGTGGAGCCGATCGGGGAAGCCGGATCGAAGAGGATATCGACGTGCAGTCCGTGGTGGCGCAGCAGGATCGACGACGGCGCGGTGGCATCGCCGGTGTAGCCGACGAACGCGTCCGGGTCGGCGAAGGTGGTGGTCTCGCCGCCGGCGTTCACGTCACCGAGGACGACGGTGACCTTGTCGCCGTCGACCACGTAGCGGGTGGCGGCGGTGTGGCTGCCGGTCTCCAGCGGGACGGCCTTGTCCAGGAAGGCCTTGGCGAAGGCGATGACCTTGTCGCCGCGGACCTTGTTGTACGAGCGGCCCTTCTCGGCGCCGTCGGTCTCCGGGATCACGTCGGTGCCGTACAGCGCGTCGTACAGCGAGCCCCAGCGGGCGTTCGACGCGTTCAGCGCGAAGCGGGCGTTGAGGACCGGGACCACCAGCTGCGGGCCGGCGGTGTCGGTGATCTCGACGTCGACGCCGCCGGTGGTGATCTCGAAGTCGGCGGGGGGCTCGACGAGGTAGCCGATCTTCTTCAGGAAGTCGATGTACGCGGCCTGATCGGGGCTGCCGGCGTTGTCTCGGTGCCACTGGTCGATCTGGGTCTGCAGGTCGTCGCGGACCGCGAGCAGTTCGCGGTTGCGCGGCGCGAGATCGTTGATGACGGCAGCGGCACCGGACCAGAAGGCGTCCGGATCGATTCCGGTGCCGGGCAGCGCCTCCGTGTTCACGAAGTCGTACAGCACCTCCGCAACCTGCAGTCCATGGACATTGACGCGTGCAGTCATGGCGACCCTTCTCTAGCTGGTGATCTCTCGTCCGGGTCAACCCCCGAAGGGCCCGGTGCATTCCCCGCGCACGTGTGCGGACGTGCGCGGGACACGATCATGGTACTAGGCCTCCTACCTGCTGGTATTCCCAGGTCCCGGGGGCCTCTCGCGATGTGTGGACGGTCACCGGGGGTTCCGGCGGTGGCCTCGGCGCACAGCGGGTGCTCGGCGGTGAGGGTGATCACCGCCGACGCGCCGCGGTCAGCCGATCCGATGCGTGCCGTCGCGCAGATCGCCGACGAAGGCCTCGGCCAGGTCGGCCAGCGCGATGACGCCGACGAGGGTGCCCGCCTCGTCGATCACGCCGGCGAGGTGGGCGCTGGCGCGCCGCAGATGCGTCGCGGCCTCGTCGAGCGGGGTGCTGGCGGCGACCCGCGGAAGGGGACGGATCTTGTCCGAGCCCAGGATGCTCTCCGGTCCGAGATCCTCGTCCAGGATGTCCTCGAGGACGTCCTTGAGGTGCAGGTAGCCGATGTACGAGCCGTCCAGGCCGAGCACCGGGAACCGGGAGTAGCCGGTCTCGCGGACCGCGCGTTCCACTCCGCCCAGCCGCGGGCCGAGGCGGCCGGTGGCTGCGTCGACGGCCACGTTCACGGTGCGGACCTCGCGCAGCGGGATCATCACCTCGTCGACGGTGCGTTCCACCGTGTGCAGTGCCCGCGTCAGCCGCTCGTGCTCCTCGGCATCGAGCAGTCCGAGTTCGCGCGACTCGACGATCATCTCGGCCAGTTCGGTCTCGTTGACCGTGGAGGCGACCTCGTCCTTGGGATCCACGCCGAGCAGGCGCAGCAGACCGTTGGCCACCGTGTTGTAGAACCAGATGATCGGGCGGACCAGCCGGATGAACAGCAGCTGCACCGGGATCATCAGCATGGCAGCGCGTTCCGGGCCGGCCAGCGCGATGTTCTTCGGCACCATCTCGCCGAGCAGGATGTGCAACACCACCACCAGACTCAAGGCGATGACGAAAGCGATCGGATGCAGGAACGACGCGGGGACGTTCATCAGATCCAACGGCTTCTCGATCAGATGCGCGATGGCCGGCTCGCCGACGCGGCCCAGCAGAATCGAGCAGATCGTGATGCCCAGCTGGGAACCGGCGAGCATCAACGACAGCTGCTCGGAGGCCTTGATGACCGTGCGGGCCCGCTTCTTGCCGCTCTCCTCGAGGGCGACGAGTCGGTCGCGGCGCGCCGCGAGCAGTGCGAATTCCGCGCCGACGAAGAAGGCGTTCGCCGCCAGCAGTACGACGGTCAGGATCACGCCCCACCAGTCACCCATGGTCGACCTCCTGCGTCTGCGTGTCGGCGTCGTTCTCCGGCGCGGCCGGATGGATCGGAGTGAGCCAGACGGCGTCCACCCGGTGTCCGTCCATCGCGACGACGGTGGCCCGCCAGCCGGTCAGGTCGGCGGGATCGCGGTCGGGATCGATGCTGCGCGCGGGGAGGTCGACGATGTCGCCGACCTCGGGGATGGCGCCGAGCAGGAACATCACCTGGCCGCCCAGCGTTTCGTAGGCGCCGTCGGGTGCGCGGTAGCCGGTGGCCTCGGCCACCTCGTCGTTGCGCAGTAGGCCCGAGCAGCGGAAACCGTTGCCGACGCGGGTCACCTCGGACTCCTCGTCGTCGTGCTCGTCGGTCACGTTGCCGAGGATCTCCTCGATGAGGTCCTCGGAGGTGACGATGCCCGCGGTGCCGCCGTACTCGTCGACCACCAGGCAGATCTCCAGGCCGTCGGCCTTGATGCGGTCCATCAGCGCGTCGCCGTCGAGACTGCCCGGCACGCGCGTCATGGTGCGGGCCAGCGAGCGCAGCGAGGTGGTGGTCTGGGCGTGCGGCGGCACGGTGAACGACTGCTTGATGTGCACCACGCCGACCAGATTGTCCATGTCGCCGTCCTCGGCGAGCACGAACCGCGAGTGCCCGGTCTCCGAGGCGGCCGACACCAGATCGCGCACAGTGTCGCTGGGCGACAGGGCCCGCACGCGCACCCGCGGGGTCATCAGGTCTTCCGCGGTCAGGGCGCCGAAGCGCAGCGAGCGGTCCACCAGTCTGGCGGTGTCCGGATCCAGGGCCCCGCGCAGCGCCGAATTGCGCACCAGCGCACCGAGTTCGGCGGCCGAGCGGGCCGACCCCAGTTCATCGGTGGGTTCGATGCCGAAGCGTCGCACGATCGCGTTCGCGGTGCCGTTGAGGCCGACGATGACCGGTTTGAAGATCGTCGAGAAGGCCATCATCGCGCCGGAGGTGGCGCGGGCCACGCTCAGCGGGTGAGTGATGGCGAGGTTCTTGGGCATCAGTTCGCCGAGCACCATCGACAGCGAGGTCGCGATGATCAGCGCCAGGGCGAGGGTGATGCCGGCGATGGCGGCCTCACTGAACGGGAGACCGCCGAGCAGGGGGTTCATCAGCTGGGCGAGCACCGGTTCGGCGAGGTAACCGGTGATCAGCGTGGTGATGGTGATGCCCAGCTGGGCGCCGGACAGCTGGAACGACAGGGTGCGGTGCGCGCGTTCCACCGCTCGTGCGCGGCGATCGTTGCGGCGCACCACGTCGTCTTTGACGGTGGAGCGTTCGAGCGCGGTCAGCGAGAACTCGGACGCCACGAACAGGGCGGTGCCCAGTGTCAGCGCGAGGAAGCCGACGAGTTTGGCGATGATCAGGAATATCTCCACGAGGTCGGTCACCAGCCCCCGGGCAGCGGTCGGCCCTCGGCGAAGCCCGCGGCGGACTGCACCCCGAGCACCACCTTCTCGTGCAGTTCGGACAGGGTCCGTGCTCCGGTGTAAGTGGCGGTGCTGCGCACTCCGGCACAGATGTGGTCGATGAGATCCTCCACGCTGGGTCGTTCCGGATCGATCCGGATGCGGGACGAGGAGATGCCCTCCTCGAAGAGTGATTTGCGGGCGCGGTCGTAGGCGCTGTCGGCGGACGAGCGGGCGGCCACCGCACGCTTGGACGCCATGCCGAAGCTCACCTTGTATTCGCCGTCGGCGTCGGTGTGCAGGTCGCCGGGCGACTCGTAGGTGCCGGCGAACCAGGAGCCGACCATCACGTTGGCGGCGCCGGCGGCCACGGCGAGCGCGACATCGCGGGGATGCCGGATACCACCGTCGGCCCAGACCGCGGCGCCGAGCTGGCGCGCGGTGGCGGCGCATTCGGCGACGGCGGAGAACTGCGGGCGGCCCACGCCGGTCATCATCCGGGTGGTGCACATCGCGCCCGGGCCGACACCGACCTTCACGATCGAGGCGCCGGCGTCGATCAGATCGCGCGTGCCCTCCGCGGAGACCACGTTGCCTGCGGCGATCGGCACACCGAGATCGGCGTCGGCGACGGCGGCCAGCGCGGTCAGCATCTTCTCCTGATGGCCGTGCGCGGTGTCGACGACGAGGAGGTCGGTGCCCGCCGCCACCAGTGCCCGCGCCTTGCTCACCACGTCGCCGTTGATGCCGACGGCGGTCGCCACCCGCAGGCGCCCGTCGGCGTCGACGTTGGGGCGATAGATACCTGCGCGCAGCGCGCCGACGCGGGTCAGCACGCCGGTGAGGCGGCCGTCCGGGTCGGTCAGCACGGCCATTTCGACGTTGGCCTCGGTGAGGGCGTCGAACACCTGTCGTGGATCGGTGCTGTCGGGAAGCAGGACGGGGATCGGGTGCATGCTCTCGCGGAGCTGCCCGAACATGTCCAGTTCGCCGCCGGGCGGGGTCCGGGGGATCAGGCCCACCGGACGCCGGTCGTCGTCGACCACCACGAGGAGGCCGTGCGCGCGCTTGGGGATCAGGGCCTGCGCGTGGGCCATCAGGTCGTCGGGTCCCAGCGTCACCGGGGTGTCGGCGACCAGGTTCCGCGACTTCACGAAGGCGATGGTGTCGGCGGCCGCGGCCTCCGGGACGTCCTGGGGGAGCACCACCAGACCGCCGCGGCGGGCCACCGTCTCGGCCATGCGCTTGCCGGCGATCGCGGTCATGTTGGCCACCACCAGCGGAACGGTGGTGCCGGTGCCGTCGGTGGTGGCGAGGTCGACGTCGAACCGCGAGGCGACGTCGGACCGGTTCGGGACCACGAACAGATCGTCGTAGGTCAGGTCGTAGTCGGGACGATGCCCGGACAGGAAGCGCACTACTGGCCTTTCCGGCGGGGAGCGACGGTGACCCGCGCGGCACGGTGCTTCATCGGCCGCGCAGTCGATTGAGTTCGGTAAGCCAGGGCACGGCGACGGCCAGCGTCGGGACCACCAGCAGGGCGACGGCCAGCGCGTAGGCGGTGGCGGAGACGCGGCGGATATCGCGGGCGGCCGGCTGAAAGGTCAGTCGACGCAGCCGAGTGATCGTGGTGGGACCGCCGAGCGCCATGGCGCCGCGGGGCGCGGTGGCATCCGCGCAGGCCACCAGGGCGCGGCCCACGCTGGTGCAGTCGGTGGCGCGGACGGCCTGATCGTCGGCCAGGGCCTCGACCAGCAGGCGCACCGCGGTCAACGCCGACGCGGAGCGCACCCAGCGGGGGAAAGCCGCGTGCAGAGCGAGGAAGCCCTCCAGCACCAGGTCGTGGCGGGCGCGCAGGTGTGCGCGTTCGTGCTCGATCACGGCGGCGACCTCGTCGGCGGAGAGCCGTGCCAGGACCCCCTCGGACAGCACGACACGGGAGCGCAACCCGGGTAGGCAGTAGGCCATCGGGGCGGGTACATCCAGAATGCGCAGGTCGGTGTCGGCGCGGTGGCGCAACTCCGCGCGGTCGAGGAGATCGATCAGGGCGCGATGATGGCGGCGACGATGACGTGTGCGGACGCCGATGGTGGCGACGGTGACGATCAGTCGCAGCCCGATGACGACGGTGGCCGCCAGGACCAGTAGGGACATCGTCCAGGTGAACGCGCCGAGGTCGTCGAGCCACTCGTGGATCGGGCCGGTGACGATCGCGATACCGGTGCTGAAAGCGGAGAGGACGGCGGCGAGTGCGATCGCCTGCCACAGGGTCAAGGCCGCGCGCGGCGCATACAGCGGCCACTCGGCGCGGGCGAGGGCTTCCGGAATGGGACCGACGAGCGCCAAGGTCAAGATGCCGAACAGCAGCGCGGTCATCGTGGCTTCCTTGGTCGGTGAGCTGGAGGTCGTCGGTCGGGAGTCGTCGGTGGTGCAGTACTGACTACGGGAGCCAGGATACGGGGCGCCGCGCAGATCCGCTCAATGGACCGCGTCGGCGTCCAGATGGGCGGCTTCGAGCTCGTCGAGCGCCAGGCGCAGAGCGGCGGCTTCGTCGGCGCCGACCCGGCCGACGAAGGACACCAGTGCCGCGTGCCGCGAGTCGGGCGCATCGGCGCCGCGGAGGGCGTCGACCATCAGGCTGGCGACGAGGTCCTCGCGGGGGCTGGCGGCCGCATAGCGGTGCGCGCGATCGGTGCGGATCTGGGTCACCAGATCCTTTTTCGCCAGGCGCTGCAGCACGGTCATCACCGTGGTGTAGGCCAGCGATCGAGTCTTGGCCAGCTCAGCGTGCACCTGACGGACCGTCTGCGGTGTGGGCGAGGCCCACAGCGTGTCCATCACGGCGCGCTCAAGGTCACCGAGGCCGTTCATCTTTCTCATCTTACGCCCGCTCCAAACTTGTTCTTCGGTCGTATTCATCGGTGTAACGGTTGGCGGCCCCGGGAAGTTCCCGCGGGCCCCTTGACTCAAAAAGTAAGGTTAGCCTACAGTATCTTTCAGGGATCGCGAGAGTGTCCTGAGGGCTGCAGAGACCCCCGGTCCTGGAACGGGCGACGACCCCCGAAGCGTGCGAACGCTTCGGGGGTCGTCGTCGTTGTTCCGCCGGTGCGTGGCACCCTGGCAGACATGAGTAACCGTGAGAACGAACGCGATCTGGCCGCCGACCTGGCCGGCATGGTGCAGGGCCTGGACCGGGTCCTGGGCACTCGGCTGATCGAAGCCTCCGGCGAGGGCGTGCGCGCCACCCTGGAGATCACCGCCGATCACCATCAGCCGTTCGGCATCGTGCACGGCGGCGTTTACTGCGCGATCGCCGAGAGCGCCGCCAGCATCAGCGCCTTCTGCTGGCTGCAGGAGTCCGAGATCGGCGGCACCGCGGTCGGCGTGAACAACAACACCGACTTCCTGCGCTCGGTCTCCTCGGGGACCATCACCGTCACTACGGTGCCGGTGCATCGCGGTCGTCGTCAGCAGCTGTGGCAGATCGACATGGTCGACGCCGACGGCCGCATGCTCGCGCAGTCGCGCGTGCGTCTGCAGAACGTGGAACTGCCCGCCGGCTGACGCCGACGGGCAGTGCGCGGAGGCCGGGTCCGCGGGCTAGGCCGAATCGGCCGGCTTGGCCGGGGCGTCGGTGCCGGTGACGCGCTCGGTCTCCTTCGCGGCGGCGACGGCGGCGGGATCACCGTCGGCCTCCGCCTGCGCGAGCCGATGCTGTTCCAGCTTGGACAGCTCATGCAGGGCCGAACGCGCGTAGACCTGCTGCTCGGTGACCGCGAGCTGCGTGCGACCGCGCGTGCTGAAGGCGAAGAACCAGTTCACCAACGTGTTGAGGCGGCTGCGGTAGCCCACCAGGTAGACCAGGTGCAGCGCCAGCCAGCCCAGCCAGGCGAAGTAGCCCTCGGTCTCGAACTTGCGCTTGGTGCCCGGGATCGGTACCTGCATCACCGCGCTGAAGCGCGACACCGTCGCCATCGACCCCTTGTCGAAGTAGCTGAACGGCTTGCGGTCCTCGGGACGCTGCTGGTGCTTGAGCTCGGCGAGGATCGCGTCCGCGGCGTAGCGACCGCCCTGAATGGCACCCTGCGCCACACCGGGCACACCGTCGACGGCCATCATGTCGCCGACCACGAAGATGTTCGGGTGGCCGGGGACGGTCAGGTCCGGGCCCACCTTGACGCGGCCGGCGCGGTCGAGTTCCACCCCGGTCTTCTCGCGCAGGACCGCGCCGAGGCTGCTGGCCTGGACGCCGGCCGACCACACCTTGCACTGGCTCTCGATACGGCGCTCGGTGCCGTCCTTCTCGCGGACCACCAGGCCGTCGTAGTCGAGGTCGGTGACCATGGCGTTGAGCTGGATCTCCACACCGAGCTTCTCCAACCGCTTGGTGGCCTTCGCGCCCAGCTTGGGGCCGAACGGGGCCAGGACGGCGGGTGCGGCGTCGAGCAGGATCACCCGGGCCTGCGTGGGGTCGATGTTGCGGAAGGCGCCCTTGAGGGTCTTGTCGCTCATCTCGGCGATCTGCCCCGCCATCTCCACGCCGGTCGGACCGGCGCCGATCACCACGAAGGTCAGCAGCTTGTCCTGCTCGGCCTTGTCGTGCGACAGCTCGGCCTGCTCGAAGGCGCCGAGGATGCGTCCGCGCAGCTCTAGGGCGTGGTCGATGGTCTTCATACCGGGCGCGTACTCGGCGAAGTGGTCGTTGCCGAAGTACGACTGATCGGCGCCCGCCGCAATGATCAGGTCGTCGTAGTCGGTGGTGGTGATCCGCTCCAGCAGCTGCGAGCTGACCGTCTTGTTCTCGACGTCGATGTCGAAGACCTCGCCGAGCAGGACGCGGGTGTTGCGCTGCTTCTGCAGCACGACGCGGGTGGCCGGCGCGATCTCGCCCTCGGCGACGATGCCGGTCGCCAACTGATACAGCATCGGCTGGAACAGGTGCGAGGTGGTCTTGGCGATCAACGTGACGTCGACGTCGGCCTTCTTCAGACGCTGCGCCGCGAACAATCCACCGAATCCCGAACCGACGATGACGACCTGGCGTCGTCGACTCTGCGCGGGCGTGGAGGCGTTGGTCATCGGGGAGCTCCTGTCGGATACGGGATCGCGGGCGGTGGTCGACGGCGGTGCGCCGCAGTGCAGTATCCCACGGTAGCCTGCTCGACTCAGGCTGACTGCGGCCGCGCCGAACCCGGGTCGGAGTGTCGGCGCGCCGGGCGGACCCGCACCGTTCCGCGCCCGCGCGCGGCCGCCCACTGGTCGCGCAGAATCTCGTACTCGACCATCGCATCCGGATGTCCCAGCGCAGTGACATCGCTGTCGGCGGCCAGGCGCATCCCGAGGCGTTCCATCACGCGGCGCGAGGCGCCGTGCACCACGTGCGTGCCCGCGAAGATGCGCTGGGTGTCGGTGGTGGTGAACATCACCGACACCAGGGCGGCGGCGCCCTCGGACGCATAGCCGTGACCCCACATGGTGCGGGGCAGCCGGTAGCTCAGTTCGAGTTCGGCGGCGCTGCTGTGGCGCGGCGTGCGCAGCTGCACCCAGCCGGCGAATGCGCCGGTACCGGTGAACTGCAACCACATGCCGGTGCCGTGCGCGCGTTGCTGTTCCTGCGTGCGGGGAATGATCCACTCGGCGACGGTCTCCGGGCTGGTGGCCGGGCCGCCGCTGACGAACCGCATCACCTCCGGATCGGCGTCCAGGGCGACCAGCAGATCCCGGTCGGTCGGCTGCACGGGTCGGAGCCGGAGTCGGTCGGTGTTGAGCAGCACCCGATCGATGGTACCGCCCGCACCGCGACCCGGGCGCGTGCGTGGGCTAGCGTCGCTGAGGTGACGCAGACACAGCAGGACCCCGGGCCGTTCGTCGTCGAACTCGGCCTGCGATGGGGCGACATGGATTCCCTCGGGCACCTGAACAATGTGCAGTTCGCCCGACTCTTCGAGGAAGCGCGCGTGCGGGCGATGGACGCCTGGTCGGCCGACGTGCCGCCGTCGCCCGAGCGTACGGCCACCGGCATGGTGGTGGCGCACCAGGAGATCGAGTTCGCGGCGCCGCTCTACTACAGCGTCGAACCCGCGCGCTGCGAGGTGTGGGTGTCCCGGATCGGCGGGAAGTCGTTCGACTTCGCCTGTCGGCTCCTGGCCGCCGACGGGACGCTGGGTGCGATCAGCGAGACGACGCTCGCGGTGGTGGACCCCACCGCCGGTACGGCCCGGCCGATCCCCGAGCAGTTCCGGGCCGTGCTCGACGCGCACCTCGGCGAGCCCGCACCGTTCCGACGGCGTCGGGTGACGGCCGACGGTCCTGTCGGCGGCAGAGGCTAGTCTCACGACGAACGGCGCGAGCAGGCGAAGGAGAACGGGGGTGGGGCGATGCTGACGGTGCACCGCGCCGAGCGCGCCGACGTGCTGGCCGACGTCCTGGCCGACCGGCTGAGCACGCCGCTGACCGATCCGATGCGGGCCGAAGTGATCACCGTGCCCGCCCGCGGCGTGGAACGGTGGCTGCAGCAGCGGCTGGCGAGGCGGCTGGGCAGCGGCGGCCACGGCGACGGCATCGCCGCCAACATCGACTTCCCCTCGCCCGACGAGTTGCTGCGCCAGGTGGTGGCGGCGACCGCCGACGACGCGGACGCCGCCGAGGCCTGGTACACCCACCGGCTCACCTGGCCGGTCCTGCAGGTGCTCGACGAGAACCTGGCCGATCCGCGACTCTTCGTGCTGCGCAACCACCTCGGACAGGCGCCGGGCGAGGGTCGACGCCTCGCCGCGGCGGCCACCATCGCCCGGCTGTTCGCCGGGTACGGCTGGCAGCGTCCGGGCATGCTCGCGGCGTGGGCGGCCGGCGGCCCCTCGGACGGCACCGGGGGCGAGCTGCCCGAGCCGCTGCGGTGGCAGCCGTGGTTCTGGCGCGAGGTGCGCGCCCGGATCGGGCAGCCGCATCTGGCCGAACAGCTCGACGACGTGGTGCAGCGCCTGCGCGTCGACCCGGATCTGGTGGAGTTGCCGTCCCGGCTGGCGTTCTTCGGACCCACGCGCATTCCGGAGGCGTTGCGCGCGGTGTTAGCAGCGCTGGCCACCGAACGGGAGGTGTCCCTGTTCCTCCCGCATCCGTCGCCCGCGCTGTGGGATCGGATCGCCGCCGCTCCGGCGCCGGTACCCCGACCCCGCGGCGCCGGAACTCCGGTGACGCCCGCGCATCCGCTGCTCGCGGCGCTGTCCCGGGATGTCCGGGAACTGCAGGAGGTGGTCACCACGCTCGCCGCAGCGTCGAGCTACCACGCCGACCCCCGCCGGCCCGAGCTCGCCGACGCGCCGGCGACGCTGCTGGCCGCGGTCCAAGACGGGCTGCGGCGGGACGCGTTGGCGCCGCGACCGGGTCTGTCGGCCGACGACTCCCTCGAAGTGCACGCCTGCCACGGGCCCGAGCGCCAGGTGGAGGTGCTGCGCGATCGTCTGTTGGCGTTGCTGGACGCGCACCCCGGACTGCAGCCGCGGGACGTCCTCATCATGTGCCCCGACGTGGAGGCCTTCGCCCCGCTGATCCAGGGCGCCTTCGGGCAGTCCGGGCGCGAGCACCCGGGCTTCTCGCTGCGGGTGCGACTGGCCGACCGCGGTCTGGCCGAGACCAACGAGGTGCTGGAGGTGCTCAGCGCGATCCTCGACCTGGCCGCCGGACGGGTGCGCTCGGGCGACCTGCTCGATCTGCTCGGACAGCCGGCCCTGGCCCGTCGTTTCGCGTTCACCGACGACGACCTCGAACTGCTCGCCGGATGGGTGGAACGGGCAGGCATCCGCTGGGGCATCGACAATACGCAGCGGAGCCGCTTCGACATGCGGGGCTTTCCGCAGGGCACCGCGTCGACGGGTCGGGACCGCGTGCTGCTCGGCGTGCTGGCCGAGGAGTCGGAGAACGAATGGCTCGGCGTCGGGCTGCCGCTGGAGGGCATCGAGTCCACCAAGGTGGATCTGGCCGGCCGGTTCGCCGAGTTCCTCGACCGACTCAGCCGACTGCTCACCGAGATGGATGCGCGGCATCCCGCTGAGGTCTGGGCGCATCTGCTGATCGGGGCGATCGACGACCTCGCCGAAGCCGACCGCGAGGCCCAGTGGCAGCGGGCCCAGGCGATCGGCATCCTCACCGAGTCGCTCGGCGCCGCGCAGGCGCAGCAGATCGACCTGAGCTTGGCCGACCTGCGCGACCTGATGGGCGACCTGCTGTCGGCGCGGCCCACTCGGTCCAACTTCTGCACCGGCGAGCTGACGGTGTGCACGCTCACGCCGATGCGGTCGGTGCCGCACCGCGCGGTGATCCTGCTGGGCATGGACACCGGATCGTTCCCGCGGAACACCGCGGTGGACGGCGACGACATCCTGGGGCTGGTCCCGCTGGTGGGCGAGCGCAGCGCGCGCGACGAGGACCGCCAGGTCTTCCTCGACGCGGTGACCGCGGCACAGGAGCACCTGCTGGTCTTCTACACCGGGTGCGATCCGGTCACCGGTGCGTCGGTGCCGCCGCCGGTGGTGGTCAGCGAACTGATCGAGACCGCCGAGGCGGTCCTGGATCGCGACAGCGGTGGGTCGGGCATCGAACGACGTCACACCCTGCACGCCTTCGACGCGCGCAATTTCGTGTCCGCGCCGCAGCGGGCACCGTTCAGCTACGACCGCAAACTGCTGGCCGGGGCGCGGGCGCTCAGCGCACTCACCGCGTCGGGGGAGCCCGGCCACCCCCCGGTGCGCCTGCGCGAGGCGGTGCTGGCGCCGGTGGACGCCGCCGCCGACATCGACCTGGCCGACCTGCTGGCCTTCTTCAAGGCGCCCACCACGCGGTTTGTCCGTGAACGCATGGGCGCCTTCCTGCCCGAGCACGACGAGAGCCATCCGGACCAACTCGACGTGGCGCTCGACGGCCTTGCGGCCTGGAAGATCGGCGACCGCTTCCTCCGCGGCGTGCTGGCCGGCGACTCGCTGCCCGCGCTCAGCGGCGCCGAACTGCGCCGCGGCTCCCTGCCGCCGTTCGAACTGGGGCGGCTGGCATTGAACCCGATCGAGGCGAAGGCCCAGGCCATCGGGCAGCTCGCGCTCAGTCACCGCGTCGACGAGCACGGCGACACCGTCGACGTGCTGTACCCGCTGCCCGACGGTCGTCGTCTCTACGGCACGGTCGGCGACGTCTTCGGCGACCAGCTGGTCGAAGTGAACTACTCGAGCCTCAAGGCCGATCACCGGCTGGCGGCGTGGATCCGACTGCTGGCGATCGCGGTCGGCAGCGGCCGCCGCGTCCGCGAAGCAGTGGTGGTCGGCGCCGGGCGCGGCACGCACGCCGAGATGCGCCGGCTGTCGTTGCCGGAGGATCCGGCGGCGCTGCTGACGGCGCTCATCGCGATCCGCGACGCCGGACTGCGCGCCCCGCTCTGGCTGCCGCCGACGGCGGCCGAAGCGGCCGCCCGCGGGTACGGGTCGGGCCGCCCGACCAATGCGCTCCGTAGCCTCCACGGTCTGCGGCCCTGGGAGTTCGAGAACGACTACAACGGCTACGTCCTGTACGACGATCCGACCCGGACCCCGACGGCCGACGAGCTGATCGCGTTGGCGGCGGCGGCGCCGTTCCGGGACCTGGCGACGGTGCTGCCCGAGGTGGCCCCCGCCGACGACGACGAGTCCGGTGCCAAGACCAATCTGGTGCGGATGGCCGTCGCGGTCTTCGGCCCGGTGCTGGGCAAGGAGGCGCGGCGATGACCCCCGACTGCGACACCCCCGACTGCGACACCCCCGACTGCGACACCCCCGACTGCGACACCACCGACTTCGACGCGTGCGCTCCGTTGCCAGCCGGCACCATGATCCTGGAGGCCAGCGCCGGAACAGGGAAGACGCACGCCATCGTCTCGCTCGCGGTGCGGTACCTGGCCGAGGGCGTGGCCGTCGACCAGCTGCTGATGGCGACGTTCTCCAACGCCGCCTCCAACGAGCTGCGCGACCGCACCCGCACCCGCATCGGGCAGGCGTTGGCGGCGCTGGCCGACCCGGTCGCGTACCTCGCCGCCGACCGGCCCGACGAAGTGCTGGCGCTGCTGTGCACCGGGCCCGACGAGCAGGTCCGGCTGCGGCGGCAGCGGCTGCGCGCGGCGATGAGCGACTTCGACGCGGCCACCGTGGCCACCACCCACACCTTCTGCAACCGCATGCTGGCCACCCTCGGCTTCCTCGGCGAACGGGCGCAGCAGTTCCCGATCGTGGAGAACGTGCAGGACCTCGTCGACGAGCTGGCCCGCGACCTGTATCTGGCGCAGTTCGCCGGGAAGCCGAGCGCGGCGCCGGCCTGGGCGGCGGTCGCCGACATCGCCCGGAGCGCCGTGGAACAGTCGGCCACCGCGCTGTCCCCGGACCCGGACAGCGACGAGACCACCGCGCTGCGCGTGGACCTGGCGCGCACCACCCGCACCGAGATCGAAGCCCGCAAACGCCTCGCCCGGATCCGGACCTACGACGACCTGCAGGACGTTCTGTTCCGGATCCTGCAGCACCCCGAGGTCGGGGCGCTGGCCGTCGCCCGCATCCGGCAGCAGTTCTCCGTGGTGCTCATCGACGAGTTCCAGGACACCGACCCGCAGCAGTGGGCGATCGTGCGGCAGTGCTTCCACGACGCCCCGGACATCCCGCTGATCCTGGTCGGCGACCCCAAGCAGTCGATCTACGCGTTCCGGGGCGCGGAGGTGCGCAGCTACCTGGACGCCGTCGGTCAGGCCGGGCTACGGCGCCGCCTGAGCGTCAACTGGCGCTCGGATCAGCCGCTGGTGCAGGCGCTGGAACGTGTCTTCGAGGGGACGGCGTTCGGGCACCCGCAGATCACCTTCGCGCCGGTGCGGGCGCGCCGCGAACGGTCCCGGCTCGGGCGCGCGGCCGACCCCACGGCCGGAGGCACGGTCGACCCGGTCGCCGAGTTCGAAGGGCGGGACTACACCGCGCCGTTGCGCATGCGGATGCTGCTCACCCAGCAGTTCGGCGGTGAGGGACTGCCCACCGTCGGCAAGGTCCGCGACGCGGTCACCGAGGACGTCGCCGACGACATCGTGGCCCTGCTCGAGTCCGGGACCACCATCGCGGTGGGCGACCCCGCGGTGCCGCGGCCGGTGGAGCCCGGCGACATCGCGATCCTGGTGAACTTCAACAAGCGCGTGGAGCCGCTGCAGGAGGCGCTGCACAAACGCGGCATCTCGTCGGTGGTGCGGTCGGGGACGTCGATCTTCAAGACGCCCGCGGCGCGGCACTGGTGGTATGTGCTCGCCGCGATCGAGCAACCCTCGCGGACGGCGCGCGTGCGGCTGGCGGCGCTGACCCCGTTGATCGGGCAGACCGCCGCCGACGTGGACACCGGCGGCGACGACGGTATCGGCGCACTGGCGTCGAGCCTGGCCGAGCTGGGGCGGATCTTCGCCGAGAGCGGCTTCGCGTCGATGTCGGCACGCCTGTTCGACACCTTCGGCACCGAGGGACGGCTGCTGGCCGGGGAGGGCGGCGAGCGGACGCTGACCGATCTGCGGCAGCTCGCGGACCTCTGCAATCGGCAGGTGGCCGGCAGCAGCGGCGGCCTGGCGTCCCTGGTCGCCTGGTTGGCTGAGCAGATCGCCGACCCGTCGAACCTGCGGCACGGCGGCGCGCAGACGCGCCGGTTGGACCGAGACACCCGGGCGGTGCAGATCATGACGGTGCACGCCAGCAAGGGGCTCGAGTTCCCGATCGTCTACGTGCCGTTCGGCTGGGACGGGGCCCGCGTGCCCGACCTGGAGACCTTCATTTACCACGACGCGCAGGGCCGGCGGCGGCTCGACGTCGGCGGGACCGCCGCGGCGGGCTATCGCGAGCGCGAGCACGGCGCGATCGTCGAGGCGGCCGGGGAGGCGCTGCGCCTGCTGTACGTCGCCATGACCCGGGCGTCCTCGCAGGTGGTGGCCTGGTGGGGGCCGTCGATGCCGACCAAGCAGGGGGCGCTGCACCGGCTGCTGTTCACCGCCCAGGCGCGCCGCAGCGCATTGCAGTCGGGCCAGGCGAGCACGTTGATCCCGGTGTCGGTGGAGATTCCGCCGACCGACCGCGAGATGTACACCGATCTGTTGGCGGTGCGGGAAGGCACCCCGGAACTGATCGCCGTGGAACCGGCCGGGCGCCTGCCGCGCGGCAGACGCTGGCATCCGGCGATCGACGGCGGCGCCCGCCCCGAACTGACCGTCGCGTCGTTCACCGCCCCCGTCGATCTGCGGTGGCGGCGGACGTCGTATTCGGGCATCGTCCGAGACGCCCACGCCGCCGCCCACGCGGCGCTGCCACCGGCGCCGGTGAACGAACCCGAACAGGCGCTGCTCGACGACGAACCCGACCTCGGCGAGCAGCAGCCCGCCGCCGCGGCGACCGCGGGGATGCCGTCGCTGATGAACGGCCTGCCGTTCGGCGCGGGCTTCGGCACGCTGGTGCACGAAGTGCTCGAGCACGTCGACACCTCGGCCGCCGACCTGGCGGCACACGTGCGGCTGCGCACCGCCGAGGGCGCGCTGCTGCGCGGCGTGGACCTGGACGTCGACCAGTTGGCGCGGGCCCTCTACGCCGTGCTGACCACGCCGCTGGGTTTCGGCGCCGGGGGTTTCGGCGACGGGGGCGCGGGGGACCTGGCGAGCATCGCACCGCGCGACCGGCTGGCCGAGCTCGACTTCGAATTGCCCTTGGCCGCACCGGGTTTCACCCTCGCCCAGATCGGGGAGCTGTTGGCGCAGCACCTGCCCGACGACGATCCGCTGCGCCCCTACGCCGAGATCGTCCCGACGGTGTCCGGCGAGCGCTTCCGCGGTTTCCTCACCGGCAGCATCGACTCGGTGCTGCGTCTGCGTGACGGGCGCTTCGTGGTGGTCGACTACAAGACCAACCGACTGCGGCGGGGTGAGTTGATGGTGGAGGACTTCGACACCGCGGCGATGGCCGCGGAGATGATGGCCGCCCACTATCCGCTGCAGGCGCTCCTGTATTCGGTGGCGCTGCACCGCTATCTGCGATGGCGGCTCCCGGACTATGCGCCGGGCACGCACCTCGGTCCGATCCAGTACCAGTTCGTGCGCGGCATGGCCGGTCCGGATACGCCGCGCGGCTGCGGCGTCTTCGAGTGGCGGCTGCCGCCGGCCCTGGTGGCGGACCTGTCGGACCTGCTGGCCGGCGTCGCCGGAAGGAACGAGGGGGAGCGGCGATGAACGCGCAGCTGGTCAGCGGCGAGCACGGCGTGCTCGCGGTGTTCAACGAGACCGGGGTGTTCGCCGCGGCCGATGTGCACGTGGCGCGCCGGGTGGCCGCGCTCAGCGGCGCCGACATCGGCGATCACGAACTGCTGGCGGTGGCGCTGGCGGTGCGCGCCGTCCGGACCGGGTCGACGTGCGTGAAGCTCGACGAGATCGGCCAGATCGCGCCGGAGACGCCCGAGTCCGACGACGACGCCACTCCGGTGGAGCTGCCGTGGCCCGACCCGGCCGAGCTGGTCGCGGCCCTCACGACGTCGCCGCTGGTGACCGGCTGCCCGTCCGGGCCGCTGCGGCCGCTGGCGCTGGTGACCTCCGATGACGGACCGCTGCTGTACCTGCGCAAATACTTCCGCCAGGAGCAGACCATCCGCGAGATCCTGGCGCAGCGCCGCGCGCAGCGACCGACGGTCGATGCCGCGGCGCTCGCCGCCGCCCTGGCCGCCGTCTTCGGGGACGAGCAGCCCGGTGGCTACGACCGGCAGCGCGCGGCGGCCGCGCTGGCGGCCACGTCGTGGACCACGGTCCTGGCCGGCGGCCCCGGCACCGGCAAGACGTACACGGTGGCCCGCATTCTGGCGGTGATGGAGGAACTGCTCGGGCAGGACGTGCGGATCGGTCTGTGCGCGCCCACCGGTCGGGCCGCGGCGCAGATGCAGGCGTCGATCAACGACCACCGCACCAGCCTGCGGGCGCTGCACACCGAACCGGCGGCCACCACCGTGCACAAGTTGCTGGGTTGGCGCCCGGACGGTTCGTATCGGCGCGGCGCCGACGATCGCCTGCCCTACGACGTGGTGGTCGTCGACGAGACGTCGATGCTGCCGGTGTCGATGATGAGCAGCCTGCTGGAGTCGTTGCGTCCGCACGCCCGGCTGATCCTGGTGGGGGATCCGCACCAGTTGTCGTCGGTCGACGCCGGGGCGGTGCTCGCCGACCTCGTCGAGCGCCGCGACCGCGCGGACACGCCGCTGCCGGAGGCCTTCGCGGCCGTCGCCGCGCCGCCGCCGGGGGAGTTCGACGAGGCCGAGCGGCTGGCGCTCGCCGACGGCGTGATCACGCTGACCCGCGGTCACCGCTACGGCGGGCAGATCTCCGAGGTGGCCGCGGCGATCAAGGCGGCCGCCGGTACCGAGGTGGACGCCGTGGTGGACCTCATCTGCGGGGAGGGTGCGGACCGGTTCGCCGACGATGACCAGGGGCGCGTGATCCTCGTCGACCCCGACGACCTCGAACCGGTGCGACGCACGGTGATCGACTGGGCACGACGACTACGGGACACCGCGACCGCAGGCGATGCGCGCGGCGCCTTGGCCGCGCTGATGGCGCACCGGGTGCTGTGCGCCCACCGCGACGGGCGGCACGGCGTCAGCGGGTGGTCGCGCACCATCCTCGGCTGGATCAACGATGACGCCGACGCGCGCACGGGCGCGGCGCAGTGGTATCCGGGCGAGCCGATCCTGGTGAACCGCAACGATCCGACGCACCGCATCTTCAACGGCGACTCCGGGGTGGTGATCGCCGACGGCGACGAAACCAGTGTGGTCTTCGCGCGGGGCAAGGACATTCAGCCGCTGCGTCCCAGCCAGATCGCCGACTCGTCACCGGTCTACGCGATGACCATCCACCGCAGCCAGGGCAGTCAGTTCGAGGCGGTCACCGTGGTGCTGCCGGACGCCGACGCGCACTTGCTCACCAAGGAACTGCTCTACACCGCGGTCACCCGAGCGCAACAGCACGTGTTCATCGTCGGCACCGAAGCGGAACTGCGGGCCGCGTTGAGTCGGTCGGTGCAACGCGCCAGCGGACTCGGTTCGGCGGTCCGCGAGATCAGCTGATGTCGCACCCGCCGGGGACCAGGTCCCGCCGGCGGTACGACTCGCAGGTCAGGAACAGGCGCTGCGGTTCTCGGGGCAGCGCCGCGAACTCCTTCATGGAGGCGCTGCGCGACATCTCGCTGACGTGCGAGTAGATCGCCCGGAGTTTGGCGCCGAGCCGGTCGCAGACGTCGAGATCCAGGTCGACGCGATCGTCGGGGGTGCCGGTCATCGGAATGTGCGACGAGGTGGTCAGATGGCCGCGCATGATCGTCACCTTCGACTGCGGGATGGTGGCGAAGTACAGCGACGACGTCTGCCACGGCAGCCCCAGCTCGGGCTCGTACAGCGGCAGCGCGGCGGCATCGGCGGCCAGCACCGCGAGGCGATGCGCGTGGATGTGATCGGGGTGCCCGTAGATGCCGTACGCGTTGTACGTGATGATCACCTCCGGCCGGAGCCGACGGATGTGGCCCACCATCAGTCGGACCTGTTCCTCGAGGTTGACGTCGATCAACCGCGGAGCGCCTGGTGCCGACTCGGGCACGAAGCTGTCCGCGTAACCGAGCATGATCGGCGGCCGCGCCATGCCGAGCGCGGCGGTGGCGTCGAGCAGTTCGCGGTGGCGGTGGGTGCCCTCGGCCCAGGTGCACACGATGAGGTCCACCTCGGCGCCGCGAGCGGTCAGTTCGGCGATGGTGCCGCCGGTCCACAGCGACTCGTCGTCGGGATGCGCGTGGACGAACAGGGCGTTCGGAGAGGCAGACACAGCCTCGACACTACGTGCACGGCCGCCGGTAAGCTGTTCTCGCGCGAGATGCGTGTGCTCGCCCACCACCTTCTTCCCCGATTGGAGACATTTGCCCATGAGTTCGCAGGTTCATGAGTTTCAGGCCGAGGCGCGACAGCTGCTGGACCTCGTCGTCCATTCGATCTACTCGAACAAAGACAGCTTCCTGCGTGAGCTGATCTCGAACTCCTCCGATGCGCTCGACAAGCTGCGACTGGAGAGTCTGCGCGACTCCGAGCTCGAGGCCGACGTCGCCGATCTGCACATCCGGCTGACCGCGGACGCGGACGCGCGCACGCTCACCGTCGCCGACAACGGCATCGGGATGAGCCGCGAGGACGTGATCGACCTGATCGGCACCGTCGCCAAGTCGGGCACCGCCAAGATGCGGCAGGCCCTGGCCGAGGCCGGCGAGGGCGGCGCGTCGGAGGAACTGATCGGCCAGTTCGGCATCGGCTTCTACTCGGCGTTCATGGTGGCCGACCGCGTCACCATGGTGACCCGCAAGGCGGGCGAGACCGTCGGCACCCGCTGGGAGTCGACCGGCGACGGCACCTACACCGTCGACGACGTCGCCGACGCGCCGCAGGGCACGGCGATCACGCTGTCACTCAAGCCCACCGACACCGACAACGCCGTGCACGACTACACCGACCCGCAGGTGCTGCGCGGCCTGGTGAAGCGCTACTCGGACTTCATCGCGTGGCCGATCCGGATGGCCGAGACGGTGACGGTGCCGGCCGATGAGGAGGGCGGCGAGCCCACCGTCGAGCAGACCGACGCGACCCTGAACTCGCAGAAGGCCCTGTGGGCCAAGTCCAAGGATGAGGTCTCGGCCGCCGAGTACGCCGACTTCTACCGGCACCTCAGCCACAACTGGGACGAGCCGCTGGAGACCATCTCGCTGCACGCCGAGGGCACCTTCGAATACCAGGCCCTCATGTTCCTGCCGTCGCAGGCGCCGCTGGACATGTTCGCCCGCGAACGCAGCGGTGGCCTGCACCTGTACGTGCGCCGCGTCTTCATCACCGACGACGGCGCCGACCTGCTGCCCGAGTACCTGCGGTTCGTGCAGGGCGTGGTGGACGCGAACGACCTGTCGCTCAACGTCTCTCGCGAACTGCTGCAGCAGGACCGGCAGATCCGGGCGATCCGTCGCCGACTGGTCAAGAAGGTGATCAGCACCGTCCAGGAACTGCAGGATCGTCGGCCCGAGGACTACGCGACGTTCTGGACCCATTTCGGCCCGGTCTTCAAGGAAGGTCTGGTGAACGACCCGGACAACTTCCAAGCGGTGCTCAAGGCGTCGGTCTTCGGCACCACGCACGGCGAGGAGCCCACCTCGCTCGCCGACTACGTCGAACGCTGCCCGGCCGATCAGCAGGTCATCTACTACATGACCGGCGAATCGCGGCAGCAGATCGAACGTTCGCCGCACCTGGAGGGCTTCCGCGCCAAGGGAATCGAGGTGCTGCTGCTGTCGGACCCGGTCGACGAGCTGTGGACCTCGGCGATGCCCGAGTTCGACGGCCGACGGTTCGTCTCGGTGGCCAAGGGCGAGGCGGCGTTGGACGACGACGCCGCCGAGACCGACACCGCCGAGCGCGACGCCGAGTTCACCGAGCTGTTGGCGTGGCTCACCGAGGTGCTCGCCGCCGACGTCATGCAAACGCGTCTCACCAAGCGGCTCACCGATTCGGCGGCCTGCCTGGTGGGCGACACCTTCTCGATGTCGCCGCAGCTGGAGAAGCTGTACCGGGCGTCCGGACAGCAGGTGCCGCACATGAAGCGTGTGTTGGAATTGAACCCGGAGCACCCGCTGGTGACCGGCCTCGCGAAAGCCTACGCCGACGCCGGCGAGGAGCGGTCCGGGTTGGTGCCGACCGCGCAGCTGGTCTACGCGATGGCGGTGCTCGCCGAGGGCGGTGAGCTCGCCGACCCGGCCGAGTTCGCCAAGCTGCTGTCGGACACGCTCGTCGCGGGTCTGCAGTAGAGCCGACAGGGAGAAGGGGAGAGCACCATGGGACTGCTCACACCGATCGCCGTGCGGATCGGCGCCATCGAATGGTTGCCGGAGTACCTGCCGTACATCGTCAAGATCGACGACGGGCTGCAGAAGGTCACCGGGGGTCGGATCGATCTGCTGACCGTCGCCGGACTGCCGAGTGTCACCATGGTGATCCGCGGTCGCAAGTCGGGGCTGGACCGCACCACCACGGTGCTGGCCGCCCCGGTCGGCGACGGCGAATGGCTGGTCGCCGGGTCGTACTTCGGGTCGCCGAAGTCGCCCGCCTGGGTGTACAACCTGCGGTCCGCCCCCGTGCTGCAGGTGGAGGAGCACGGCGAGCTGGCGCCGATGACCCATCGTGAACTCGAGGGCGACGAACGCGCCGAGGCCTGGCAGTCGCTGTTGAAGGTGTGGCCGAACTTCACCATCTACGAGCGGCGCACCACCCGCACCATTCCGATATTCCGGCTGACCCCGGCCCTCTGACACCAGCGGGCCGGGCCCGGCCGGGGCCGACTACTCGCCGGTGAACACCGGCGGGCGCTTGGCGAACATCGCGGTCACGGCCTCGGTGAGGTCCAGGCTCGGCAGGAACGCGGCGTTCCAGGCGGCCACGTAGCGGAGGCTGTCGTTCACCTGCGCCGAGCGGCTGTGGTCGAGGACGTCCTTGATGCCCTGCACCACGAGCGGGGGATTGGCGGCGATCTCGGCGGCGGTGGCGCGCGCAGCGGCCAGTGCGGCGTCGCGATCGTCGTAGACGTCGTTCACCAGACCGATCTTCTCGGCGCGTGCGGCGTCGACGTCCTTACCGGTCAGAGCGAGTTCGCGGGTGTGGCCGTCGCCGATGATCTGGGGGAGTCGGGCCAGGGTGCCCACGTCGGCCACCATCGCCACGCGCACCTCGCGCACGCTGAACTTGGCGTCCGTGGAGGCGACGCGGATGTCCGCGGCGGTGATCAGGTCGACGCCGCCGCCGATGCACCACCCGGAGATGGCGGCGACGACCGGCTTGCGGCAGTCGGCGACGGTGGTGATGGCGCTCTGCATGCGGCGCACCATGCCGTGGAAGTCGGTGCGCGCCTTGGCCTTCGCGCCGTCGGCGAGGACCGCGGAGAGGTCGCCGGCCATGGCGGCCAGATCGAGTCCGTAGGAGAAGTGCTTGCCTGCGCCGGTCAGCACCACCGCGCGCACGTCCGGGTCGGCGTCGAGCTCGGTGAAGATCACGGCGAGCTCACTCCAGAAGTCCGGTCCCATGGCGTTGCCCGGGCCGGGGCCGATCAGCGTCACTTCGGCGACGTGGTCGGCGACGGCGAGCTCGAAAGCCTGGTAGTCGGTGCTGCGGTACGTCATGGTTACTCCCGGGTAGTAATTGGGTTCTCACCGGAGAGAGTAGGGCATCAGCACTGCTGATCGGGTGTCGACCCGGCAGCCCGGTGGGCCACGACACGTGCCAGGATGGCCGCATGGCACCAGACTCCCTGCAACTCGGTGACGTCGCCGTCACAGTTCCCGTCGACGATCGCGCGGCGGCCGCGGCCGCCTACGACGTTCTGGTGGGGACGGCGGATCCGGTCACCGGCGCATGGGCGGCGAGCAACGGCTCGGTCCGCGCGGCAGCGGGCGAGTCGGCTCCGTGGGCGGCCTTCGCCGCGGCCGACGTGGCCGGTGCGACGACGCTCCTGGGCCGCCGCGGTCTGCTGCTCGACGCGGACGGGCGCGCGGACGCGGTGGCAGCGGTGGGCATCGCCGCCGACGCGGGAGCGCGGGCCGGCGCGCCCACGCTCGACCACGTGGTCTACACGGCGCCCTCGGTGGATGCGGCGATCGCCCTGTTCGCCGGACGGCTCGGTCTGGACCTGCGGCTGGTGCGCCAGTTCGGGGACGTCGCCCAGGTCTTCTTCCGCAGTTCCTCCGTGGTGGTCGAGGTGCTGGCCGGCGGGGACCAGGCGGCGGACTTCGGGGTGTGGGGCCTGGCCTGGCGGGTCGCGGACCTGGACGTCGAACATGCACGGCTGACGCGAGAAGGGTTGGCGCTCAGCGAGATCCGGGTCGGCCGCAAGCCCGGGACGCGGGTGGCGACGGTGCGTGAGCGGGCGCTGGGCACGCCCACGATCCTGCTGGAGCAGGCCGCTCGCTAATCCTTCGCGAGCCGGCGGGCTTGCTCCTGGGCCAGCATCTGTTCGCGCAGCGTGTCGTAGACGGGTGCCGAGCGGAGGGCGGCCGCGACGATCACGGCGCCGAGCGCGGTGGTCAGCATGGAGATCGACACCGACGTCAGGGCGCACATCTCCATCACCAACACGATGCCGGTGAACGGGGCCCGGACCACGGCGGCGAACAGTCCGGCCATCCCGGCCATCATCAGGGCGATCCGGGTGTCGGTGTCCACCGAGACACCGGCGAACTCGACGACGCGGGTGAAGAACACGCCGCTGAGGGTGCCGAGGGCGAGCATCGGCGCGAACAGGCCGCCCGGGGTGCCTGCGGCGTAGGAGAGCGGGCCGGAGCAGAATCGCAGCGCCAGGTAGAGGGTGAGCGTCCAGAAGGCGATCTGCTGCCCGTCGAGCATGCGCTGGGTCACCGCGTCGCCGCCGCCGACCGCGTCGGGCAGGTAGACCAGGCACACGCCGATCAGGGCGCCGATCAGGGCGCCCTTCGCCACCGCGGGTAGGCGATGGAATCCCCGGACGGTGCCCATCAGCCGCACCACCAGGGCGTTGTATCCGACCCCGATGAGGCCGATCACGATGCCGAAGAGCACGAAGAGCGGGAGGGTGGCGATGGACGGTTCGGCGACCTTCTGCACGATGAAGTCGGGGTGGTTGCCGAGGATCACGCGGCTGCAGCTGATCGCCGCCGCGACCGCGGCGATGGTCCAGATCAGATAGCGGAGCCGAACCTTGTGGGCGATCTCCTCGAAGACGAAGACGGCGCCCCCGATGGGTGCGTTGAACGCCACCGCGAGGCCGGCGCCGGCCAGGCAACTCTGCAGCACGCGGATCTCGTCGAGGGTGGCCCGGCCGATCCGGCCGACCAGCGTGCCGAACGCGGTACCGATATGGACCGTCGGGCCTTCGCGACCCAGGACCAGGCCGCCCGCGCCGATGGCGAGGACGCCGCCGACGAAGCGCGCCGGGATCGTGGTGCCCGGGGCGGCGCGGTCCTCGGCGCGTTCGGCCGCTTCCACCTGCTGGATGCCGCTGCCCGCCGACATCGGCCAGCGCGATGCGATCCCGGTGGCCAGCGCGGCCGCGCCGGCACTGACGACGACCGGGACGAGCCATGCCCACGGGCCGTGGGCATGGGCCCAGTCGGCCAGATCGGTGCGCAGCGCGTCGGCCTTGATCAGGACCCAGCGGAAGGCGCCGCCGGTGAAACCGGCAAAGATACCGGCGACGATGGCGAGGAAGGTCAGATAGTAGAGCGCGCGACCGCCGGGCAGGCCCGCGTCCTCGGCGGGTTCGGCGGCGGGGCTGGTCGGCGAGGGCTGGTGCTCCTCACCGTGCCCTCCGTCGTGGGGCCCTCCGTCTTGGGGCCCTCCGTCTTGGGCCCCACCTTGCGCCCCAGTGCTCATCTGCCGCCCCACGAGTGTCGATGTAGATCTTGACCGTAGCAACCCGGTGGTCGTCGGCGGACCCCCTGGATCGGCGGTTCACGGACGGCGTCGTATTCGCCGACGACGAAGGCCCCGGTACGTGATGTACCGGGGCCTTCGGGTGGTGTCCGAGGGGGGACTTGAACCCCCACGTCCGTTAATAGGACACTAGCACCTCAAGCTAGCGCGTCTGCCATTCCGCCACTCGGACTTGCTCGCTCACCGCGTTTCCGTGGTGCGCCGTGTAACTCTAACCATGTCGGCCCGACTATCCCAAATCCGTCGGAAATGGGCTTGAATATGGGGTGTGACTACTCCCCGCGCGACCGACGAAGTGGTGGACCTGGTGAGCCGGTTGATCCGGTTCGACACCTCGAACACCGGAGACCCGACGACGACCCGCGGGGAGGAGGGGTGCGCCAAATGGGTCGCCAAACTTCTCGAGGAAGTGGGCTACACCACCGAGTACGTCGAGTCCGGTCAGCCGGGCCGCGGCAACGTGTTCGCGCGACTCGCGGGCCCGCCGGACAGCGACCGCGGCGCGCTGCTCATGCACGCCCACCTGGACGTGGTGCCGGCCGCCGCCGAGGACTGGAGCGTCGACCCGTTCTCCGGGGCGGTGCGCGACGGCTACATCTGGGGCCGCGGCGCCGTCGACATGAAGGACATGGCGGGCATGATGCTGGCGCTGGCGCGGCAGCTCAAGCGCGACGGCGTGGTGCCGCCACGGGAGATCGTGTTCGCGTTCCTCGCCGACGAGGAGGCCGGCGGCACGTGGGGTTCGCAGTGGCTCGTCGAGCATCGGCCGGATCTGTTCGACGGGATCACCGAAGCGGTCGGCGAGGTGGGCGGCTTCTCGCTGACCGTCGACCGCCCCGACGGCGAGGTGCGGCGCCTGTACCTGGTGGAGACCGCCGAGAAGAGCCTGTCGTGGATGCGGCTGACCGCCGAGGGGCGGGCCGGCCACGGCTCCTTCCTGCACGAGAACAACGCCGTCACCGAAGTCGCCGCGGCCGTCGCCCGCATCGGTGCGCACACCTTCCCGCTGGTGATGACGGATACGGTCGCCGAGTTCCTGGCCGCGCTGTCGGAGGAGACCGGACTGGAGTTCTCCCCGGACACCCCGGATCTGGAGTCGGCGCTGTTCAAAATCGGCAACCTGGCCAGCATCATCGGTGCCACGCTGCGCGACACGGCCAACCCGACCATGCTCTCGGCCGGCTACAAGGCCAACGTGATCCCGCAGCGTGCCGAAGCGGTGATCGACTGCCGCGTCCTGCCCGGCCGTCGCGCCGAATTCGAGGCCACCATCGACGAGCTGATCGGGCCCAACGTCCGTCGCGAATGGATCACCGACCTCGGCGCGGTGGAGACCACGTTCGACGGCGACCTGGTCGACGCGATGAACGACGCGATCCTCGCGCACGACCCGCAGGGCCGCACCGTGCCGTACATGCTGTCCGGCGGCACCGACGCGAAGGCCTTCGTGAAGCTCGGCATCCGCTGCTTCGGTTTCGCGCCGCTGCAACTGCCGCCGGAACTGGACTTCGCCGCGCTGTTCCACGGCATCGACGAGCGCGTCCCGGTCGAATCGGTGCTGTTCGGCACCCGCGTCATGGAGCACTTCCTGCACAACTGCTGACCGGTAGGTTGGAGGGCGGGAATCAGACGAACTGAGCAAAAGGGGTTGTGCACCACGATGTCGAGACTCAATGCACCGATCGTGACGGCGGTCGACGGATCCGCGCTGGCGCTGGACGGCGTCCGGTGGGCCGCCCTGGCCGCGCAGCGGGAGAATCGCCCGCTGCGCGTGGTCAGCGTCGTCGAACCGCCGATCCTGCAGTACGGCTCGGCGATCGCGATGGCGCAGGCGTATGCCGACGCCTCCCGCGCCTTTGCCGAGGGCGCGCTCGACATCGCCCGCGACGTGATCGGGGAAGCGGCGCCCGGCGTGGACGCCACCGTCGAGATCCTCGACGGCCGACCCGCACTGGTGCTGCGGGAGCTGTCCTCGCGCGCCCACCTGATGGTGCTCGGCCGCCGCGGCCTGGGCGGGGTCACCGGGCTCCTGTTGGGCTCGGTCAGCACCGACGTCGTGGCGCACGCCGATTGCCCCGTGGTGGTGGTGCCGGAGTCGCCGCGCACCAGCGGACCGGTCGTCGTCGCGGTCGACGGTTCACCGGTGTCGAGTGCGGCGATCGGCGCCGCCTTCGAGCAGGCCTCGTTCCTGCAGGCACCGCTGATCGCGGTGCACACCTACGGCGGGAATGCGGGCGCGGCCTACTTCGATCGCCTGCACGACGAGCGGCAGCAGCTCACCGACGAAGCGCACGAGGCGCTCGGATCCCAGCTCGCGGGAGCCCTCGGCGACTACCCGGACGTGTCGGTCACGACGGCCGTCACCACCGAGGCGCCGGCCACGCAGATCCTCGAATCGGCCGCCGACGCGCAGCTGATCGTGATGGGCAGCCGCGGCCGCGGCGGCTTCCGCGGTCTGCTGCTCGGTTCGACGAGCCAGTCGGTCCTGCAGGTGGCCACCTGTCCGGTGATGGTGGTACCCGCCTGACCCCGTCCCGCCGCGTGTTCTCTCCGCACGCGGCGGCGCGGTAAGGAAGGATGAGAGACATGCCTGCGTTCAATCCTTCTGCGTTCAATCCTTCTGCGTTCAATCCCTATGAGGCGCTTCCGCCCCTGCCCGAGATCACCGTCACGTCCGAGACCTTCGCCGACGGCCAGAGCCTGCCGCTGCCGCAGGCCTCGGCCATCTTCGGCGCAGGCGGTGAGGACGTCTCGCCGCAGTTGAGCTGGTCCGGTTTTCCGGCCGACACCAAGAGTTTCGTGGTCACCTGCTTCGACCCGGACGCACCAACGGCGTCCGGATTCTGGCACTGGGCCGTCGCCGACATCCCGGCGTCGGTCACCTCGCTGCCGGTCGGTGCGGGCGCGCCGGGGGCCGACAGCCTGCCCGATCAGGCCGTGACCCTGCGCAACGACGCCGGTCTGGCCCAGTTCGTCGGTGCCGGCCCGCCCCCCGGTCACGGCCCCCATCGCTACTTCTTCGTGGTGCACGCGGTGGGCGTCGAGTCGCTGGAGCTGCCCGATGGCGCCTCGCCGGCGTTCCTCGGCTTCAACCTGTTCTCGCAGGCGATCGCCCGCGGCGGCCTGGTCGGCATCTTCGAGCAGGCCGGCGACGAGTAACGCCTCCCGGCGGCGGCCGCCCGCAGACTCAGCGGGCGGCTGCGCCGATCGCGTCCTGTAGGCCCGCGTAGCCCGCGGCCTGCAGGCGCGCGGCGATCCCGTCGTTGAGCTCCTGCAGCCACACCGGACCGCCGTAGATGAAACCGGTGTACACCTGCAGCAGGCTCGCACCGGCCAGAATGCGTTCCCAGGCGTCGTCGACCGTCTCGATACCGCCGACACTCACCAGCGTCACCTGGTCGCCGACCCGGGCGTGCAGGCGACGCAGCACCTCCAGGGACCGCTGCTTCACCGGCGGACCGGACAGACCGCCGGCACCGATGGCCTCGACGGCCGACGCGGGGGTGTCCAGCCCGGCCCGACTGATCGTGGTGTTGGTGGCGACGATGCCGGCCAGACCCAACTCCACGGCCAGGTCGGCGACGGCGTCGACGTCCTCGTCGGAGAGGTCGGGGGCGATCTTCACCAGCACCGGCACCGCGGCCACCTCGAGCACGGCGGCCAGGATGGGGCGCAGCGAGGCGACGGCCTGCAGGTCGCGCAGCCCCGGCGTGTTCGGCGACGACACGTTCACCACGACGAAGTCGGCCAGCGGACCGAGGAGCCGGGCGCTGAACCGGTAGTCGTCGATGGCGTCCTCGACGGGGACCACCTTGGTCTTGCCGATGTTCGCGCCGATCGGCACGCGACGCGGACCCGGACGCGGCTCGGCGAGCTTCAGGGCGGCCGCCTCCGCGCCCGGATTGTTGAAGCCCATCCGGTTGATCAGCGCCTTGTCTGCGGGCAGGCGGAACAGGCGCGGCTGTTCGTTGCCGGGCTGGGGGCGCCCGGTGATGGTGCCGATCTCGGCGTAGCCGAAACCGATCTGTCCCCACGCGTTGACGGCCTCGGCCGACTTGTCGAAGCCGGCGGCCAGCCCGATGGGCGACGGGAAGTCGACGCCGAAAGCGGTTGACGCCAACACCTCGTGCCGGGGGGCCAGCGACGCCGAGACCAGCGAACGGACCACCGGCGTGCGCCCGGCCCAGCGCAGCAGCCGGGAGATCAGGTGGTGGATCCGTTCCGGCGGCACCCGGAACATCACCGCCAGGAGGGGCGGATACAGCACCCGGTTGACCAGGCTCAGGACCTTCGAACGCAGGGGAACGGGGGAGTCGGACACGACTGTCACTTCCTATCGGGCGGCGTCGACGGCGGTACGCGGGACGGCCTGCAGACCGTCGCCGCGGGCCGACAGCAGGTACAGCATGCCGTTGGACGGATCGACGCTGATCGCCGAGACCTGGCCGACGGTGGCGATGCGGGCGCGCTCGCGCGGTTCGCCGGTCGACAGATCGAACGCGATCGCCGCGTTGTTGCCGGTGGTGGAGACCCACAGCAGCTGCTGCTGCTCGTCCCAGGCCAGCGCGTACGGGCCGTCGGCGACCGGGGCGCGGAAGCGCATCACGATCGGCTGACCGAAGAAGCCGATGATCTCGCTGTCGCGGGTGTTGCTCACCAGGACGCGACCGTACGAGTCGACGATGCCCTCGGTGGCGCCGTTGCCCGACCGCAGGGCGGCCTTGCGCGATCCGGTGGCGATGTCGACCGGGGCGACCATCGACTGGGCGCGGTCGAGTACCACCACCAGATCACCCCAATCGGCGGAGGCGGGGGCGACGAGGATCTCGTCGACCCGCACGAAGTCGTGGATGTCGCGCTTGAGCTCGCCGGAGCGGGTGAGCACCCGCAGGTGGCCGTCGGCGGTGCCCACCAGGATCCGGTCGTCGGTCCGGCCGAGGCTCAGCACCTCGCCCTGCGCGTCGGCGACCTTGGTCACGGTGCCGTCGGCCGCCACCCGGGACAACTGTTCCGGGGTGGCGATCAGGAAGCCGTCGCCGTCCGCGATCAGGGCGCTGACCTGCTGGGCCGCGACCTCGCGCGGGGCCGGGGTGTCGGCGGCACCGGGCGCGGTGTGCAGTCGGATCACGCCGTCGTCGCCGAGGACGGCCACCGTGGATCCGGACTGGGCCAGGGCGGTGCCCGCGGTCGCCGGGACCACCAGGCCGGTCGGCTGTCCGGTCTCCGGCGGGGAGGCGACCGCCGTCGCCGGCTCCACCTTGGCCACATCGCCGGCACCGTCGCCGACGTTCACCTCGTCGGAGCCGCAGGCGGCCAGCGTGCCGGCCAGGACGAGAACGGTCGCCGCCGCGGCGAATCGGGTCGAAAGACGCATGGCCTCTATCTTGCGCGAGAAGCCGGGCCGGTGGCGAGCTGGGGCGGTGTGATCCGCGGTCCAATCCTCCTCGGGGGCGCGTCGGTGTGAGCACACGGTGCACACGAGAACGGCGGGTACAGTGTGCCCTCGTGACCGACATGAGCTGGGCGCAGTCCATCGTTCTGGGGACCGTGCAGGGACTCACCGAGTTCCTCCCGATCTCCTCCTCCGCCCACCTGCGGATCGTCTCCGAGCTGTGGGCCGGGGAAGACGCCGGAGCGTCCTTCACCGCGGTGACCCAGCTGGGCACCGAACTGGCCGTCCTGGTCTTCTTCGCCAAAGACATCGCCCGCATCCTGGCGGCGTGGTTCGCCGGGCTGCGGAACCCGGATCGGCGCGGCATCGACTACCGCGTCGGCTGGTATGTGATCTTGGCGACGATCCCCATCGTCGTCCTCGGCTTCCTGTTCACCGACCAGATCCGCACCGTGGGCCGCAACCTGTGGCTGATCGCGATCATGCTGATCCTGTTCTCCTTCGTCTTCGTGGCGGCCGAGCGGTACGCGACGCAGCGACGCGATCTGGAGCAGTTGACCCGCACCGACGCGATCGTGATGGGTCTGGCGCAGTGTCTGGCGCTGATCCCGGGCGTCTCCCGGTCGGGCGCCACCGCCAGCGCCGGACTGTTCCTCGGGCTCAACCGCGAAGCCGCGTTCCGGTTTTCCTTCCTGATCGCCATCCCCGCGGTGCTCGGCTCGGGTCTGTACAGCCTCAAGGACGCGTTCGAACCGTCGAACGACGGACTGCAGGCGGGCGCCGGGCAGATCGTGGTGGCCACCGTCATCGCGTTCGTCGTCGGCTACGCGGCGATCGCCTGGCTGCTCAAGTTCGTCAGCAACCACTCGATGAACTGGTTCGCCGCCTACCGGGTGATCCTGGGCAGCGTCATTCTGATCCTGCTGGCCACCGGCGTCGTCTCCGCCTACTGATCGCCCCCTACTCATCGGCCCCCGCGCGGGCTTTAGGCTGGCAGTCATGACGGTGATCCTGGTCCGCCACGGACGTTCGACGGCCAACACCTCCGGGCTGCTCGCCGGCCGCACGCCCGGCGTCGCGCTCGACGAGAAGGGGCTGGCCCAAGCGGCCGACCTGACCGCACGCCTCGGCGGAGTCTTCGACCAGATCGGTGCGGTGGTGCGATCGCCGCTGCAGCGGTGCGCCGAGACCGTCGCGCCCCTGGTGGCCGCGCTCGGGCAGCGTTCGGTCGGGCCCGCGCCGGAGGTGGTCGACGACCGCCTCGTGGAAGTGGACTACGGCGACTGGAGCAACCGGCCGCTCAAGGACCTGGTCGACGAGCCGCTGTGGAAGGTGGTGCAGCGCAATCCGTCCGCCGCGGTCTTCCCCGGCGGGGAGGGGCTGGCCGACGTCTTCGGCCGGGCCAGCGGCGCGGTGCGCGCGCTCGACCGCGTCTACGGCGGCGACGATGGACACGGCCTGTGGGTGGTGTGCTCGCACGGCGACGTCCTCAAGTCGATCCTCGCCGACGCGCTGGGCATGCACCTGGACTCCTTTCAGCGCATCATCGTCGACCCGGCGTCGATCAGCGTGGTGCACTACGCGGCGTCGCGGCCGTACGTGCACACCGTCAACAACAACGGGGTGCTTTCCCTGCCCGCGCGGCCGTCCGCGGCCGCTGCCGTCGGCGGTTCCACCGGAACCGACTCGAGTCCCTCCGCGCGTGGCTAGCGCAGGTACGGTTGAGTTCTGCCGAACAAGTTTCGTCGCGAACGAGGTGAGTTGACCGATGCCCCGCACCATCCACGAATTCCGTGAACCCGAGCGCTTCGTCGCAGGCACCGTCGGACAGCCGGGGGACCGGACCTTCTTCCTGCAGGTCTCGGCCGGCGCCCAGATCGTGAGCGTGCAGATCGAGAAGCAGCAGGTACTGATCCTGGCCGACCGCTTGGGCTACCTGCTCGACGAGGTGAACCGCCGGTTCGGCACCGCCGTGCCGCCGGAGACCAGCGTGGTGGCCGACAATTCGCCGCTGACGATGCCGATCGACGCCGAATTCCACGTGGGGTCGATGGGGCTGGGCTGGGACGCCGAGGCCGCCGCCGTCGTGGTGGAACTGCTCGCGGTGACCGAAGAACCGATCGACGAGGCGATGATCCTCGACGACAGCGCCGAGGGCCCGGACACCGTCCGCGTCTTCCTGACCGCACCGGCCGCCCGCGAGTTCTCCGCGCGGTCGATGCGCGTGGTCGCGGCCGGCCGCCCGCAGTGCCCGCTGTGCCAGCAGCCGCTGGACCCGGCCGGACACATCTGTGCCCGCAGTAACGGCTACAAACGCGACGGCGAGTTCAGCCGCTCCCTGGAGTTCGTGGACCCGGAAGTCCTGGCCATCCTGGGCCGGCTGGTGCCGGGCTTCGACGCCTCCTTCGAGGTCGACAACGCCGACCCGGACGAGCCGCGCTCGGACGACCCAGCCCGGGATGATGAGGACGAGCCGGGCCCCGAACCCGGCGACCGGCGGTGACCGCGCAGCTGCGCCGCCTGCTGTCCGAGGGCGAATTGTCGTTGTACGGCCAGATCCGGGGGGCCAGCAATCTCGCCCTCGTCTGCCTGGTGAGCAGCGGTGACGACACGGTCCAGTGCGTGTACAAGCCGGTGCGCGGCGAGACCCCGCTGTGGGACTTCCCGGACGGCACCCTCGCCGGGCGCGAGGTGGCCGCCCGCGTGATCGATGCGGCCCTGGGCTGGGACCTCATCCCGGAGACCGTGCTGCGCACCGAGGGGCCGCCGGAGGCCGAACTCGGCCCCGGGATGCTGCAGGTGTGGATCGACCAGCCGGAGGAGCCGGTGGGCCCCGAGCCGGTGGAGATCGTCCCCGCCGACGCCATCCCGGACGGCTACGTCCCGATCCTGCGCGCCCACGACGACGACGGTTCGGTGGTCGCCGTGGCGCACGCCACCGACGACCGGTTGCGGCGGCTGGCGGTGCTCGACGCGATCCTGAACAACGCCGACCGCAAGGGCGGACACATCCTGGTCGACGTCGACGGCCGCCTGTACGGCATCGACCACGGACTGACCCTGCACCGCGAACCGAAACTGCGCACCGTCCTGTGGGGCTGGGCCGGGCGCGCGGTGGACGAACCGACCCGCACCGACCTGCAGGCGTTCGCCGAGCGGCTGCGCACCGACGACGACCTGGCCGCCCAGCTGCGGGACCTGATCTCCGACGGGGAAGTCGACGCCCTGCGTGCGCGTGTGGAGGCGCTCGCCACGGGCGATCCGCTGCCGCGGCCGCCGCACGAGCGCGCCATCCCCTGGCCACCCTTCTGAAGGGCCGCGCCGCGCCCCGTTAGAGTGGACAGTCATGCACTCCTGGCCGTCGCCCTCCGTCCCCGAGCTGCCCGGCACCGGGCCCGCGCTGCGTCTCTACGACACCGCTGATCAGCAGGTCAAGCCGGTGGCGCCGGGCCGCGTCGCCTCCATGTACGTGTGCGGTATCACCCCGTACGACGCCACCCACCTCGGCCACGCCGCCACCTATCTGGCGTTCGACCTCGTCAACCGCGTCCTGCGGGACCAGGGGCACGACGTCCACTACGTGCAGAACATCACCGACGTCGACGACCCGCTGTTCGAGCGCGCCGCCCGCGACGGCGTCGACTGGCGGGCGCTCGGCGACAGCCAGATCGACCTGTTCCGGTCGGACATGACGGCGCTGCGCGTGCTGCCGCCGCGCGACTACATCGGCGCGATCGAATCGGTCGACGAGGTGATCACCGCCGTGGGCGCGCTGCTCGAGTCCGGCGCCGCGTACGTCGTCGACGAGGACGAATACCCCGACGTGTACTTCCGGGCCGACGCCACCGGCGTCTTCGGCTACGAGTCCAACTACGACCGGGCCACCATGGAGCGACTGTTCGCCGAACGCGGCGGCGATCCGGACCGCCCGGGCAAGCGGGACCCGATCGACGCGCTGCTGTGGCGCGCCGCCCGCCCGGGCGAACCGTCCTGGGCGGCGCCGTTCGGCGCGGGTCGCCCCGGCTGGCACATCGAGTGCTCGGTGATCGCGCTGAACCGGCTCGGCGAGACCTTCGACATCCAGGGCGGCGGCAGCGACCTGATCTTCCCGCACCACGAGTACTCGGCCGCGCACGGTGAGGCGCTGGCCGGGCAGCGACGCTTCGCCCGCCACTACGCGCACACCGGCATGATCGGCCTCGACGGCGAGAAGATGTCCAAGAGCCTGGGCAATCTGGTGCTCGTCTCCAAACTGCTGGCGGCGGGCGTCGACGCCGGCGCGATCCGCCTGGGTCTGCTCGACGGCCACTACCGGCAGGACCGGATGTGGACCGACGCCCAGCTGGCGACCGCGCAGGAGCGGTTCACCCGCTGGCGCGCGGCAGTCGCGGCGCCGGCCGGACCGGCCGCCGACGGCATCGTCGAACGGGTGCGCACCCACCTGGCCAACGACCTCGACACCCCGAAGGCGCTCGCCGCGATCGACGGTTGGGCCGCCGACACCGCATCGGGTCTCGGATCCACCGCGGAGGCGCCCGGTCAGGTCGCCGACCTGGTAGACGCGCTGCTCGGCGTGGATCTGCGGTCGGCATGAGCCTCACCGAGATTCCCGACAACGCGCGGGACGGCGTGTTCACCGTGGTGACGCACACGTCCACCTACGTGATCGACCTGACCGAGAACACGCTGCTGCGCGCGCCCGGCGTGGGCCGGCAGGACGACATCGAGTGGGAGGTGGCCGAGCTCCGCCGCGACTCGCAGGACATTCCGCTGCTGCGCGTGCGCAGCTGCCGGGTGGGCGAACCGGCACAGTTCTGGGTGAGCGCGGCCGACGATCCGGACGTGCGCACCTGGCGCATCACCACCCCGGTGCTGGCCATCGAGCGGATCGGTTAGCCGCGACTCCCGCTGCCCGGTGGCGCGGGCTTCAGTCGTTGCTTCCGCGCTGCCGCAGGTACCGCTCGAACTCGGCCGCCAGCAGGTCGCCGTCCACCTCGGTCAGCGTGCCGTCGGCGAGATCGTCGTCGTGCCGTTGCTCCAGCTCGTGCACGTAGGCGGCCATGTCGTCGTCGGCGAAGACCATCTCGCTGACCGTCTCCTCCCACTCCCGGGCCTGCTCGGGCAGCATCCCGACGGGCAGGGGTAGGCCGACCAGCAGTTCCAGCCGGTGCAGCAGCGCCAGGGTGGCCTTGGGGCTCGGCGGATTCCCGACGTAGTGGGGCACCGACGCCCACAGCGCCATCGCCGGGATGCCGATCTGGATGAAGGCGTCCTGCAGCACGCCGGTGATCCCGGTGGGACCGTCGTACGACGAGGCGGCGAGGCCGTACCGCGCGGCGATCTCGGCGGTGTGCGCGCTGCCGCTGACCGGGATCGGCCGCGTGTGCGGGCTGTCGGCGAACGCGGCGCCGAGCACCACCGCGGTCTCGACGTCGAGGTCGACGGCCAGGTCGACGATCTCCTGGCAGAACGCGCGCCAGCGCAGATTGGGCTCCATGCCGAGCACCAGGACCAGGTCGCGGTCGGCGGTGGGCACCCGGCAGTAGGAGATCGACGTCGACGGCCAGCTCAGCCGTCGGGTCACGCCGTCGGACAGGTGAATGGTGGGCCGCGTCGCCTGGTAGTCGTAGTAGTCGTCGGGGTCGATCTCGCGCAGGTCGACGGCGGTCCAGGTCAGCGAGAGATGCTCGACCACCGCCGATGCGGCGTCGCCGGCATCGGTCCAGCCGCCGAAGGCCGCCAACAGGACGGGTCGGCGCAATTGCGGCAGGGCGTCCCCGCCGGACGCACTCGGATCTGGGGTCACCGCACCAGCCTACGGTCGAAGGCGAATCGCGGGCGAACTACTGTGGGGTTCATGTCTATCTCTCCTCCGGACTCCAGCCAGTACGACACGACCTTCCTGCAGGCCATGTCGCGGCGAGTTCTGATCGGTGACGGCGCGATGGGGACCATGCTCCAGGCGGCCGACCTGGACGTCGATCGGGACTTCCTCGGCCTCGAGGGCTGCAACGAGATCCTCAACGAGACGCGGCCCGACGTGCTCGCCGACATCCACCGCGCCTACTTCGCGGCCGGCGCCGACGCCGTCGAGACCAACACGTTCGGCTGCAACCTGTCGAACCTGGGCGACTACGACATCGCCGACCGCATCCGCGACCTCGCCTACCGCGGCACCGCCATCGCGCGCGGCGTCGCCGACGAGTTCGGCCCGTCCGCCGACGGCACGCCGCGGTTCGTTCTCGGTTCGATCGGGCCGGGCACCAAGCTGCCCAGCCTCGGCCACACCACGTTCGCACTGATCCGCGACGCCTACATCGAGTGCGTCCTCGGCATGCTCGACGGCGGGGCCGACGCCATCCTGATCGAGACCTGCCAGGATCTGCTGCAGCTCAAGGCCGCCGTGGTCGGGGCCCGACGGGCGATGGCCCAGGTCGGCCGCCACCTTCCGATCATCACGCACGTGACCGTCGAGACCACCGGCACCATGCTGGTGGGCTCGGAGATCGGTGCCGCGCTCGCCGCGATCGAGCCGCTCGGCGTCGACGTCGTCGGCCTCAACTGCGCCACCGGCCCGGAGGAGATGAGCGAGCACCTGCGGTACCTGTCCAAGCACGCCCGCATCCCGGTGTCGGTGATGCCCAACGCGGGTCTGCCGGTGCTGGGACGCAACGGTGCCGAGTACCCGCTGACGGCGGAGCAGATGGCGACCGCGCTGGCCGCCTTCGTCGCCGACTACGGCCTGCAGTTCGTCGGCGGCTGTTGCGGCAGCACCCCCGAGCACATCCGTCAGGTGGCCGAGGCGGTCGCCGCGGTCACCCCGGCCCAGCGCACCCCCGAGCACGAGTCGGAGACCTCGTCGCTGTACACGGCCGTCCCGTTCCACCAGGACGCCAGCTTCCTGGTGGTGGCCGAGCGCACCAACTCCAACGGTTCCAAGGCCTTCCGCGAGGCGATGATCTCCGGCGACTACCAGCAGTGCATGGAGATCGCCAAGAGCCAGACCCGCGACGGCGCGCACATGCTCGACCTCAACGTCGACTACGTGGGCCGCGACGGCGCCGCCGACATGACCGAGCTGGCCAGCCGCCTCGCGACCGCGTCGACGCTGCCGATCATGATCGACTCCACCGAGCCGGACGTGATCGCCGCGGGCCTCGAGCACCTCGGCGGCCGGTGCGCGGTGAACTCGGTGAACTACGAGGACGGGGACGGCCCGACCTCCCGGTTCACCCGCATCATGGAGCACGTCGTCGAACACGGCGCGGCCGTCGTCGCCCTCACCATCGACGAGGAGGGGCAGGCCCGCACCGCCGATCACAAGGTCGCCATCGCCGAGCGGCTGATCACCGACCTGATCGACAACTGGGGCCTGGAGCAGGAGGACATCATCATCGATGCCCTCACCTTCCCGATCTCCACCGGCCAGGAGGAGGTGCGCCGGGACGGCATCGAGACCATCGAAGCCATCCGCCGCCTCCACGAGGCCTACCCCGAGGTGCACTTCACGCTCGGCATCTCGAACATCTCCTTCGGCCTCAACCCGGCCGCCCGCCAGGTGCTGAACTCGGTCTTCCTGCACGAATGCGTGCAGGCAGGCCTGGACACCGCCATCGTGCACGCCTCCAAGATCCTGCCGATGGCGCGGATCCCGGACGAGCAGCGCGAGGTGGCGCTGGACCTGGTCTACGACCGCCGCCGCGAGGGCTACGACCCGCTGCAGCGACTGATGGAACTGTTCGAAGGCGTGTCGGCGGCCTCGGCCCGCGAGACGCGTGCCGCCGAGCTGGCCGCCATGCCGCTGCTGGAACGACTGCAGGCCCGCATCGTCGAAGGCGAACGCAATGGCCTCATCGACGATCTCGACGAAGCCCGCGCGCAGATCCCGCCGCTGGAGATCATCAACGAGCACCTGCTGGCCGGCATGAAGACGGTGGGCGAATTGTTCGGCTCCGGGCAGATGCAGCTGCCGTTCGTGCTGCAGTCGGCTGAGGTGATGAAGACCTCGGTGGCCCACCTCGAGCAGTTCATGGAGTCCACCGGCGAAGACGGCAAGGGCAAGATCGTGCTGGCCACGGTCAAGGGTGACGTCCACGACATCGGCAAGAACCTCGTCGACATCATCCTGTCCAACAACGGCTACGACGTGGTCAACATCGGCATCAAGCAGCCGATCGCCACCATCCTGTCGGCCGCGGAGGAGTCCGGCGCCGACGTGATCGGCATGTCCGGTCTGCTCGTGAAGTCGACTGTGGTGATGAAGGAGAACCTCGAGGAGATGAACTCGCGCGGCAAGAGCGACATCCCGGTCCTCCTCGGCGGCGCCGCCCTCACCCGCAGCTACGTGGAGAGCGATCTGGCCGACGTGTACGACGGCGAGGTGCGCTACGCGCGCGACGCCTTCGAGGGTCTGAGCCTGATGGACCAGGTGATGGCGATCAAGCGCGGGGAGGGTCCGGATCCGGACAGCCCCGAGGCCAAGGCCGCCGCGGCCAAGGTGGCCGAGCGCACCGCCCGGCGTGAGCGTTCGCAGCGCATCGCCGCGCAGCGCAAGGCGGCCGAGGCGCCCGTGGAGGTGCCGGACCGCTCGGACGTCGCCACCGACAACGAGACGCCGACGCCGCCGTTCTGGGGCAGCCGGATCGTCAAGGGCATCCCGGTGGCCGACTACGCCTCGATGGTCGACGAGCGCGCCCTGTTCCTGGGGCAGTGGGGCCTGCGCGGCACCCGCGGTACCGAGGGCCCGGACTACGACGAGCTCGTCGAGACCGAGGGCCGTCCGCGCCTGCGGTACTGGCTGGATCGGCTGTCCACCGAGGGGATCCTGGCGCACGCCGCCGTGGTCTACGGGTACTTCCCGGCCGTCAGCGAGGGCGACACCGTGCACGTGCTCACCGAGCCGCGCCCGGACGCCCCGGTCCGGCACAGCTTCACCTTCCCGCGCCAGCAGCGGTCGCGCTTCCTGTGCATCGCCGACTTCCTCAAGTCGCGCGAGCAGGCCCTGGCCGACGGCACCGTCGACGTGCTGCCCTTCCAACTCGTCACCATGGGCAACCCGATCGCCGACTTCGCCAACGAACTGTTCGCGGCCAACAGCTACCGCGACTACCTCGAGGTGCACGGCATCGGCGTGCAGCTCACCGAGGCCCTGGCCGAGTACTGGCACCAGCGGGTGCGCAGCGAACTCAAGTTCGCCGCGGGCAGCGCCGCCGACGACGATCCGGAGGCCACCCAGGGCTTCTTCGACCTCGACTACCGGGGCGCGCGGTACTCGTTCGGCTACGGTGCCTGCCCGGATCTGGAAGATCGTGCCAAGATGATCGATCTGCTGGAGCCGGGCCGCATCGGCGTGGAATTGTCGGAGGAGCTGCAGCTGCATCCGGAGCAGTCCACGGACGCTTTCGTGCTGCATCACCCGGAAGCCAAGTACTTCAACACGTAGCTTGTACTCGAATACGGAAGGGGACCAGTGACTGCACTGGCCATCGTGCTGACGCTGATCGCGTCGGCGTTGTTCGCCGTCGCCGCGGTGCTCCAGCAGAAGGGCACCGAGGGACTCGACGACGCCAACACCGTCGGCATCGGCTTCTTCGGGACACTGATGAAGCGCAAGGTGTGGCTGCTGGGCATCGCCGCGGACATCGGCGGCTTCGCCTTTCAAGCGGGTGCGCTGGCCATCGGCAGCCTGCTGCTGGTGCAGCCGCTGCTGGTCACCACGCTGCTGTTCGCGCTGCCGCTGGCGGCGTGGGGTCAGAAGCGTCGCCTCAAGGCGGCCGAATGGGCGTGGGCGGCGGTGTTGATCATCGCCCTGGTCGTGTTCCTGACCCTCGGCGAACCCAGTGCGGGCGAAGAGTTCCCGTCGTTCGTCGCGTGGATCGGCCCGCTGGTCCTGCTGGTCTTCGTGGTGGCGATCTGCGTGTGGGGCGGCTCGCGGATGCCGCACGGCACCGGCCGTTCGCTGGTGCTGGCCGTCGCCGCGGGCATGCTGCTGGGGTACTCGGCGCCGTTCACCAAGAGCGGCATGGATGCCTTCGGCGAGAGCATTCTGCGCGGTCTGACGAGCTGGGAGTTCTGGGCCATGGCCGTCACGGCCACGCTCGGCACCCTGTGGCAGCAGTCCAGCTATCAGGCCGGCGACGTCCAGACCAGCCTCCCGACGGTGACCGTCCTGAAGCCGGTCGTCGCCATGGCGCTGGGCCTGACGATTTACCACGAACATCTCCGCGTCGACCGGGCCGGCGACGCCGCCGTGCTCATCGCCCTCGCCATGATGTGGGTCGCCACGTTCGCCCTCGGCCGTCTCGGAGCACCGTCGGACTCGATGGACTCCATGGACTCCACGGACTCCACGGGCGACGGGGGCGCGCCCAGCACGTCGACGGCGCCCCGCGCCGCACCGGCGGGGGAGGCGCAGGCCTGATATGACCGCGCAGGATGTACTCCTCCCGAAGGCCGTGCTGTGGGACATGGACGGCACCCTCCTGGACACCGAACCGATCTGGGACGAGGCGATGGAGGCCCTCGCCGTCCGCCACGGCGTGGTGATGACCCGGGAGCTGCGGATGGCGACGCTGGGCAACAACAGCGTCGACGCGCTCACCAAGGTGTACGACGCCGCCCTCCTGCCCGAATCCGGGCGCGACTTCGACGGCGATGAGGCCTGGATGATCGCGCTGGTGGTGGAGCTGTTCGCCCGCGAACTGCCGTGGCGTCCGGGGGCGGTGGCGGTCTTGGACATGGTGGCCGCCGCCGATATCCCGATGCTGCTGGTGACCAACACCATGCGGGAGGTCGCCGACATCGCGATCGGCACCATCGGCGCCGACCGCTTCGTGGCCACCGTTTGCGGCGATGAAGTGGAGTTCGGCAAGCCCGCACCGGACATCTACCTGCGCGCGGCCGAGCTGGTCGGCGCGCATCCGGGCGACTGCCTGGCGATCGAGGACTCGCCGACGGGCGCGGCCGCCGCACACGCGGCCGGGGTGCCGCACCTGGTGGTGCCCTCGCAGATCCCGGTGGTCCCGGCGGGCCGACGGGTCTTCCGCGACACCCTCGCGGGTTTGTCGCTCGTCGAGTTCGCGGACCTGTTTGCGCAGGCCCGCACCCGTCCACCGGCCTGACCGCGCAGCGAGCGCGGCGACATGCGAAAATGGGTAACCGTGAAAACCTTCGACGATCTCTTCGCCGAGCTGACCGAGAAGGCAGCGACCCGCCCGGAAGGCAGCGGCACCGTCGCCGCCCTCGACAAGGGCGTCCATACGCTCGGTAAGAAGATCATCGAGGAAGCCGGTGAGGTGTGGCTCGCGGCCGAGCACGAGTCCGACGACTCCCTCGCCGAGGAGATGAGCCAGCTCATCTACTGGCTGCAGGTGATGATGATCAAGCGCGGCCTGAGCCCCGACGACATCTATCGTTTCCTCTGACCGACCTCGCTTCCTCTGCCCGATCCCGTATCCGCCCCACCACCCCGAACACGACACGAAGAGAGCCTCGCCATGTTGCGCGTCGCCGTCCCCAATAAGGGCGCACTGTCCGAAGCCGCCGTCGGCATCCTGACCGAGGCCGGCTACCGCAAGCGCGCCGATCCCAAGGATCTGACCGTGATCGACGTCGCCAACGACGTCGAGTTCTACTTCCTGCGCCCCCGCGACGTGGCCATCTACGTGGCCGCCGGGCAGCTGGACCTGGGCATCACCGGCCGCGACCTGGCCGCCGACTCGGGCGCCGAGGTGATCGAGGAAGTGGCGCTGGGCTTCGGCGGGTCCACGTTCCGCTACGCCGGTCCGGCCGGACAGGACTGGACCGTCGAGAAGCTGGCGGGCAAGCGGATCGCCACGTCGTACCCGAACCTGGTGCGTGCCGACTTGGCCGCCCGCGGCATCGACGCCGAGATCATCCGCCTCGACGGCGCCGTGGAGATCTCCATCCAACTCGGTGTGGCCGATGCGATCGCCGACGTCGTCGGCTCGGGTCGGACCCTGCGGCTGCACGACCTGACCGCCTTCGGCGAGTCGCTGTGCGACTCCGAGGCCGTCTTGGTGCGCACCGCGGTGACCCCGGAGCCGTCCAAGGCCGCCCAGCGCTTCGTGGCCCGCGTGCAGGGCGTGGTCTTCGGCCAGCAGTACGTGATGATCGACTACGACTGCCCCAAGAGCCTGCTCGACCAGGCGGTGCAGGTCACGCCGGGCCTGGAGTCGCCGACCATCTCGCCGATGGCCGACGACACCTGGCTGGCCGTGCGCGCGATGGTGCCGCGCAAGCAGCACCAGCAGGTGATGGACGACCTGTCGGAGCTGGGCGCCCGCGCCATCCTGGCCTCGGACATCCGCTCCTGCCGCTTCTGACCGGACCCCGCTGACGTGGCGCGCTGAACGGGTCCCTACTGGGGCGCGATCAGCACGGTCTGCGCCGAGCGGCCGATGAACCCGGTGGTGTCGTACAGGTCGGCGAGGCTGGCCCCGTAGCCGCTGCCGCCGGCGGCGAGCGCGGAATCGATGCCGATCCACGGCCCCCGCGGGGCGTTGGTCAGGTGCACGGTGGTGTCGGTGTTCATCCACGACCACTGCGTCGGATCGAGCGGTGAACCCACCCCGTTGGCGATGTCGATCACCGTCATCGCCGAGGCCAGATCGCTCAGTTCCTCGCCGTCCACCAGGGGCAGCAGGGGACGGGTCCACACCGTCGGGGTGGTGCCGGTGCGGCCTGCGCTGATGGCGATCTCCAGGGTGCCGATGAAGCCGATCCGGCCCCAGGCCACCGCGATGCCGTCGGCGCCGGTGAAGCCGACGGTCCGCGGCAGGTCGTCGGGCGTCTGCATCGGGACCGGGTGCGGCGCCGTCTCGACGGCGCGGGTGTCGCGCGTGCTCAGCCGCCACGCGGTGGCGCGGGCCACGGTGCGGAACGAGCCGTCGCCCTGCTGCTCCTGCATCTCGGCGGTCACCTGGCTGATCTGACGACCGGGCCGGGAGACGTGTGCGCGCACGCGGCACACGCCGAGTCCGATGGCGCCGAGGATCTCCATCGTCACCCGGCTGAAGTCCTGGGCCGATGCCTGGTCGGCGACGACGTGCTCCATGGTCCGCACCAGCAGACCGGTGGGCGGGCCGCCGTGCTGCAGGGCCGACGACCACACGCTGACCGTGGCCGCCGTCGGCTGGAAGTACTCGAACTCGCCCTCGGCGATATCCCCGTCTGCAGTGTCCCCGTCGGCGTCGGCGGGACGCTCCAGCGGCTCGTAGTACGCGCGGTACGCGGTGACGTCGATCTCTTCGGCGTGGAGGGTGGTGGCCATAGTCGCACCCTACGACACTGATCGAGCGTTCGCTTAGCGGGCCCGGGTCGATGACGCCCCGCACGCGCTCCGTGGGATATGACAAGCTGAGACGTCTTGTCGAACGAAAAAGGAAACACACCCTGATGGCGACCACTGGGCCCTTCGTAGAAGGCGATCGCGTGCAACTCTCCGACGGCAAGGGGCGCAAGTTCACCGTCGTCTTGGAGACCGGCAAGCAGTTCCACACGCACCGCGGAGCGATCGAGCACGACGACCTGATCGGGGCCGACGAGGGCTCGATCGTGTCGGCCACCAGCGGCACCGAGTATCTGGCGCTGCGCCCGCTGCTCACCGACTACGTGGTGTCCATGCCGCGCGGCGCGCAGGTGATCTACCCCAAGGACTCGGCGCAGATCGTCACCGAGGGCGATATCTTCCCGGGCGCCAAGGTGCTCGAGGCCGGTGCCGGATCCGGTGCGCTGACGCTGTCACTGCTGCGTGCGGTGGGCGCCGAGGGTTCGGTGCTGTCGTACGAGGTGCGCGAAGATCACGCCGAGCACGCGATCCGCAACGTCGAGACCTTCCTCGGCGGCCGCCCGCCGAACTGGGAACTGCGGGTCGGTGACCTCGCCGACCACGACCCGGCCGAGCAGGTGGACCGGCTGATCCTGGACATGCTCGCCCCGTGGGAGTGCTTGGACACGGTGTCCAAGACGCTGCGGCCGGGCGGCGTGGTGATCATCTACGTCCCGACGGTCACCCAGCTGTCGCGGGTGATCGAGGCTTTGCGCGAGCAGCAGTGCTGGACCGAGCCCCACGCGTGGGAGTCGATGATCCGCGACTGGAGCGCGGTGGGTCTGGCGGTGCGGCCCGAGCATCGCATGCAGGGGCACACCGCGTTTCTGATCACGGCGCGTCGACTCGCCGACGGCACGCAAACCCTTCGCGTGCAGCGCCGCCCGACACGCGGATAAGCTGGAGAGCGCAAGGTCCGTCCGCACAGGAATCCGAACGCAGAGGAGCAGTTGCCCATGACTTCGTCTGATCGCCCGAGCAGTCGTCCCGGTGCCGGCAGGGGCAGCGACCCGGCCGAATTGGCCGAGCGCAACGAGAAGCTCACGGCGCGCAACGAGAAGCTGCTCGAGACCCTCAAGGAAGCGCGCCAGCAACTGTTGGCGCTGCGGGAGGAAGTCGATCGCCTGGGTCAGCCGCCCAGCGGTTTCGGCGTCCTGATCGAGGTGTGCGACGCCGAGACCGTCGACGTCTTCACCTCCGGCCGCAAGATGCGTCTGACGCTGTCGCCGAACATCGAGGCGGACACGCTGCAGCGCGGCCAGGGACTGCGACTCAACGAAGCGCTCACGGTGGTCGAGGCCGTCGGTTTCGACGGCGTCGGCGAGATCAGCACGCTGCGCGAGATCTTCGGGGGCGGCGATCGCGCGCTGGTCGTCGGCCACGCCGACGAGGAACGGGTGGTGCGCCTGGCGGCCCCGCTGATCCACGAGGAGGACGGCGGCGCGGCCACTCGCAAGCTCCGTCCGGGCGACTCGTTGCTGGTCGATTCCAAGGCCGGATTCGCTCTCGAACGCATCCCCAAGGCGGAGGTGGAAGACCTCGTCCTGGAGGAGGTGCCGGACGTCGACTACACCGACATCGGCGGTCTGCGCCGACAGATCGAGCAGATCCGGGATGCGGTGGAACTGCCGTTCCTGCACGCCGACCTGTTCCGCGACTACGAGTTGCGTCCGCCCAAGGGTGTGCTGCTGTACGGCCCGCCCGGCTGCGGCAAGACGTTGATCGCCAAGGCCGTCGCCAACTCGCTGGCCCGCAAGATCGCCGAGGCGCGCGGCGAGGACGCACGCGAGGCCAAGAGCTACTTCCTGAACATCAAGGGCCCGGAACTGCTGAACAAGTTCGTCGGCGAGACCGAGCGGCACATCCGCCTGATCTTCCAGCGGGCGCGCGAGAAGGCGTCCGAGGGGACCCCGGTCATCGTGTTCTTCGACGAGATGGACTCGATCTTCCGCACGCGCGGTTCGGGCGTGTCCTCGGACGTGGAGACCACGGTGGTCCCGCAGCTGCTCAGCGAGATCGATGGCGTCGAAGGCCTGGAGAACGTCATCGTGATCGGCGCCTCCAACCGCGAGGACATGATCGACCCCGCCATCCTGCGTCCCGGTCGCCTCGACGTGAAGATCAAGATCGAGCGGCCCGACGCCGAGTCGGCCATCGACATCTTCTCCAAGTACCTGACCACCGCCCTGCCGATCCACGCCGACGACCTCGCCGAGTTCGGCGGCGACGCGCAGGCCTGTATCGACGCGATGATCGAGCGCGTGGTGGAGCGGATGTACGCCGAGAGCGAGGACAACCGGTTCCTGGAGGTGACCTACGCCAACGGCGACAAGGAGGTCATGTACTTCAAGGACTTCAACTCCGGCGCGATGATCCAGAACGTGGTGGACCGGGCCAAGAAGTACGCGATCAAGGAGCAGCTCGACACCGGCCGCGGCGGCCTGCGGATCGGCCACCTGTTGGATTCGATTCTCGACGAGTTCGCCGAGAACGAGGACCTGCCCAACACCACCAACCCGGACGACTGGGCGCGGATCTCCGGCAAGAAGGGTGAGCGGATCGTCTACATCCGTACCCTCGTGACCGGCAAGAGCAGCGGGGCGGCCCGGGCGATCGACACCGAATCGAACACCGGTCAATACCTCTGACCCGATCGTGTGTGGCCGGGTTACAGTGACCGGTGATGAATGCCTCTGAGCCGACGCCGCTGAACCTGCGAATCGACGCGGGGCCCACCCAGGTGCTCACCGCGTCCCCGGCGACGCTCGGGCGCACGCCGGAGAACACGGTGGTCCTCAACCATCCGCTGATCTCGCGGACGCATCTCGCGTTCGAATGGACGCCGGGCGGATGGGTGGTGACCGACCGGGGGAGCACCAACGGCTTCTACGTCGGCGGCGCCAAGACCGACCGCGCGCGGGTGAACGGTCGCACCGAGATCCGGTTGGGCGACGCTCAGCGCGGACCGATCATGGTGCTCACACCGGCGGCCGCCCCGGCGCGCCCGAACCGACCGGCCCCGAACCGACCGGCCCCGAACCGACCGGCCCCGAACCGACCGGAACCGCCGCGGCAGCCCGGGCCGCCGCCGTCCCGGCCGACTCCCTCGCAGGCACCGCCGTCGCGTCCGATGTCGGCGCAGACCCCGCCCTCGCGCCCGGTCCCGGCCCAGCAGCCGCACCGCGCGGGTCCGCCGGCCGCCTTCGGCAAGCTGCCCGATGCGCCGCACCTGGCGGCGCTGCATAACAACGCCTCCGCCGTCTTCCAGGTGCCCGGCAATCTGCGGTCCGGCCGGGAATCCATCGCGGTCAGCGGCGTGCAGACCATCGGCCGCACGCCGGAGAACGACATCGTCGTCAGTGACGTGCTGGCGTCGCGGCGGCACGCCCGGCTGACCGCGGGTGCCCGCGGACTGCTGCTCGAGGACCTCGGCAGCGTCAACGGCACCTTCGTCAACGGTCTGCGGATCCGCAGCCGGCAGCTCACCGAGAACGACGTCGTCACCATCGGTAACAGCGACTTCGTGGTCACCGGCGGCAACCTGGTCCGCGGCCGGGCCAAGTCGGCGGTCAGCGGCGGTCTGCAGGTCGAGGGCATCGGTCTCACCGTGGAGGGCGGCAAGACGCTGCTCAACGACATCTCGTTCCAAGCCGGACCGGGCACCCTCACCGCCATCATCGGTCCGTCCGGCGCCGGTAAGTCGACGGTCTCGAAGATCGCGGCCGGGCTGAACAGTCCCACCGTGGGGCGGGTCTCGTTCGAGGGACGCGACGTCCACGTCGAGTACGAAGCGCTCCGCAACCGTATCGGGATGGTGCCGCAGGACGACGTCCTGCACAGCAAGCTGACCGTCCAGCAGGCGCTGCGGTACGCCGCGGAGCTGCGGCTGCCCGCCGACCTGTCGACCGCCGACCGCGACAAGGTCATCGAGGGCGTCCTCGCCGAGCTGGCGCTCACCGACCACATGCAGACGCGCATCGACAAGCTGTCCGGTGGTCAGCGCAAACGCGCCTCGGTCGCCATGGAACTGCTCACCGGTCCGTCGCTGCTGATCCTGGACGAGCCCACGTCCGGCCTGGACCCGGCGTTGGACCGCCAGGTGATGAAGACGCTGCGCACGCTCGCCGACGCCGGCCGCGTGGTCCTGGTGGTGACCCACTCGGTGGCCCACCTGGAGATCTGCGACCAGGTGCTGCTGCTGGCGCCCGGCGGAAAGACCGCCTACTGCGGCGACCCGAAGACCAAGAAGAGCGAACTCGGCACCGACGACTGGGCGGAGATCTTCGAGAACGTCACCGTCGGCCCCGATCAGGCGTGGGACAACTACCGTCGCCGCCATCCGCATCAGCCGGCCCCCGCGGCGCTGACGCCGGCCGGGCCGCCGCTGACGGTGCCGCAGGCCTCCGGGGTGCGGCAGATGAACACCGTCGCCCGCCGACAATGGCGGCTCATCATCTCCGACCGCGGCTACCTGGCCTTCCTGGCGCTGCTGCCGGTGGTCCTCGGTCTGCTGACCCTGGTGATCCCCGGCTCCACCGGATTCGGCATCACGGCGACCAAACCCGGGCACGCCCCGGGGTCGACGATCCCCACCGATCCGGTGGAGGCCGTCCAGCTGCTGGTGGTGCTGGTGATCGGCGCGGCCTTCATGGGTGCCGCGCTGACCGTGCGCGACCTGGTGTCCGAGCGGCCCATCTTCGAACGCGAACGCGCCGTCGGACTGCGCCCGGGCGCCTACCTCGGGGCCAAGACGCTGGTGTTCTTCCTGCTGGCCGCCGTCCAGAGCGCCATCATGCTCGGCATCACGTTCGGCCTGCGCGACATCCCCGAGTACGGCGGGGTGCTGTTGCCGCCGCCGCTCGCGCTGTTCTGTGCGATCACCGTGCTGGCGTGCGTGAGCGCGCTGGTGGGTCTGGCGATCTCGTCGCTGGTGCGCTCCAACGAGCAGACCATGCCGCCGCTGGTGATCGTGGTGATGGTGCAGCTGGTGTTCTGCGGCGGCTTGTTCCCGCTCACCGGCGCCGGAGTGTCGCAGCTGTCGTGGATCTTCCCGGCCTACTGGGGCTACACCGCCGCAGCCCAGGCCGTCGACCTGCCCAAGATCAATCCGGAGGCCGGGCAGATCAAGGTGATGCAGGACGAACCCGCCAAGTACCCGCTGTGGGAACCGACGATGGCCCACATGCTCCTGACCTACGGCGTCCTGGTCGGTATGGGGCTGCTGCTGTTCGCCCTGATCTACTCGCGGCTGCGCCTGCGCAAGCACTGACCGCCCCGGCATAGGGTGGAGCCATGGAACGCATCATCGGCACCGAGGTGGAGTACGGGATCTCCGCCCCCGGAGACCGCTCTGCCAACCCGATCATGACGTCGACGCAGGCCGTGCTCGCCTACGCGGCGGCCGCCAAGGTGCCGCGCCGCGATCAGCGGACCCGCTGGGACTACGAGGTGGAGTCGCCCATGCGCGATGCGCGCGGGTACGACCTCGGCCGCAGCCGCGGACCGGCGCCGATCATCGACGCCGACGAGATCGGCGCCGCCAACATGATCCTGACCAACGGCGCGCGCCTCTACGTCGACCACGCCCACCCCGAGTACTCGGCCCCCGAGGTGCGCGACCCGCTGGACGCCGTCATCTGGGACAAGGCCGGCGAACGCGTGATGGAGGAGGCGGCCCGCTACGTGGCGAGCGTCCCCGGCGCCCCGAACCTGCAGCTGTACAAGAACAACATCGACGGCAAGGGCGCGTCGTACGGGACGCACGAGAACTACCTGATGCAGCGGTCGACGTCGTTCGACGCGATCATCACCGGACTGATGCCGTTCTTCGCCTCCCGCCAGGTGATCTGCGGTTCCGGCCGCGTCGGTATCGGCCAGCGCGGCGAGGAGGCCGGCTACCAGCTGAGCCAGCGCGCCGACTACATCGAGGTGGAGGTCGGGCTGGAGACCACTCTCAAGCGCGGCATCATCAACACGCGCGACGAGCCGCACGCCGACCCGGACAAGTACCGCCGCCTGCATGTGATCATCGGCGACGCGAACCTCGCCGAGACCGCGACCTACCTCAGGGTCGGCACCACGGCGCTGGTCCTGGACCTCATCGAGGCCGGCGTGAACCTGTCCGACCTGGCGCTGGCCTGGCCGGTGCACGCGGTGCACCAGATCAGCCACGATCCCACGCTGACCGCGACGGTGGCGCTGGCCGACGGCCGGGAACTGACCGGACTGGCGTTGCAGCGCGAATACCTGGCGCGGGTCAGCGACTTCCACGACCGCCACCACAGCGACGACACGCGGGCCGCCCACGTGATCGCCACCTGGGCCGACGTCCTCGACAAGCTCGAACGCGACCCCATGGAGTGTGCGGAGATCCTGGACTGGCCGGCCAAACTGCGGCTGCTCGAGGGCTTCCGGCAGCGCGAAGGCCTCGGCTGGGGCGCTTCCCGCCTGCAGCTGATCGACCTGCAGTACTCGGACGTCCGGCTGGACAAGGGCCTGTACAACCGGCTGGTGGCGCGCGGTTCTATGCAGCGACTGGTCACCGAGGAACAGGTGCTGCGGGCCGTGCACGAGCCGCCGGAGGACACCCGTGCGTGGTTCCGCGGCAAGTGCGTCAGCCGGTTCGGCGCCGACGTGGCCGCGGCCAGTTGGGACTCGGTGATCTTCGACATCGGCGACGACGCGATGGTGCGCATTCCGACGTTGGAGCCGTTGCGAGGCACCAAGGCCCTGGTCGGCGACGTGATGGAGGCGGCACAGTCGGCGGAAGAACTCGTGCGGGCTCTCGGGGCGTGAGGCAGTCGGTAGGGTGAGATCAAGAACTCTTCTTCCAGGAGGCGATGATGGCGCAAGAGCAGACCCACCGCGGTGGCGGCAGCAGCGACGACGACCCGATCGGTGACGGCGCGGCCGGTCAGGAACGCCGGGAGAAGCTCGCCGAGGACACCGACGACCTGCTCGACGAGATCGACGACGTCCTGGAAGAGAACGCCGAGGACTTCGTGCGGGCCTACGTCCAGAAGGGCGGCCAGTGACGGTGCGCCCCGGCGCAGGTGCTTCGAGCGACATCTCGTCGTTCACCGAGTACCTGCGCGTGCATGCGCCAGATCGATTGCCGCACAACCTTTCTCACCTCGGCGCGGGTGTCGGCGGTGCTGACGACCTGGGTGGCAAGGTGTCGCACGGCACCACCATCGTCGCCGTCGCCTATTCCGGCGGGGTGGTGCTGGCCGGGGATCGGCGGTCCACCATGGGGCACACGATCGCGACCCGCGACGTGCAGAAGGTCTTCGTCACCGACGACTTCTCGGCGGCCGGTGTGGCCGGTACCGCCGGGATCGCCTTTGACCTGGTGAAGCTGTTCACCGTCGAACTGGAGCACTACGAGAAGATCGAGGGCGTGCCGCTGACCCTGGACGGCAAGGTCTCGCGCCTGGCCACCATGGTGCGCGGCAACCTCGGCGGTGCGCTGCAGGGCCTGGCGGCGTTGCCGCTGCTGGTCGGTTTCGACGTAGACCGCGGCCGGATCTTCTCGTTCGACGTGGCCGGCGCGGTGCACGAGGAACGGCAGGGTTACGACGCGATCGGCTCCGGCGCGGTCTTCGCCCGGTCGGCGCTCAAGAAGCTGTACCGGCGGGACCTGACCGCCGGCGAGGCGCTCGCGCTGGCCATCGAAGCGCTCTACGACGCCGCCGACGACGACGCGGCCACCGGCGGTCCGGACCTGGTGCGGCGTATCTTCCCCACCGCCGTACGCGTCGATTCCGCCGGGGCGCTGGCGATCACCGAGACCGAGATCGCCACGGCCGCGCAGGCCGTGGTGGAGCGTCGGGCCGCCGCCCACGGTGAGGAGGATCCCCGATGACCTTCCCGTACTACGCCAGCGCCGAACAGGTGATGCGCGATCGCTCCGAGCTGGCGCGCAAGGGCATCGCCCGCGGACGCAGCGTGATCGCATCGACCTTCGCCGACGGGGTGCTCTTCGTGGCGCACAACCGCTCCAACACGCTCCGCAAGGTCAGCGAGATCTACGACCGCATCGGCTTCGCCGCCGTCGGCAAATACAACGAGTTCGAATCGCTGCGCCGGGCCGGCATCCAGCTCGCCGACCTGCGCGGCTACAGCTACGACCGCGCCGATGTCACGGCGCTGTCGTTGGCCACCGCCTACGCCACCACCCTCGGCACGGTGTTCACCGAGCAGCCCAAGCCGTACGAGGTGGAGCTGTGCGTCGCCGAGGTGGCCCGCCCGGGCAGTGCGTCACCGTCGCAGCTGTACCGCATCTCCTACGACGGGTCCATCGTCGACGAGAGCTCCTTCCTGGTGATGGGCGGCGCCACCGAGCCGATCGTCACCGCGATGACCGCGGCCTACGAGCCGGACCTGCCGCTGGCGCAGGCGATCTCGATCGCCGTCGACGCGCTGTCCCAGCCCGCCGAGGGGGACAAGAGCGGCAAGGACGACACGGCGGCCGAGCAGCCGCGCCTGGGGGCCGAGCAGTTGGAGGTGGCGGTCCTGGACCGCGGGCGTCCGCGCCGCGCCTTCGTGCGTCTGACCGATCAGCACATCAGTGAACTTCTGACGGGGGAGTGAACACCGTGAAACGCCGAATCATGGGGATCGAAACCGAGTTCGGGGTCACCTGCACCATGGACGGGCACCGCCGGCTGAGTCCGGACGAGGTGGCCCGCTACCTGTTCCGCCGAGTGGTGGCGTGGGGCCGATCGTCGAACGTCTTCCTGCCCAACGGTTCTCGGCTCTACCTGGACGTCGGTTCGCACCCGGAGTACGCGACCGCCGAGTGCGACTCGGTGGAGCAGTTGGTGACGCACGACCGGGCCGGCGAGCGGATCCTCGAGGATCTGCTGATCGACGCCGAGCAGCGGTTGGCCGACGAGGGCATCGGCGGCGACATCTACCTGTTCAAGAACAACACCGACTCGGCGGGCAACTCCTACGGCTGCCACGAGAACTACCTGGTGTCGCGGACCGGCGAGTTCGGGCGGGTCTCCGACGTGCTGCTGCCGTTCCTGGTGACCCGCCAGTTGATCTGCGGCGCGGGCAAGGTGCTGAGCACGGGCGCGGAGACGCGCTTCTGCCTGTCCCAGCGCGCCGACCACGTCTGGGAGGGCGTCTCCTCGGCGACCACCCGTTCGCGACCGATCATCAACACGCGCGACGAGCCGCACGCCGACGCCGAGAAGTATCGGCGCCTGCACGTGATCGTCGGCGACTCCAACATGTCCGAGACCACCACCATGCTCAAGGTGGGCTCGGCGCTGCTGGTGCTGGAGATGATCGAATCGGGCATCAGCTTCCGTGACTTCGCCCTGGACAACCCGATTCGGGCGATCCGCGACATCAGCCACGATCCGACCGGGCGCCATCCGGTGCGGTTGGCCGGTGGGCGCACGGCGTCGGCCCTGTCGATCCAGCGCGAGTACCACGCGCGGGCGCTGGAACACCTGACCCGCCGCACCCCGGACCCGATGATGGACCGCGTGGTGGACCTGTGGGGCCGCACGCTGGACGCGGTGGAGTCCGACGACTTCAGCTTGGTGGACACCGAGATCGACTGGGTGATCAAGCGCAAGCTGTTGCAGCGCTACCTCGATCGGTACGACATGACGTTGGCCGATCCGAAGATCGCCCAGGTGGATCTCGCGTACCACGACATCCGGCGCGGTCGCGGCGTGTTCGATCTGCTGACCCGCAAGGGGCTGGCCGCGCGGGTCACCACCGACGAGGCGATCGACGCCGCCGTCGATACCCCGCCGCAGACCACCCGGGCCAAGCTGCGCGGCGAGTTCATCACCGCGGCGCAGGCCGCCGAGCGCGACTTCACCGTCGACTGGGTGCACCTCAAGCTCAATGATCAAGCCCAGCGGACGGTCCTGTGCAAAGACCCGTTCCGGAATGTGGATGAGCGCGTCGAACGGCTGATCGCCGCGATGTGAGGCCTAGAGTGGGGCGGTGGCCACTGCTAAGAACGAGCGACTGCTCAACCTCGTCATCTGCCTGATGTCGACCAAGACCTACGTTCCGGCCGAGTTCCTGCGCAAGAACGTCGTCGGGTACAACGATGCGTCGCAGAGCACCGAAGCGTTCAAGCGCATGCTCGAACGCGACAAGAACGAACTGCGGGCGCTGGGCATCCCGGTGGAGACCGGCTCCGGTCCGCTCGGCGGCGAGGAGGGCTACCGGATCCTGCCGGAGAACTACGCCCTCGCCGACATCAGCCTGGAGCGCGACGAGGCCGCCGCCATCGCGGCCGCCGCCGCCGTGTGGCACGACCCGGACGTGGCCGCACTCTCGCAGACCGCGGTGCTCAAACTGCGCGCCGCGGGCCTGGAGGTGACGGCCCCCGGGGAACTGGTCTTCGGACAGACCGGCGGCAGTTCGATGGGCGACGAACGCGTGATCCGTCAGCTGCTCGCCGCGATCGACGACGGCTACGCGGTCACGTTCACCCACCGGGCCGGTACCCGCCTCAACGAGCGCACCCTGCAGCCGTGGGGCGTGGTCAGCAACTCGGGTCGGTGGTACGTGGTGGGGCATGACCTGGATCGCGGCGAGACGCGCACCTTCCGGGTCGCGCGCATCGTCGACGTCGAGCTGATCGGCGACGCCGGCGCCGTCAGCGTGCCCGCCGGGACCGATCTCGCGGCGCTGGTCGCGGCGGCGGTGGCCCGCACCGCGTCCGGGGAGTCGACGCCGGCCACCCTGTGGCTGGCGCAGGACCGGGCGTACGAGCTGCGCCGGGTGGCGGACAGCCTGACCGACAGCAGTCTCGACGGCGAACCGGGCCAGGAGGCCCGCATCACTGTGCATTCGCGCTCCCAGTTGATCCGGCTGATCCTGGCCGCGGGCCCGGACGCGGTGGTGCTGGATCCGCCGGAGCTGCGGGCCGCGGTCATCACCGAACTGGCGGCGCTGGCCGCCTCCACCGCCGCAGGAGGTCAGCACTGATGAGTCCGGCACCCTCGCGCTTCTCGCGCCTGCTCGCCATGGTCCCGTATTTCCTTGCGCGCCAAGGGATCGAGATGTCGGTCGCGGCCGCCGAACTCGGCGTGACGCAGGCGCAGCTGAAAACCGACCTCGAACAGCTCTACGTCTGCGGACTGCCCGGGCACGCGGGCGGCGACCTCATCGACATCCAGTTCTGGGACGGCTACGTCACGGTGCTGTTCACCGCGGGCATCGATCGGCCGCTGCGGTTGACCGGTACCGAGGCCAACGTCCTGCTGGTGGCCCTGCGCATGCTGCTCGACGCGCAGGGCGCCCTGGCCGGGGACGCGATCCGGCGCGCCGTCGCCAAGGTGGAGGAGGCGGCGGGCGCCTCGCGCGCCGTGGTGATCGACGACGGCACCGACCGCGCCGAACATCCGGCCTCCGCCGCGATCCGGGAGGCGGTCGCCGCCAAGCGGGCGCTGGCGCTGCGCTACTACACCCCGAGCCGGGATGCGCTCACCGAGCGCATCGTCGACCCGATCCGCGTGCAGGTGGTGGACGGCACCAGCTACCTCGACGCCTGGTGCCGCGAGTCGCAGGGGCGCCGGATCTTCCGTTTCGACCGGGTGCAGGAGGCCACCGTCCTGCCCGAGGCGTCGAACCCGCCCGCCGACGTCGTCGCCGTCCCGGTGGCGCTGCCGACCCACGATGCGAGCCTGCCGGTGGCCCGGCTGGCGATCGACCCGTCCGCGGTGTGGGTGGTGGAGTACTACCAGGCGCGGCTGCTCGAGGAGGCCGACCCGGCCGATCCGACGGCCCCGGTGCTCGCCGAACTGACGTATGCGTCGCCGGAGTGGCTGGCCCGACTGGTGCAGTCGCTGGGCGGGCGCGTGTCGGTGGTCTCCGACGACGAGCGCAGCCGCCAGGTGCGGGCGCTGATCGACGCCTCCGCCGGGGCTGCGCTGGCTCGGTACGGCGCCGTCGCCGAGGGCGGATCGCCGCGCTGATCGCGTCCGTCGATCCTCGGGTACGATGGGAACCGAGTTTTTTCTAACGGTGCCGGACTGGGTCAACAGTCCAGTACGCAATGCGGAGGTGGACCTGTGGGTGCGGTACAGCCCTGGCACTGGATTGTCGTGATCGTCGTGCTGGTGATCTTGTTCGGTTCGAAGAAGCTGCCCGACGCGGCACGCGGCCTCGGTCGGTCCATGCGGATCTTCAAGTCCGAGATGGGCGAGATGGTCAACGAGGACAAGGACAAGGACAAGAAGGCTGCCGCCGACGCACCGCAGCGCGAACTGCCTGCTGCCGACGAGCAGTCGGGCGTGACCTCGGCGGGCGACGCAACTGCGCGCAAGGCCGACGACCGCGCCGACACCTAGTACCACCGCGTTACGACACGCGTGCGCGTTCCCACAGCGCTGCGCCGGCTGAATCCGCGGAACCGGCGCAGCAAAGTCAATCCGGACGGCTCGATGCCGTTGGCCGAGCATCTCTACGAGCTGCGCTACCGCCTGCTGGTGGCGATCGCCGCGATCCTCGTCACCACCGTCATCGGTTTCTTCTGGTACACCCACGGGCTGGGCCCGATCTCGTCGCTCGGCGAACTGCTGCGCGGCCCGTACTGCGAGCTGCCGCCGGAGTCGCGCGCGGCCATCACCTCCGGTGACGAGTGCCGCCTGCTGGCGACCGGGCCGTTCGATCAGTTCATGCTGCGCCTGCAGGTGGCGTTGACCGCCGGTGTGGTTCTGGCCTGCCCGGTGTGGCTGTATCAGCTGTGGCAGTTCATCACCCCGGCGCTGCGCGGCAACGAACGCAAGCACGCGATGGCCTTCGTCTCGGTGGCCGCCGTCCTGTTCGTCGGCGGCGCGGTGCTCGCCTACCTCGTGGTCGGCAAGGCCTTCGAGTTCCTGCTGACCGTCGGCAACGAGGTGCAGGTGACCGCCCTCGCCGGTGACGCGTACTTCTCCTTCATGATTCAGCTGCTGCTGATCTTCGGTGTCAGCTTCGAACTGCCGCTGCTGATCGTCGCGCTGAATCTGGTCGGCGTCCTCACCTACGAGCGCCTCAAGAACTGGCGCCGCGGCCTCATCTTCGTCATGTTCGTCTTCGCCGCCGTGGTCACCCCGGGCGGCGACCCGTTCACGATGACCGCCCTGGCGATCGCGCTGTCGATCCTGCAGGAGTTCGCGATCCAGTTCGCCCGCCTCAACGACAAGCGCAAGTCCAAGCGTCGGCCGGACTGGATGGACGTCGACGACGATCAGGCCGCCCCGCTCGACGTCGACGGCGACGGCCCCACGGCGTCGACGATCGAGGCACCGACACCGATCCCCGCCGCGCAGCCGCGCACCGGACGCACCGCCGGCTCGTTCGACGAGGTGCTGTAGCCGCCGGTCCGTGGCATCCTGGGAGCCGATGACTACTCTCGAATCCTTCGCCGCCGGACTGAGTTTCCCGCTCGACCCGTTTCAGCGGGAATCCTGCGAAGTTCTGGAAAGCGGCCGCGGCGTGCTCGTGTGCGCGCCCACCGGTGCCGGCAAGACCGTCGTCGGCGAGTTCGCGGTGTTCCTCGCGCTCCGCAGCGGCGGCAAGTGCTTCTACACCACGCCGATCAAGGCGCTGAGCAACCAGAAGTACCACGACCTGGTCGCGGTGCACGGTGCCGACTCCGTGGGTCTGCTGACCGGCGACAACGCCGTCAACTCGTCGGCCCCCGTGGTGGTGATGACCACCGAGGTGCTGCGCAACATGATCTACGCGGACTCGTCGACGCTCGACGGGCTCTCGCACGTGGTGATGGACGAGGTGCACTTCCTGGCCGACCGATTCCGCGGCGCCGTCTGGGAGGAAGTGATCCTCGGGCTGGATCCGTCGGTGTCGGTGGTCTCGCTGTCGGCGACGGTGAGCAACGCCGAGGAGTTCGGCGACTGGATCACCACGGTCCGCGGCGACACCGAGGTGATCGTCTCCGAGGTGCGCCCGACGCCGCTGCACCAGCACATGCTGGTGGGCACGCGGCTGTTCGAACTCTTCGACCGCCGCACCACCGAGGGACGACGCCAGGTCAATCCGGAGCTGACCCGCTACATCAAGCAGCGTGCGCTCGATCCGTCCGAAAGCGGGGAGGGCGGCTACCGGGGCGGCGGCCATCGGGGCGGCCGCGGCGGTGGCGACCGGTACCGCCGTCGATCGGCCACCATGCCGCGGCCGCGGCTGATCCGATTGCTGGCCGACGCGGGTCTGCTGCCGGCGATCATGTTCATCTTCTCCCGCAAGGGCTGCGAGGGTGCGTTCAGCCAATGCCTGCGCAGCGACCTGAACCTGCTGGAACCCGACGAGGTGGCCCGCGTCGACGAGATCGTGCAGCGCCACCTCACCGAGCTGGCCCCCGGTGATGCGGACGTGCTGGGCGTGGACCAGTGGTGGGCGGGTCTGCGCCGCGGCTTCGCCGCGCACCACGCGGGCATGCTGCCGATGTTCCGCCAAGCCGTGGAAGAGCTGTTCGTGCAGGGGCTCACCAAGGTCGTGTTCGCCACCGAGACGCTGGCGCTCGGCATCAACATGCCGGCCCGCTCGGTGGTGCTGGAACGGCTGATCAAGTACAACGGCGAAGCCCACGTGGATCTGACGCCCGGCGAGTACACCCAACTCACCGGTCGCGCGGGCCGGCGCGGCATCGACGTCGAGGGCAACGCCGTGGTGGTGTGGACGCCGGAGCTGATCCCCGAGCGGGTCGCCGGTCTGGCCGGCGCGCGGACCTTCCCGCTGCGTAGCTCCTTCGCTCCGGAGTACAACATGGTGCTCAATCTGATCGACCGGCTCGGCGTGGCGGGCGCCCGCGATCTGTTGCGGCGGTCGTTCGCCCAATTCCAGACCGACCGCACCCTCGTCGGGCAGGCGCGGCAGCTGGACCAGGCGCGCCGCCGCCTGCGCGGTGTGGACCAGGAGCTGGTCGGGGTGGCCGAGAAGGCAGGCCTCGACGCGGGGCTGTCGCTCGACGACACCGAGGCCCGCGGGCCGGAGAACCGCTTCGACGGCTTCCTCGGCTACCTGGATCTGCGGGAGGAGATCCGGCGCTGCGAGCGCGAAGAACGTTTCCTGCGGCGCGTGGCGAGCGAAGACGCGGTGGCCGAGGACTTGGCCGCACTCAAACGCGGACAGGTGATCGCGGTCAGTTCGCGCCGCCACCGCGGCCTGGCGCTGGTCTTGGAAGCCGCCACCATCCCCGCCGATCCGCGTCCGCTGGTGCTGGTGGACGACGGCTGGGCCGGACGAGTCGGCACCGGCGACTTCGTCAATCCACCGGAAGTGTTGGGACACGTGCGGATTCCCCGCGACGCGGACACCCGCAGCGGGCGCGGTCGCCGTCGACTGGCCGACGCCCTGGCGTCGAGCGGGATTTCGCGTCCGGTGGGCCGCGGCGGCAAACGGAAGAAGAACGGCGGCCCCGATCCGGAACTGGCGCGGCTGCGGGCGGCGTTGCGGGCGCACCCGGTGCACGCGGTCGCCGGCTCCGGAAGCCAGCGGTCCAAGCTGGACAAGCTGTTCCGCCTGGGGGAACAGCGCAACCGCCTGGTGCGGGAGACGGCGAGCTTGGAGCGGTCGATCGCCGACCGCAAGTCTCGGCTGGAAGCCGACTTCGACGTCGTCGTCGCCGTGCTCCTCGAATTGGGCTATCTGGAGTCCGACGGGGAGAACAGCGTGCGGGTGACCCCGACCGGCGACGTGCTGCGCCGCATCTACGCCGAAACCGATCTGCTGGTGGCCGAGTGCATTCGGGCCGGGATCTGGGACTCGCTGGGGCCAACCGAGCTCGCGGCGGTGGTCTCGGCGATGGTGTACCAGTCGCGCCGGGACACGTACGCCGACGGCGTCGACTCCATGCCGGGCAGTGCCCGCGTCCGCGATGCGCTGAGTGCGACGTTGCGCGTGTGGCGGGCCACCAACGAGGTGCAGGCGCGGCACTCGGGCGGCTCGGAGTCGCTGGTGACCCCTGAACCGGACACCGGTTTCGTCGCCGCGGTCACGGCGTGGTCGTCGGGTCGGCCGCTGCACGAGGCGCTCACCGCGGCGTCGGCCGGCGGCCAGTTGCTCTCGCCGGGCGACTTCGTGCGCTGGAATCGTCAGGTGATCGATCTGCTCGAACAGATCCGCAACAGCGTGGACCGCGACCAGCCGTTGGCGAGTGCGGCACGGCGCGCGGTGAAGAGTCTGCGGCGCGGCGTTGTTGCTGCCGAGTTGGAGTGACGCGCTGCGGTAACCTGACCGCCGAGTGCTAGTCGACGTCGTGCCCGCAGGTGGGGACGACCTTTGCGAAGGGCAGCGTATGAGCACGCCGAACGACCCGCCACCCTCGGAGTGGGCCGCGCCGCGACCGGGACCCCCGCCCCCGAGGCCCGGACCCCAGGGACCCGGACCCCAGGGACCCGGACCCCAGGGACCCCCACCCGGCTACGGAGCAGGACCCGGTGGACGGCATGCGCGACCACCCCAGGGCATGCCCCCGCAGGGGATGCCGCCACAGGGAATGCCGCCCCAGGGTCGGCGACCGCAGGGGCCGCCCCCGCAGGGGCCGCCCCCGCAGGGGCTGCCCCCACAGGGACCGGTGCCGCAGGGGATGCGTCCGCAGCCGACCGTCGCCCAGCCGCGACCCACGCAGGCGTTGCCCCCGCAGCAGGCCTACGCTCCGCCGCCGGAGCCGCGGGGTGAGCAGTCGGACTACTCGTACTCCTCGGAGTCTCCGGATTCCTCGGGTTCCGGCGGGCGCCGGGGCCTCTGGCTCACGCTGGCCGCAGCCCTGGTGGTGCTCGCCGGTGCGGTGGCGCTGTCGGCGTTCGTGTGGCCGGGTTGGGTCGACAAGACGCTGTCGCAGACCGCGGTGCAGGACGGCGTGCAGAACGTCCTCACCAACAAGGACGCGGCGCAGGGCTACGGCCTCGACAAGGTGTCCGACGTGAGCTGCCCGTCGGGCATGAAGGCCACGACCGGCGAGACGTTCACCTGCCAGGTGAAGGTCGGCGACAAGAACATGCGCGTGACGGTCACGGTGACCGACGACGACGGCACCTACGAGGTTTCCGAGCCGTCGGAATAGTCAGACGGCCGGGGTAGTCACCAGCCGAGATTCACCAACCGAGGGCGGTGCGCAGACGTCCGACGGTGGCGTCGATACCCAGTTCGGCGACGAGGGCGTCCAGGCCGGCCGCGTCGTCGGGAGTCGTGGGCAGCACATCGCTGCCGCGGCTGAACTCGATCGGTGCGTCGGTGCGCACGGCCACCACGGTCCGGGCGGCCTGCAGGTAGTCGGCGGCCTGCTCCAGCGCGGCGCCGATGCGCGGCGCGATCGGCGACTTCTCTTGCCGCGCAACGGCTTCCACTTCGTCGAGGGTGCCGTAGGTGGTGATCAGCTTGGCCGCGGTCTTGTCGCCGATGCCCTTGACACCGGGCAGCCCGTCGGACGGGTCGCCGCGCATCATGGACATCTCGGCGTAGGCGAGCCCCGCCCGTTCGACGGGCAGCGCGTACTTCTCGGCCACCTCGGCCGGGCCCATCAGCTCGGCCTTCGCCAGCCCGCGGCCCACGTACAGGACGCGCACGTCGACGGGCGCGTCGTCGACCAGCTGCAGCAGGTCGCGGTCCCCGGTCACCACCAGGACGTCGTCGACGGCCTCATCGAAGGCGAGGGTGCCGATCACGTCGTCGGCTTCGCAGTCGTCGGCGGCCGCGGTCTCCAGACCGAGGCAGCGCAGGAGCTCGAGAATCATGTCGACCTGCGGGGTCAGGGTCTCCGGAACCTCTTCGGCCAGCCCGTCGCCGCCCTCGGCGACACGGTGCTGCTTGTAGGAGGGGATCAGCGCCGTCCGGAAGGCGGGGCGCCAGTTGCGGTCCAGACACACCACCAGGCGGGTGGGTTCGTGCGTGGTGACCAGCGCGGCGATGGTGTCGCCGAAGCCGCGGACGGCGTTCACCGGGCGCCCGTCCGGCGCGGTCATCTTCTCCGGCAGCGCGAAGAAGGAGCGGAACCAGAGACTGGCGCCGTCGAGCAGCATCACCTTTCCCATGCGCTCACTGTTCCACATCGGGGGTGTCGTCGGTCGCTAGGCTGGCGGGCATGGCTGCCCATTCCTCGTCCTCGGCCCGCTTCGATTCCTCCGTCTACGCCGCCCGGCTGGCGCGCGCGGCGGAGCTCACCCGCGAGGCGGGGCTCGACGCGCTCGTCGTCGGCACCGGTCCGGACCTGCGCTACCTGACGGGCGTGCAGGCGGACACCTTCGAGCGGCTCACCGCGCTGGTGGTTCCGGCGAGCGGTGCGCCCTCGCTGGTGACGGCGCGGCTGGAGTTGGCCTCCCTGCGGGATTCCGCGGTGTCCGAGCTCGGGCTGGCCGTCCGGGACTGGGTGGACGGGGAAGACCCGTACGCGCTGGCGTTGGACGGGCTGGGGCCGGAGGCGCGCCTGGCGGTGTCGGATGCGCTGCCCGCCCTGCACCTGATCCCGTTGGCCGAGCGCGTCGGCCCGCCGGTGCGGTTGGCCACGGCCGTGCTGCGTGAGCTGCGGATGATCAAGGACGACGCCGAGCTGGCGGAGCTGCGGACCGCGGGCGCCGCGATCGACCGCGTGCACGCCCGGATGGGCGAGTGGCTGCGGCCCGGCCGCACCGAGGCCGCGGTGGCCGCCGACATCACCGCCGCGATCCTCGCCGAGGGGCACACCGAGGCGGCGTTCGTCATCGTCGGGTCCGGGCCCAACGGCGCCGACCCGCACCACGAGCAGTCCAATCGCCTGATCCTGGCCGAGGACATCGTGGTGATCGACATCGGCGGACCGGTCGGCGTCGGCTACAACTCCGACTGCACGCGCACCTACTGCTTCGGTGAACCGGCGCCGGACATCGCCGAGGCCTACGCCGCGTTGGAACGGGCGCAGGCCGCGTCGGTGGCGGCGGCCGTTCCGGGGGCCACGGCCGAGAGCGTCGACGCCGCCGGACGGTCGGTGTTGGCCCAGGCCGGTCTGGCCGACTACTTCATCCATCGCACCGGGCACGGGATCGGCCTGTCGGTGCACGAGGAGCCGTACATCGTGGCCGGCAACACCGAGGTGTTGCGGCCGGGCATGGTGTTCTCGGTGGAGCCGGGCGTCTACCTGCCCGGACGCTGGGGTGCGCGCATCGAGGACATCGTGATCCTCACCGAGAACGGTCCCGAACCGGTCAACAAGCAGCCGCACGGGCTGACCGTCCTCTGACCGGTGCGGCCCGGGTTCAGCCGAACATGTCGGCCGAGCCCATCGCGCGGGCGATGTCCACTTCGATCACCACGCGCTGCGGGTTGGGCGACGGTTCGCGGTAGCGGGCGCCGTAGCGGCGTTCGGCATCGCGGACCTGCTCCGGTTCGCGGCGGATCCGGGCCGGGCCCTCCAGGGTGAGCCAGCGCGGTCCGACCACGTGGGTCAGGGCGGCGTGGCCGCCGCGTTCGACGTTGCGGACCTTCTGGCTGCCGTCGAACGTGATGACCCGGGCCTTGCCCGCCTCCTCGTCGAAAGTGAAACCGACCGCGACCACGTGCGGGGTGCCGTCCGGGCGGAGGGTCGCGAGGGATGCCAGGTGGTATTCGGTGAGCAGTTCGCGGGCCTGTGGGCTGAGATCATCGACGGAGCGCGCCATACGCCGACTGTAGAGGCCTGCGGGGGCGAGTCCGGCATCGGTGGGATACTGCACCGATGGGAACGATCGTGGTCTTCGGCGGACGCAGTGAGATCGGAGTGGCCACCGCGGTGCGGCTGGCCGCGGGCAATCGGGTGGTGCTGGCCGCGCGTCGGCCCGACGACTTGGCCGCCGAAACGGCCGCGCTGACCGCGGCCGGCGCCGTCGACGTGGTGACCGTCGGGTTTGACGCCGACGACGTCGCCGCACACGGCGCCCTGGTATCGTCGCTGTTCGACGACTACGGGCCGATCGAGACGGCGGTGGTGGCGTTCGGCATCCTCGGCGATGCCGCCCGCGCGGAAAGCGATGTGGCGCACGCCCTGCAGATCGCGCACACCGACTACTACGCGCAGATCAGTGTGATCACCTTGCTGGCCAACGCTTTTCGGGCGCAGGGCAGCGGCACCATCCTCGTCTTCTCCTCGGTCGCCGGGGTGCGGGTGCGGCGGGCCAATTACGTGTACGGCTCCACCAAGGCAGGTTTGGACGGCTTCGCGAGCGGCCTGGCCGACGCCCTGCACGGCTCCGGCGTGCACCTGCTGCTGGCGCGCCCAGGGTTCGTGATCGGCAACATGACCCGCGAACTGATGGCCGCCGGTACCACGCCCGCACCGATGTCGGTGACGGCCGACCAGGTGGCCGACGCCGTGGTCAAGGCCTACCGCAAGGGGCGCGGGGAAGTGTGGATCCCAGGTCGGCTGCGGCCGGTCTTCTTCGGCATGCGGCTGCTGCCCCGCGCGATCTGGCGGCGGCTCCCGCGCTGAGCTAGTCCCGGTGCCGGGCCCACGGTGAGTTCGCGTCGAAGCTGAAGCCCTGCGGCGCGAGGACGCGCACCACGGTCTCGGCGACGCCTTCGGTGAGATCGGCGATGAGCAGTTCGCGGTCGACCGTGACGATGAGCGGCGCGCCGATCGCGGCCGCGAACTCGGCCTGCCGCGCGGTGAGCCGGCCGTCCGCGGTGACCGCACCGAGCAGCACCCGGCCGTCGTCCTGGTCGAACCAGCCCACCCGCGGTGCCGGGGGCGTCTGCGACGGCGGTCCGGCCCGGTCCATGGCGGCAGCGCCCTCGCGGGCCGCGTCGAGCAGGGCCGCGGCCAACGCCGCCAGATCGACGACCCGCCCGGTCCGCTGTCCGCCGACCACGAGTTCGGCGGTCGTCTCGTCGGCCCGTATGCCCGCGATGTCGGGGGAGTGGGCCAGCACGTCGCCGCGGCCGTCGTCGAGTCCGAACCAGAACTCCTCGGGCAGTTCCCGCGTCCAGGCCGCTGAGCGCAGGCTCGCGCCGAGCCGGTCGGCGATCGCCCACAGCTCATCGGTGCCGCCGATCCGTCCGGACAGCGGCGAGACGACCACCTGCCGGATGTCGGTGGAAGCAGTGGGGTCGGGCAGTCCGGTCTCGGCGAGCCGGGCCTCGAGCGCAGCGTGGTGCTCGGCCGCGACCCCGCGCAGGTGCAGGCCGGCCCGTCCGGTGTGCACGAGGTGGCCGTCGCCCCACTCGGCGGCCGCGGCGGCGAGCGCGGCGAGTTGATCGGCGCGGATGCGCCCACCCGGCAGACTCACGTGCACGAGATGATCACCCGATCGACTCATGCCTTCAGCCTAGGCGCGCACCGTGCGTGACCGAACTCGCCGCGTTCACCCGCGGCCCTCACTATGGAATTCTCAAACAACACATCGCGCCGGAAGTCGAGCCTCCGACACTGCATTCAGATACGTTCTAGGTCCCGCTGGAGACGAGAGTTGTTGGTGGACAGCCGCTTTGGGGCTGCTGGGACTTCAGATCGTGAAACAGGCGTCGCCGGTTTAGCGTCAGGCTGCGCCGGGTAACAACGTCAGCGTGCGCCGGGCATTCGACGGGATCGGCTCCCGGAACCGCTTCGGGTGGTCGGGGTCGGCCGGCGGTACGAACCACGGATGCCGGTCGTGCCCGATGAACACCTCCCACCCGCTCTGGTGAATCAGCATGTGGTGGCGTCGGCAGAGCAGCACGCCGTTGTCGAGGCAGGTCTCGCCGCCGTGCTCCCAGTGGTCGACGTGGTGGCCGTCGCACCACGACGGCGGCAGGCCGCAGCCGGGGAACGCGCAGCCGCGATCGCGCAACACGAGCGCCTTCCGTATTCCCGGAGTGAACAGGCGCTTCTCGCGCCCCACGTTCAAAGGCACGCCATTGTCATCGAGCAGGGCGATCGCCACCGACGCCTCGCACATGATCAGCTCGGCAGTCCGCGCGGAGATCGGTCCGCCGAATCCCAACCACGGCACGGCGGTGTCGCTGTCGGCGAACGGAATCGAAATCGTCTGGCCCGCAACCGAATCGAGCACTTGCCCGTTCATCACCACTGCCGCCGGCACCGACAGCGTGACGTGCGGCAGCACTCCGCCCGATTCCGGGCGTTCGGAGTGCGCGAGGTAAGTGCGGACCACTTGGGTCATCGCGTCGGCGCGGCGGCGTTTGGCCGAGCGCTTGTCGTGCGAGCCGTCCGGTTCCGGCACCGGACGCGTCAGCGGGTCGAGCGCCGAGAACAGTTCTTCCGCGGCCAGAGTGTCCAGGTCGATGGTCACGGACACCCGACCGTCGTCGGTCCGATCCATCGTCATCTCGTTGAGGTCGTCGCGCTCGGCAACAGGAACCTGACCGTCCGCGGTCTCGACCGGGGCGAGTTTGATCGCCCACGCGCGGGCCTTCTCCTTCACGCGCGCCGGTGTGGTCTGCACCATCAGCGAATGCACCACCCGTGCACGGGCCTCGTCGGAGAGATCCACGACGCGGCCTTCCACGTGCCCCACGCCGGTCACGACAGCGTCGCCCTTCTCCGCCGACACCGCGCCGTCGCGGATGCCGCGGGTCACCGCGCTCAGGCCTTCATCGGCGATGGCCCATCCGATCCGAACCGCGCGATGCGCGACCGCCGGAGCCGCACCGAGTTCGGTGACGATCGCCGCGGCGGACCGCACGTGCTTCCGAGCCGGCAGTCCGCTCCGCTCGATGGCCGCACAGGCGGCCGCGAGGGAGTAGTCGACCACGTTGCGCAGTCGCAGCAGGGCGGCGGTTACCGCGAGGAGTTCCCGGTCGTCGTCCACCGCGCGAACGCGCGCCAGGAAGCGCGCGAGATTGTCGACGGAGTCGTCGTTGTCGGTGACATCGTCAACCATGAAGTCGGCGAGTTCGGTCAGGCCTGCTGCGTCCACAGGGGACACCTCCGGTGGGAGAAGCGAAACAGCGGTTGAACCGGTCGAACTGCCCGACGGTCGGTCACACAGTCACTCGATTCGGCAGACGGGCAGAGGTATCCGCATCGTCTAACTCCACGTTACGCCTCATATCTAGATAGCACAACAGTTCGAGCAAAGTATTTTCAAGAAACTTCTGCAGGTCGTCTACCAGCAAAAAGGGCCCCACCCGGACTCCTCGACGGAGTGGGTGGGACCCTTCGGCAAGCTCGGGGAGCAGGGATCAGCGCGGCGATGCCGGGGGGAGCGGGGGGACGTCGACGTAGATGGTGCCATCGGGGTTGCGGATGGTCGTGTCGACCACGACGCCTTCCGCGCGGCCTTCGTCGACCACCACGCCGTCCACATAGCCGCCTCCGCCGAAACCGCGGGCGCCCGGCGCGGCGCCCTGTGGCGTCATGCCGATGAGCGTCACGCGCTCGGCGAACAGGTTGGCGCGTCGCGTGGCGGCGGCGGTGACCACCGGACGCAGGCGGCGTCGTACCGGTCCGGCGAGCAGGATCAGCCCGAGCAGCGTGGAGACCACGCCGGGAATGATCGTCAGGACGGCGGCGCCGGCGAACAGCGCCGAATCGGTGAGTGCACCGCCGGGGGTGGTCTGTTCGGCGCGCGAGGTGCGCGCGGCGGTGAAGATCTCGCGGAAGCGTCGTCCGAGGACGGCGACGCCGATCGCCGAGGCGGCGACCGTGATGATGATGGCCCAGCCCCAGCCGAGGAAGTGCACCATCGCCCAGAAGGCGGCGATCTCGACCGCCAGGTACCCGAGGAAAATCCAGGGCTTCATATTCCGACCTTCCCGCGCCGAAGAGCGCGTGTCGTGGCTTCTTACTGCCTCAACGTACGAGAGCGCGATTTTGCTCCCGATCGGTCGAGAAATGTTTCTCACCGACGGGTGAGGCGGCCCACCTCGCCGGTTCTGCGACAATGGCCGGGTGACTACGCAGCTCCTGCTCGGCGGCATCGTCTATTCCTCTCCCGCGGTTCCCGACGCGACCGCGCTGGCCATCACCGACGGCATCGTCGTGTGGGTGGGCAGCGACGACGTCGGCCGCGCCCTGCACCCGGATGCGGAGGTGGTGGATCTGCAGGGTCGGTTCGTGAGCCCCGGCTTCGTCGACTCGCATGTGCACCTCACCGACACCGGACTGGCGCTCGGCGGACTCGACCTCTCGGGGGTGCGCAGTCGCACCGAATGCCTGCGTGAACTGGCCACCTACCTGGCCGCGCACGCCGACGACGAGTCGGTCGACGGCGTGATCTGGGGGATGGGCTGGGACGCCTCGGCTTGGGTCGACGCCGGGCCGGGCGAGGATGAAGCGCCCAGTACCGACGACCTCGACGCCGTGGTGGGACCGCGCGCGGTGTACCTGGCGCGCATCGACGAACACTCCGCCGCCGCCTCCTCCGCTCTGCGCGAGCTGGTGCCCGGGCTGGCCGACGAGAACGGCTACGACCCGCAGGCTCCTCTGGTCGCCGAGGCGCACCACCGGGTGCGCGGTGTGGCGCGCAGCCTCATCACCCCGGCGGCGCGGCGCGCGGCGCAGCTGCGGGCCCTCGATCATGCGGCCGCGCACGGCATCGTCGCGGTGCACGAGAACGGCGGCCCGGACATCAGCGGGATCGACGACTTCCGTTCGCTCGCCGACCTGGATCATCCCGTGCTGGTGCGTCGCTACTGGGGTCAGGCGGTGACCACGGCCGACGAGGCGCGCGCGGTGATCGCCGAGACCGGCGCGCACGCCATCGGCGGCGACCTGTTCATCGACGGTGCGCTCGGGTCGCACACCGCACTGCTGGCCGAGCCGTACACCGACGACCCGGACACCAGCGGGGTGTCGTACTTGGAGCTCGACGAGGTCCGCGCCCATCTGCGCGCCACCACCGAGGCGGGCATTCAGGCCGGTTTCCACGTGATCGGCGACCGGGCCGCCCAGATGGTGGCGACGGCCATGGCCGAGATCGCCGACGAACTCGGCACCCCGGCACTGGCCGACTGCGTCCACCGGCTGGAGCACGCCGAGATGGTGACCGCGGAGCAGGCCGAACTGTTCGGCTGTTGCGGCGCCGTGGCCAGCATGCAGCCGCTCTTCGATGCCGCCTGGGGCGGTCCCGGCCAGCTGTACGACCAGCGACTGGGGGATCGCGCCCCCGCGCTGAACAACTTCGCCGCGCTCGCGAAAGCCGGTATGACGCTGGCCTTCTCCAGCGACGCGCCGGTCTGCCCGATCGATCCGTGGTCCACCGTGCGCGCCGCCGCGCACCCGCACAACCCGGCCAACGCCATTTCTCCGCGCGCGGCCTTCGCGGCCGCCACCCGCGGCGGTTGGCGGGCCGGCGGTGTGAACGACGGGGTCACCGGAACCCTGGTGCCGGGTGCGCCCGCGCACTATGCGGTGTGGGAGATCGACGAGCTGGTGGTGGCCGCCTCGAACGCGGGTGTGCAGCGCTGGTCCACCGATCCGCGCTCGCGGGTGCCCGCGCTGCCCGATGTGGCCCCCGGCACCCGTCTGCCGCAGTGCGTGATGACCGCCGTCGCCGGCGAAGTGATCTACTCCCGAGACGAGCGTTGACCCGGGAAACCCTGCTGCGGCTGGTCGCCGCGGCGGTCGGCGGCGGACTGCTCTATCTGGCGTTTCCGCCGTCGGGGCTGTGGCTGCTGACGCCGGTGGCGCTGGGACTGCTGTACGCGTGCCTGGCGGTCCGTCGCCCGCGCGCGGCGATCGGCGCCCTCGTCGGCGGGGTGTTCGGGCTGGCCTTCTTCGTTCCGCTGCTGCCGTGGGTCGGCGAGTTCGTCGGCGCACTGCCGTGGTTGGCGCTGTCGGTGGTGATGGCGCTGTACCTCGCCCTGTTCGGCGCGATGGCGACCGTGACCATGCGGCTGCCCGCCGCGCCGCTCTGGTTCGCCGCCTGCTGGGTGGCCGTCGAATGGTTGCGGTCGTCCTTCCCGTTCGGTGGATTCCCGTGGGGTGCAGCGGCATTCAGCCAGACCGACGGATTCTTCCTGCCGGTGGCCCGCTGGTTCGGTGTGCCCGGACTCTCCTTCGTCCTCGCCCTGGTCGGTGCCGGGGTGGCAGCGCTGGTCATCGCGTTCGCCGACCGCGGCCGGCACACGGTGACCGCGGGACTGGCCGCGGCCTGCCTGCTGGCCCCGCTGGCGGTCGCCGGTCTCGCGGTGGCGACGGCGCCGTCGCCCGAAGGCGGCGAGACCGTGCGCGTGGTGGCCGTCCAGGGCAATGTGCCGCGCCTGGGGCTGGACTTCAACGCGCAGCGTCGCGCGGTGCTCGACAACCACTACCGGGAGACCCTGCGTCTGGCCGAGGACGTGGCGGCCGGGCGGCGCGCGAAGCCCGACCTGATCCTGTGGCCGGAGAACGCCTCGGACATCTCCCCGCTGGACAACCCGGACGCGGCGCGCCTGATTCAGAGCGCCGTCAGCGTGACCGGCGTGCCGATCGTGTTCGGCACCCTGCTGTTCGGTCCGGACGGTCGGCCCACCAACACGGTGCTGGTCTGGGAGACCGAGGACGGGCTGGCCGAGCCGGAGCCGTCGGCCCGCTACGACAAACACATCATCCAGCCGTTCGGCGAGTACCTGCCGTGGCGGGACTTCTTCGCGATGTTCTCGTCGTATGCCGACCGAGCGGGCGATTTCCGTCCCGGCACCGGCAGTGCGGCGGTACCGGTGCACACCGGCGGTAGCACCGTGATGCTCGGCGTCTCCACCTGCTGGGAGGTGGCCTTCGACCGCTCTCCGCGGCAGGCCGTGAACGACGGCGCCCAGCTGCTGTTCGTACCCACCAACAACGCGACCTTCGGCGACACCGACATGACCTACCAGCAGCTGGCCATGTCGCAGGTGCGTGCCGTGGAGACCGGTCGGTCGGTGGCCGTGGCGGCCACCAGCGGTGTCAGCGCTCTGATCGCACCGAACGGCGACGTGCTGACGCACAGCGAGATCTTCACCCCGGCGTTGCTCGAAGCGGACCTGCCGCTACGCTCCGGACAGACCCTGGCCGTGTGGCTGGGGCCCTGGCTGCAATGGCTGGTGGTGCTGTGCGCGGTGTGCGGTTTTTTGTACGCGCTGGTCCGAGCGACTAGGTTCGATGCGTTCGGCCGGAGGTCGGCCGCGCACGCGAACGATGCAGTAGTAGAAGACGAGGGGACACCATGACGGGCAGTCAGCACGGACGCGACGAGGTCGTCGGGCCGCAGGGCGCCGGCGGTCTGGTGGTGATCCCCACCTTCAACGAGCGGGACAATCTGCCGCGCATCGTCGAGCGACTCCTGAACGCCCTCAGCGACATCCACGTCCTGGTGGTCGACGACTCCAGCCCGGACGGCACCGGCCAGATCGCCGAGGGCTTGGCCGCGGCCGACGAGGCAGGCCGCATCCACGTGATGCACCGCACCGTGAAGGACGGCCTGGGCAAGGCGTACCTGGCCGGTTTCGCGTGGGGCCTGGAGCGGGACTACCCGGTCATCATCGAGATGGATGCCGACGGCAGCCACGCACCCGAGCAGCTGCACCGCCTGCTGGCCGGCATCAACGAGGGCGCCGACCTGGTGATCGGCTCGCGCTATGTGCCCGGCGGCGAACTGGTGAACTGGCCCAAGCGTCGCGAGGTGCTCTCCAAGGGCGCCAACACCTACGCCCGCATGGCGCTGGGATCGTCGATCAAGGACATCACGGCCGGCTACCGCGCCTACCGCGCGCCCGTGCTGCGGGCCATCGGACTCGACGAGGTCGATTCGGCGGGTTACTGCTTCCAGATCGACCTGGCCTGGCGCACCCTCCAGCACGGCTTCACCGTGCGCGAGGTGCCGATCACCTTTACCGAACGCGAGATCGGCGAGTCCAAGATGGACGGCGGCGTGATCCTCGAGTCGTTCCTGAACGTGGCCCGCTGGGGCTGGCAGGGCCGCACCGCGCGCTTCCGCTCCTGAACCGACACAACTGAACTGCTGCAAGGCGAATGCCCCCACTGCGAACAGTGGGGGCATTCGTGGTCTGCGGGGGAGTGCTAGACGACGCCTCCGCCGCGGCGGCGGCTGCGCAGCAGGTCCAGACGCTCGGTGAGCAGAACGTCGAGTTCCTCTTCGGAGCGACGCTCCAGCAGCATGTCCCAGTGGGTGCGCGGCGGCTTGCCCTTCTTCTCCTCCGGCTCGGCGCCTTCGAGGATGGTGCCCTCCATACCGTTCTTGCACGGCCACTTCGACGGCACCTCGGCGTCGTCGGCGAACGGAATGTCGAAGATCTCGCCGTTGTCGGTCCGGTACTGCACGATCCGGCGGGGTGCGAGGTCGTGGTCGCGGTCGGTCTCGTAGCTCACCGCGCCGAGACGGCTCCCGCGGAGTACTCGATCAGCCATGTAGCTCTGCTCCTCACAAATAAACGGTCAACGGAACCATCTTACGCGTCGCGCACGCATCCGGCACCCGGGTGGCGTCCCGCATCGACCGAGCACGCACGGTAGCCTGTTCGACGTGTCCGAATCCGCTAGCCATCCCGTGCGCAACGCGTGCACCTGGTGTGGCCGCGAGATCGTGGAGTCCGAACGCGGCCGGCGGCGCAAGTACTGCAAGCGGTCGTGTCGACAGCGCGCCTACGAGCAGCGCTCGTTGACCGAGGGTACGTCGATCTCCTCCGACTCGCTGATCCTGTCCCCGGACGAATTGACGTCGCTGGGCGACCGGCTCTTCGCGCTGCGGTGCGCGGTGGAGGACCTCGACACGGCGATCGCCGAGGGCGAGGACCGGAACGAACTGCTCGTGCTGTCGCGGAACCTGGTGGTGCAGGCGAAGGAAGCCGAGCGTCTGCGATGATCCTGCGGGTCTTCGGCCTCTCGTTCGCAATCACCCTCGCCGCGCTCGTGACCGCTTTCCTCTACGGCGGGTGGAACGGGCTGTTCATCTGCGTGATCCTCGGCATCCTTGAGATCTCGCTGTCCTTCGACAACGCGGTGATGAACGCGACCATCCTGGAACGGATGAGCGCCTTCTGGCAGAAGATGTTCCTCACCGTCGGCATCCTCATCGCCGTCTTCGGCATGCGGATCCTGTTCCCGCTGGTCATCGTGTGGGCCACCGCCGGTCTCAATCCGGGGCAGGCGCTGGACCTCGCGTTGAATCCGCCGAATCCGGAGACCCCGGACAATCCGAGCTACGAGACCATCATGCTGGAGGCGCACCCGCAGATCGCGGCGCTCGGCGGCATGTTCCTGCTCCTGATCTTCCTGGACTATGCGTTCGACTCGGACCGGCGGTTCTGGGGACGCATGGTCGAGCCCGGCCTGGCTCGGCTGGGACGCATCAACAACGCCTCGGTGATCGTGGCGCTCGCCGTGCTGCTTGCGGGATCGATGGCGGTCGACGGCGACGAACGCGCGACAGTACTGACCGCCGGGCTGGTCGGCATGATCGGCTATCTGGCCATCTCCGGGCTGACGTCGCTGTTCGATACCAGCGAGGTGGGCCGCGAGGCGGCCGCCGCTGCCGAACTCGCCGGCGACGGTCGGGGTCGTCCGGAACCGGTGGTGCTGGTCGGCAAGGCGGCGTTCATGCTGTTCCTGTACCTCGAGATGCTGGATGCCTCGTTCTCGTTCGACGGCGTGGTCGGTGCCTTCGCCATCACCTCCGATCCGATCCTGATCGCGCTCGGCCTCGGCTTCATCGGCGCGATGTTCGTCCGCTCCATGACCGTGTACCTCGTGCGGGCGGGCACACTGGCGCAGTACCGCTACCTGGAGAACGGGGCGCACTGGGCGATCGGCGCGCTGGCAACGATCCTGCTGGTGAGCCTCGCCGTCGAGGTCAGCGAGGTGGTGTCCGGTCTGGTCGGCGTCGGTTTCATCGGTGCGTCGCTCATCTCGAGCGTGCGCGCCAATCGGACTGAGCGGCAGGTCGCCCACTAGACTCGGCGAGGTGAACGCGATGCCGGAGCCCTACGACGAGGACGCGCAGCAACTGTCGCCGCTGCAGCGGGCCGGCGGGCTGTTGGCCTGGACCGATGCGAGTGCACCGCTGGTGCGCGCGGCACAGTTCGCGCGGCGGCTGGCGCCGCCGGAGCGGGTCGCCGCGGGAGCGTCGACCACGTTGGACCGGCTCGCACGCGCCATCGGAGACGTGAACGCCGAGCGGCCGAGCGCGGTGCGCGAACTCGGTCTGGGCGCGGTGCAGGTGTGGCAGGCCATGAGTCGTCGGCACCGGCCGGACTCCACCGCGCCGATTCCGGTGACGATCCTGTTCACCGACCTCGTCGACTTCTCCCGGTGGGCGCTGCGCGTGGGCGACGACCAGGTTCTGGAACTCCTGCGCGCCGTGAACGAGGTGTCCGAACGGGTGATCCTCGACCGCGGCGGTCAGGTGGTGAAGACGCTGGGTGACGGCATGATGGCGGTCTTCGCGGACGGACGGGAGGCGATCGAAGCCGCGCACGAGGCCACCGTCGCGGTCAGCGCCCTGGTGGTCGACGACTATCGGCCCGCCCTGCGTGCCGGGGTGCACACCGGTGCTCCGCGCGCGGTGGGCGACGACTTCCTGGGCGTGGACGTGAACATCGCCGCCCGCGTCTGCGCGGCGGCCGGGCCGGGCGAGGTGTTCGCCAGCGAGCCGACCCTGGAACTGGCCGGCACCGACGGCTATTCGATCCGCCGCCGCCGTTTCCGTGCCAAAGGCGTGCCGAAGGAACTGAAGGTCTTCCGGGTGGTGCCCCGCTACAACGCCGACGAGTTCGCGGGCCGATGACGTCGGGCTTCGACGACGACGACCTCGAGGCCTACTACGCGATGATCGAGGGGCGCACCGCCGCCCGCAATCGGCCGCGGCGCCGCCGGGAGAAACCGGTGGTCTACGTGGAGCCGACCTGCCCGACTCCGGAGAAGATCGCCTATCCGACCCTGGCCGCGGTGACCGGAGCGATGCTCGCGATCTCGTCCGCACCGCGCGCCTCGCCGTCCCTGCGCTGCTACGAATGCTCCTGCGGCGCCTGGCATCTCACGCGATCGCAACGCTGGTAAGACGACGACGACCCCCGACCGAACGCGGTCGGGGGTCGTCGTGGTTCAGGGCGGTTCAGCTGCGGCGCGCGCTGCCGCCGAGTACGGCGACCGGCGTGTGAGCGACCTGCAGGTGCAATCGTTGGGCCGAACTCAGATTCCAGCGTGCGTTCAGGCGACGCATCTGGCCGCGGACTCGTGAAGTCAGATCGGGACTGGTGCGGTACGGCATGGGTCCTCCTCCTTGGATCGGTTAACGTACATCCATTTGTAACCGACCGTACAACTCAAGTCAAGTTGCGTTGCCCGCGTGTTCACTTTCAGTTCACCTTAGGAAGCGGCCTGACCAGGCGGAAGGTGGTTCAGCTCACCAGTTTGGCGAGTTGCTGGATCTCCTCGACGGATCCGGGTGTCACCAGCATGGTGGACACGCCGGCGGCTTCCCAGACCTTGATCTGCTCGCGCACGTGGGCCTCGTCACCGATGATCGCGGAGTCGTCGACCACGGCATCCGGGATGATCTGCGCGGCCTCGTCCTTGCGGCCGGCGCGGAACAGCGCGGTCACCTCGTCGACCACCTCGGCGTGGCCCATGCGGCGGTACACCTCGGCGTGGAAGTTGGTGTCCTCGCTGCCCATGCCGCCCATGTACAGGGCCAGGAAGGGCTTGATCGCGGCGTACGCGGAGGCGGGATCGTCGGTGAGGACGATCTGCGCGGTGGCGCAGATCTCGAAGGTCTCGCGGGTTCGTCGTGCGCCGGGTCGCGCGAAGCCCTCGTCGAGCCACTCGTTGTAGGTGTCGGCCAGGCGCGGGGTATAGAACAGTGGCAGCCAGCCGTCGGCGATCTCGGCGGCCAGGGCGATGTTCTTGGGGCCCTCGGCGCCGAGGAAGATCGGCAGGTCGGCGCGCAGCGGGTGCACGATCGGCTTGAGCGGCTTGCCCAGGCCGGTGGCGTTCGCGCCGGTGTAGGGCAGCGGGTAGTGCGGGCCGTCGTTGGTGACCGGTTCCTGACGAGCCCACACCTTGCGCATGATGTCGACGTACTCGCGGGTCCGCGCCAGCGGCTTGGCGAACGGCTGGCCGTACCAACCCTCCACCACCTGGGGCCCGGACACGCCGAGTCCGACGATGTGCCGACCGCCGGACAGATGATCGAGGGTGAGGGCGGCCATCGCGCACGCGGTGGGGGTGCGCGCGGACATCTGGATCACCGAGGTGCCCAAGCGCACTCGGTCGGTGCGGCTGCCCCACCACGACAGCGGCACGTAGGCGTCCGAGCCCCAGGCTTCGGCGGTGAACACCGTGTCGAAGCCGAACGTCTCCGCGGCGTCGACGAGTTCGGCGTGATGGTGGGCGGGCTGTGCGCCCCAATATCCAAGCTGCAGACCGAGTTTCATGAATTCAATCTACAAGTGCGTCGATGCGAACGGGCCCGGCTTCCAGAGCGGAAGCCGGGCCCGTGTCGCGGACGCCTCAGGCGCGGATCAGCGACGCAGCTCGAAACGGTCGTTGTCCATCACCTGTGCCCAGGCGGCAGCGAAGTCCTCGACGAACTTGCCCGCCGAATCGTCCTGCGCGTAGACCTCGGCGTAGGCGCGCAGCTGCGAGTTCGACGCGAACACCAGGTCCACGCGGCTCGCGGTCCACTTCTGCTCACCCGAGTCCCGGTCGACCCCGACATAGCTGCCGTCGGCGGCCGGCGACCACTTGGTGTCCATGTCCAGGATGTTCACGAAGAAGTCCTGGGACAGGGTGTCGGCGCGCTCGGTGAGGACGCCGTGGCTGCTGCCGCCGTGGTTGGCACCCAGCACGCGCAGGCCGCCGATGAGGACGGTCATCTGCGGGGCGGTCAGGCCCAGCAGCTGCGCGCGATCCACCAGCAGGTACTCGCCGGGCACCGTGGCGTCGTCGGCGAGGTAGTTGCGGAAACCGTCCCAGCGAGGCTCCATGGCCTCGAACGACTGCACGTCCGTCTGCTCCTGGGTGGCGTCGGTGCGACCCGGGGTGAACGGCACGGTGATCTCGTGGCCCGCGTTGGCCGCGGCCTGCTCGATGGCGACGCCGCCAGCGAGCACCACGATGTCGGCGAACGAGACGTGCTTGTCGCCGCGACGCAGGTGGCCCACGACGCCCTCGGTGGAGGCGTTGTAGTCGTCGGCGATGCCGGCCAGGACCTCCAGCGTGTGTGCCAGCTCATCGGGCTCGTTGACGGCCCACCCGCGCTGCGGCTCCAGGCGCACGCGGCCGCCGTTGGCGCCGCCGCGCTTGTCGCTGTTGCGGTACGACGCCGCCGAGGCCCACGCGGCCTTGACCAGCTGCGAGAGGCTGAGGCCGGAGGCCAGGATCTTCTTCTTGAGACCCTTGATGTCGCCCTCGTCGATCAGGGTGAAGTCCACCTCGGGCACCGGGTCCTGCCAGATGAGGGTCTCCGACGGCACCAGGGAGCCGCGGTAGCGGGACACCGGTCCCATGTCGCGGTGGGTCAGCTTGAACCACGCGCGAGCGTAGGCGTCCTCGAACTCCTTCGGGTTCTCCAGGAAGCGCCGCGAGATCTTCTCGTAGATCGGATCGAAGCGCAGCGACAGGTCGGTGGTGAGCATCATCGGCTGGTGACGCTTCTCCGGGTCGCCCGCGTCCGGGACACTGGTGGCGCCGGCGTTGTCCTTCGGGTGCCACTGCTGAGCGCCGGCCGGGCTCTTGCCGAGCTCCCACTCGTACCCGAACAGGGTCCAGAAGAAGTTGTTGTCCCAGGTGGTCGGCGTGCTGTTCCACGCGCCTTCCAGGCCGGAGCTGACGGCGTCGACGCCGACACCGGTGCGGGTCGGGTTCTGCCAACCCAGGCCGACCTGCTCGAGGGGAGCGGCCTCGGGCTCGGGCCCGAGGATGTCGGCCGGGCCGTTGCCGTGGGTCTTGCCGAAGGTGTGGCCGCCGGCGATCAGCGCGACGGTCTCCTCGTCGTTCATGGCCATGCGAGCGAAGGTCTCGCGGATGTCGATGGCGGCCTTGAGCGGATCCGGATCGCCGTTGGGGCCTTCCGGGTTCACGTAGATCAGACCCATCTGGACTGCGGCCAGGGGATTGTCGAGGTCGCGTTCACCGGTGTAGCGGTTGTCGCCGAGCCACTCGGTCTCCGGGCCCCAGTAGATCTCCTCGGGCTCCCACTTCTCGGTGCGGCCGCCGGCGAAGCCGAAGACCTTCATACCCATCTCTTCCATGGCGTAGGTGCCGGCGAAGATGATCAGGTCGCCCCACGAGAGCTTGGCGCCGTACTTCTGCTTGAGCGGCCACAGCAGACGACGGGCCTTGTCCAGGCCGGCGTTGTCCGGCCAGCTGTTCAGCGGAGCGAAGCGCTGCATGCCGTGGCCGCTGCCGCCGCGGCCGTCGCGGATGCGATAGGTGCCGGCCGCATGCCAGGCCATCCGGATGAAGAACGGGCCGTAGTTGCCGTAGTCGGCGGGCCACCACGACTTGGAGTCGTGCATCACGGTCTTCAGGTCGGCCTTGAGCTCGTCGAGGTCGATGGTGTCGAACGCGCGGCCGTAATCGAAGTCGCTGGGGTACGGGTCGCCCTCGGCGGGGTTTTCGGCGAGCAGCTTCAGGTTCAGCTGGTTGGGCCACCAGTCGCGGTTGCCGCCGCCCTCGGCGGGCTCCTTCATGGAGGCGTGCATCGGGCAGCCTGATGCCGTGCTGTCGTCGACTTCCTTCAATGGCTGTTCGTCGGACACTGCGGTTCCTTTCGGTAGGCCGAGATCTTCGGTCTGAATCAAGGGTCTCTGGGGGTAGGTGGCGGACTGGGGGGCGGGCGGTCAGGTTGTGTGGGCGGCGCAGTCGGGGCAGCGGCCCCAATAGACCACCTCGGCCTCGTCGATCGCGAAGCCGTGGGTTTGCGCAGCCTCGAGGCAGGGGGCGGCGCCGACGGCGCAGTCGACGTCGCGCACGTCCCCGCACTCGCGGCACACCACGTGGTGGTGGTTGTCGCCGATGCGGGTCTCGTAGCGGGCGGCGTGCCCGGCCGGCTGGATCCGGCGGACCAATCCGACGTCGGTCAGTGCGCGCAGGACGTCGTAGACCGCCTGCCGGGAGACGTCGCTCAGCTCGTCGCGCACCGAGGCCAGCACGGTCTCGGTCACGGCGTGCGGGTGGGCGTCGACGGCGGACAGGACGGCTAGGCGCGGACGGGTCAGTCGCAGACCGGCGCCGCGAATCGCTGCGGTGAGCGCCTCGGGGGTATTGCGGGTTGTCGACATGCCTCCATCCTGCCCTAGTTATTTGGACTTAGTCCAGTATTCACCGAATTGGGGTCGGAAGTCCCTGTTCGTTTGCGCCGAGAAGGAAGCGGCGGGGCACGTCGACGAGCATGGTGGTCAGGGTCTCCTCCGGTACGCCGTGCGCCCGGAGTTCGGGCAGCACCCGCTCGTGGATCTGACGGTAGTTCCAGTTCGGCGCGAGTTCGGCCATCTTCGCCGGATCGAACCAGTCGCTGTAGCAGAAGGCGCTCTGCGACAGGATCAGCTGATCGGCGAAGCCTGCGTCGATCAGGGCGAGCAGGGTGGCCATGCGGGTGGCATGCGGGAGCAGCAGGTCGACGCCGAACCGGTCCAGGCCGACCAGCGACCCCGCCTCGGCCAGGTGTCGCAGGTGTTCGACGTCCCCGGTGTCGCCGGAATGGGCGAGCATCACCCGGCGCAGGTCGACGCCCTCCTCGCTGAGGATGCGCTGGGCGATCAGCCCGGATCGGGTGTGCGGATTGGTGTGCACGATGACCGGCGCCCCGGTGGCCACGCTGGCCTGGCCGACGGCGCGGACGATCCGCTCGACACCGTGCGTGAGACCTTCGGCTTCGATGACGCACGCCAGTGCGGCGGCCTTGATCCCGGTGCGCCCGATCCCGTCGGTGAGGTCGCGGACGAAGGCCTCCACGAGCGGTTCGGGCGCATCGAAACCGAGCCCGGGACCCGTGTAGTGGAACTGCAGTGGCAGGTCGCTGTAGGTGAACAGACCGGTGGCCGCGAGCACGTTGAGCTCGGCCTGTTCGGCGACACGGCGCACGCGTTCGACGTGCCGCCCCATGCCGGGCACCGAGACGTCGAGCAGGGTGTCGACGCCGAGCGCCTTCACCTCGGAGAGTCGTTGCACCGCGTGCGCGACCTGCGCCTCTTCGTCCCAGTCGGGCAGGAAGTTGAGGCGGTAGTCCTCGTTGAGGACGAAGACGTGTTCGTGCGCCAGAACCGTGCCGAGTGCCGAGGCATCGATCGGGCCGGTCACGGTGTTGATCGTCTGCATCGCGCCCTTTGCTGGTTTCCGGTGAGGAAATCGCCCCGCCCCCGTGGAGAGCAACTGTAGGGCGCGGCTGGGCCCGGCGGACCCGAATGGCAACGCCGGTTCCCGGGTGCCGCGCGGCACCCGGTGTGGCGAATGCCGGTGTCGTACAGTTTCCGCATGCTACGAACTGGTCAGACTTTCGCTGGACTCCGCGTCGTCGGCACGCTCGGTGTCGGGGAGGCGGGGGAGAGCTACCTGGTAAAGGCACCGAACGCGACGGCGGAGGACATTCTTCTGCTACTGCCCGAGTCGCGCACCTCCGACTCGGCCTATCGCCAGGAGTTTCTCGCCGCGGCGGCGCAGGCCGCGACACTCGATCACCCGGCGGTGGTCGCGGTGCGCGGCTACGGCGAGGAGCAGGGGCGGTTGTGGATCGCGCGGGAGTATCTGCCCTCGCCGACCGCGGAGACGCTGGTCCGGCAGTCCGGGCCGTTCTCGCCCGCCGAGACCGTCGCCGCGATCGCCGCGCTGGGCGGCGCGCTCGACCAGGCCCGCCAGCGCGGGCAGGCGCGTGCCGAGATCGCGCCGGCCGACCTGATCGTGGTCGAGGCGCACGAGGGACGCCGGTACAAACTGAGCGGTTTCGGGATGCCTGCCGCCAAGGAATCCGAGGATCGGGCCGATCAGGTCGCCCTCGGTGATCTGGCGACGTTCCTGCTGACCGGCGGCGCGTCGATCGGGCAGCGGGTCACCACCATGCGGCCGGAGCTTCCGGAAGCGGTCAACGAGGTGCTCGGCCGCGTTCGGGAACCCGCCGCCGATCGGTACGGTTCCACCGGCGAGTTCGCCGCGGCGCTGGCGACCGCACTGCTCGGTGACGAAGGCACCGCGATCGTGGATGCCGTCAACGCGCCGACGACCGTCGTGCCGAGTCCGCCCGCCGAGCCCACCGCGACCATTCCGACCGGTCCGGCCGCTCCCACCCAGCCCTATCACTCGGGCCCGCAGTACGGGGTACCCCCGCAGCAGGTCAACCAGTGGGGACAGCAGCCGCCCGTCGCCCCACCGCCCGGCGGACAGTACGGTGCACCCGGCTATCCGTTCGCCGGTGGGCAGCCGCCGGCCTACCCCGGCGGTCCCGGCGGCCCCGGTGGACCGGACTACCCGGGCGGCTATCAGGTCGGGCCGCAGCAGCCGGACGACGGCGCCCGCAAGCGCAAGCTGGCGATGGTCATCGGCATCGGCGTCGTCGCGTTCCTACTGGTGATCGGCCTGGTGCTGGCGCTGACCCTCAGCGGCGGGGATGAGGACGAACAGAAGACCGCGTCGAGCAGCAGCGCGACCACCACCTCCACGTCGAGGACGACGACCACCCCTACGCAGACCAACCCGATGGTGGTCAACGGGGTGCCGACCAAGTGCGTGGCGGGTGCACCGACGATGCGCGGCACGACGGCGTACCTGGACGGCGGTCCGATCCGGATCGACGCCGTCGACCTGCCCCCGGGCTGGAATCCGGACCCCGGCAGTCAGATGCCGTTCCTGGTCGACTCCGACGGCCTCGTCGTCTCCCGCCCGGCCGGCGAGAACTGGCAGGCACAGCTGCTGGTGGGTTCGCTGCCCGCCAGCTTCACCGGCGACCTGGACGCCATCGCTCGCAAGTTCATGGAGTGCCTGTCCGAGATGCCCGGCTACGCCAACACCAATGCGAAGCCGGCGGTGATCGAGAATCAGCGGGAGAGCACCCCGAACAACAGCGACATGAAGCTGCTGTACTTCACCGGCAAGGTGCCGGTGAACCGCGGTTCCATCACTTCGGACGACTTCGTGCTGCTGGTGGCCGACACCCAGCCGCGGAGTATCGCACTCGGCTACTCGGCCAACAACGACCCGCTGAGCCAGGGGGAAGTGACGAAGGCAGTCCAGGAGGCGCTGGTTAAGACCCGTTAGCGGGTGGGCGGTCGGTGCCAGGTGAGCAGCACGTGCATCACCGTCGCCGCGGTCACCACGATCCCGGAGTAGACGAACAGCCAGCCGATCACCGAGAACACCACCCCCAGGGTGCCGAATCGGTTCTCGGCGGTGTCCAGGATGTCGCCGAATCCGATCGTGGTGACCAAGAAGAAGAGCGCCACCGCGGCGCCGGTCGCGAGGCCGGTGGCCACGACCGCCCGGCCGTCGATGCGGCCGGCGGTCAGCAGCCGGATGATCGTCGCCCAGACGAGCGTCCACAGGACGAAGCTGAAGACGGTCTGCACCACGAGCTCGCCCCCGAACGGCCAGTTGCGGATGCCGAACACCTCGGCGGTGATCCCGGCGACCAGGGTGCCGATGATCAGCGGCCAGCGCCACCAGCCGGCGAGGCCGAGCTTGGGCAGGGCCCAGACCTCGGCGTACATCCGGTCGAGGGCTCGGGTGAACGACGTGGCGCCGATCAGGACCATCAGCACACCGAGGATGCCGAAGGTGGCGCTGGTCGACTCGTCGGTGGACGGCGTGGTCATCTCGAGTTCGAGCCACTGGGTACTGATCCGCCGCATGGCGCGGCCCACCGGGCCGTCGGACGACAGCGTCGTGATGAGGATCAGCACCGGCAGCAGGGAAGTGAAGGCCTGCCCAGCCAGCGTCATCGCTCGGTCGGACACGCCGACCCGACCCAGCGCGACCAAGATTTCGACGACGACGGTGCCGCGGAGGCGGTCGCCGACGGCGGACACGCGCTGGCGCAATGGGGATTGGGTCACGCGCCTAAAGTATCCGGCCGCGATACGGAACAATGGCGGGCATGCCCGAACAGATGGTGCCCGCCGACAGCCACGATGTGATCCGAGTGCGCGGCGCTCGGGTCAACAACCTGAAAGACGTCGACGTCGACCTCCCGAAGCGGCGTCTCACCGTGTTCACCGGACTCTCCGGATCCGGCAAGAGTTCGCTGGTCTTCGGCACCGTGGCGGCGGAGAGCCAGCGCCTGATCAACGAGACCTACAGCTCGTTCGTCCAGGGCTTCATGCCGACGCTCGCGCGGCCCGAGGTGGACGTGCTCGACGGCATCACCACCGCCATCCTGGTGGACCAGGAGCGGATCGGGGGCAACCCGCGCTCGACGGTCGGCACCATCACCGACGCGCACGCGATGCTGCGAATCCTGTTCAGCCGCTTGGCGACTCCGCACATCGGCGGTCCCAACGCCTACTCCTTCAACGTGCCCTCGGTGACCGGCAGCGGCGCCATCAAGGTGGGCAACAAGAAGGCGGAGAAGGCCACCTTCACCCGGACCGGCGGCATGTGCCCGCGCTGCGAGGGCATGGGCACGGTGGCCGACATGGATCTGACGGCGCTGTACGACGAGACCAAGTCGTTGAACGAGGGTGCGCTGACCATTCCCGGGTACAGCACCGACGGCTGGTACGGTCGGATCTTCGCCGGCGCGGGCTTCTTCGACCCGGACACGCCGATCAAGGACTTCACCCCCGCGGAGCTCGACGACCTGCTCCGCAAGGAGCCCACCAAGATCAAGGTCGACGGCATCAACCTCACCTACGAGGGCCTCATCCCGCGCATCCAGAAGTCGATGCTCAGCAAGGACATCGATTCGGTGCAGCCGCACATCCGGGCGTTCGTCGAACGCGCGGTGACGCAGAGCGTCTGCCCGGAGTGCGACGGCACCAGGCTGGCCGAACCGGCGCGCACGTCCACGATCGACGGCGTCAGCATCGCCGACCTTGCGCGCATGCCGATCGTCGATCTGGCGCAGTGGGTCCGCGGCCTCGATGAGCCGAGCGTGGCGCCGCTGCTGGAGACGTTGCGCGGCACCCTCGACTCGTTCGTCGAGATCGGCCTGGGCTACCTGGCGCTGGAACGCCCCACCGGCACGCTCTCCGGCGGAGAAGGCCAGCGCGTCAAGATGATTCGGCATCTGGGGTCGGCGCTGACCGACGTGACCTACGTGTTCGACGAGCCCACGGTGGGTCTGCACCCGCACGACATCTCGCGGATGAACGATCTGCTGCTGCGTCTGCGGGACAAGGGCAACACGGTCCTGGTGGTGGAGCACAAGCCCGAGGTGATCGCGATCGCCGACCACGTGGTGGACTTGGGGCCGGGCGCAGGCTCCGGCGGCGGCGAGGTCTGCTACGAGGGCGATGTGGCCGGTTTGGAGAAGGCCGACACCATCACCGGCCGCCACCTGCACGACCGGGCCGCCGTCAAGGACACGGTGCGCACGCCCACCGGGCACCTGGAGGTGCGTGGGGCGTCGACCAACAATCTGCGTGAGGTGAACGTCGACATCCCGCTCGGCGTGCTGGTCGCGGTGACCGGTGTGGCCGGATCCGGTAAGAGTTCGCTGATCCACGGTTCGGTGTCCGGCGGCGAGGGCGTGATCGCCATCGATCAGACCGCGATCCGCGGTTCGCGGCGCAGCAATCCGGCCACCTACACCGGTCTCCTCGACCCGATCCGCAAGGTCTTCGCCAAGGCTAACGGTGTGAAGCCGGCCCTGTTCAGCGCGAACTCGGAGGGGGCCTGTCCGGTGTGCAAGGGCGCCGGGGTGATCTACACGGATCTGGTGACGATGGCGGGCGTGGCCTCACCGTGCGACGAGTGCGACGGCAAGCGCTTCCGCCCGGACGTGTTGGAGTACCGCCTCGGCGACCTGAACATCGCCGAGGTGCTCGCGCTGCCGGTGGCGCAGGCCCGCGACTACTTCTCGGAAGGACCGGCGCGCACGCCCGCGGCGGCGAAGATCCTCGACCGCATGGCCGACGTGGGCCTGGGCTATCTGACCCTGGGTCAGCCGCTGACCACGCTGTCCGGCGGCGAACGGCAGCGCTTGAAGCTGGCCACCGCGATGGCCGACAAGGCCGGCGTCTACGTGCTCGACGAGCCCACCACCGGACTGCACCTGGCCGACGTCGATCAGCTGCTGGGCATGCTCGACCGGCTCGTCGACGCGGGTAAGTCGGTGATCGTGATCGAGCATCACCAGGCGCTGATGGCGCACGCCGACTGGCTCATCGACCTCGGCCCCGGGGCCGGCGTCGAGGGCGGCGAGGTGGTGTTCACCGGCACCCCGGCCGAGCTGGTGGCCGAGCCGACCACGGTCACCGGCGAGCACCTCGCGGCGTACGTCGGCTGAGCCGACTCGCCGCTACGTTCGCTAGACCGGCTGCGGCTCCGGCGTCGGTGCGGGGGCCTTGTTCTTGCGGCCGCGGGCCTGCGAGACGAAGTGCCCGAAGACGATGAGGCTGAGGAAGGCCGCCAGCGTGCACCAGATCGACGAGTAGTCGGCGGCCTTGATGATGGCGGCGATGGACATGGCGATGAGGTTGCCGACACCGAGCGCGATGACCCAGCGGGCCGAGCTCATCATCGGCGCGAAGCACGTCGCGAAGACGTACGGCACGGCGAGCAGGGCCGCACTGAACGGGACTCCGAGCAGGTAGTCGAGGTTGCTGTCGATCACCTTGACCTCGATGGTCGGCTGCACCGCGAGATAGGCCATGTAGACCGCGAGGATGCCGCCGACCACCATCGGCGCCCACAGCCAGCGGCGTCGTCGCGGATCGGTCTCCATCAACCACACCGACCACGGTATGAAGATCGGCAGAATCGCCCAGGCGAACATCACCCACATGTGCACGCCCGGTCCGGACAGGGCGGCGTCGGTGGACCCGTCGAGTTCCAGCCAGGTCCAGCCTTCCAGCGCCTGGTGGATCGCGAAGAGCAACGGCAGGGTGGCGAACGGGAGTTGCCGCAGATCACGAACGAGGGGCAGGGTGGCCACTCCGGCCGCACCGATCACGCCGGCGCCGACGAAGCTGGCAGTCGCACTGAAGCACATGGGCCTATCGTGACACGGAGCCTTCGCCGCCGAGGACAGCCGGTCCGATTTGCACCGTTAGCCCGGCGCCGCTGAGCGTCCCGGTGGCCTCGAAGGTGCGCTCGTAGCCGGTGGCGGCGATGCGCCAGCCGTCGGCGGTGCGCCGATAGGTGTCGGTGTAGAACGCGGCCCCGATGATCAGGACGTCGTACTCGGGGATCATCACCTTGTCCTGCAGGTACCAGGAGCCGGTGGCCTCGTCGCCGTCGATCTCGATGATCGGATGGTCCACGCGGTGCTCGGTGGCCATGGTCGACACCATGGCGCCGCTCAGATACTCGATCAGTGCGTCGCGTCCGGTGAAGTTCAGGGCCTTGCCGCCGACCTTGGAGCCGTAGCCGGCCTCGACGTCGTCGGTGACGGTGTCGGCGAAGGCCGCCCAGTCGCGGGTGTCGACGGCGCGCAGGTAGCGGTACTTGAGTTCTTCGATGGCGCGGAGGTCGTCGTGATGGGTCATCGGGGCGCTCATTCCTGGGTCAGGTCGGGGATGGGGAGGCGGAAGTTGGGCGCGGCGAGGCCGCCGTCGACGTCCACGATGGTGCCGGTGACGTAGGCGGCGGCCGGGCTGGCGAGGTAGACGGCGGCGGCCGCGATGTCTTCGGGCCGGCCCAGGCGGCGCAGCGGGGTGGCGGCCTCGATGGGCACGCGCAGGTCATCGTTGGCGGCGACGATCTCCAGCGCCGAGGTCGCGATCGCGCCGGGCGCGATGCCGTTGACGCGGATCCGCGGGCTCAGGTCCTGCGCGGCCAGCTCCGTGTAGTGCGTCAGCGCGGCCTTGACGGTGCCGTAGGTGAGGTAACCGCGGTCGGCGAGGCGGCCGATCGACGACGTGATGTTGATGATCGACGCGCTGTCGCTGCGGAGAAGATGGGGGACGGCGGCCAACAGCAGGCCGTGCGCGGTGCCGACGTTGAACGAGAACGAGCCGATCAGTTCGCGGACGCTGGTGTTCAGGAACGGTTTCGGCATGGCGCCGCCGACGTTGTTCACCACGATGTCGAGGCGACCGAACTCGGTGATGGCGGCCTCGACGAGCTGCCCGGGGTCGTCGGTGGCGAGGTTCAACGGAACCGCGACGGCGCGGCGGCCCACGGCCTCGACGGCGGCGCGCACGGTCTCCAGGTCCTCGGCGGTGCGGGCGGAGATCACCACGTCGGCACCGGCCTCCGCGAGACCCTGGGCGATGGCGGCACCGAGGCCGCGACCGGCGCCCGTCACGATGGCGACTCGGTCGTCGAGCCGGAAGAGTTCAGTCATTCTCGCAGCCTAACCCGCGCCTCTCGATCGCCGCAGCGGCCCGCCGCCGAGAGGGGCGACGGGCCGCTGCGCGCGGTGTCTGATCACCGTCCGGTCAGCTTCTCCTTGACGGTGTCGACACCCTCCTTGAGCTTGTCGGCGGCCTCGGAGACCTTCTCCTTGGCGGTGGCTTCGCCCTGGTCGGCGCGCCCCTCATGGCGCAACTGGTCGTCGTCGGTGGCGGCGCCGGCGGCCTCCTTGGCCCGGCCCTTCAGTTCCTCGGCCTTGTTCTGTGCGTGGTCGGAGTGGTTCATCGGTCCTCCTTCGTCGTCGTGTGCTTCGTTCGACATGGGGTTACCCGGAAGCCGCGGACTCAAACACCCGGTATGTCCGCGGCTAGACTGCGGGGCGTGGCTGCGCTCGAACGGCACCAGGTGGCGTGCTATCTCGGGGCCCTCGCGACGGCGATGCTGGTGGGCGTCGTGCTGCCCGGACAGTCGGTGCACCTGGGCGGCGCCATCACCCCGCTGTTGGCGGCACTGTTGTTCGTCACGTTTCTGCAGGTCCCGGTGGCACAGCTGGTGCGGCGGCCACCCGCGGGACGGTTCCTCCCGACGATTCTGCTGCTCAACTTCGTCGTCGTACCGGTGCTGGTGGCCGCGCTGTTCCCGCTGCTGCCGGACGAGCGCGCCGTCGAGCTCGGTGTGCTCCTGGTGCTGCTCTGCCCCTGCGTGGACTACGTGATCGTCTTCGCCGGACTGGCCGGCGGCGACGCCGCCCGTCTGTTGGCCGCCACCCCGGTGCTGCTCGTGCTGCAGATGCTCGCCCTGCCGCTGTACCTATGGCTGTTCCTCGGCGCGGACCTGGCGTCGGTGGTGGACCCGTGGCCGTTCCTGCAAGCTTTCGGCGCGTTGATCGTGGCACCGCTGGCGTTGGCGTGGGCTGCCCAGTGGTGGTCCGGGAGAGCCGCGGCGGGCCGCCGGGTGGTCGGCGCGGCGACGGCCGCGATGGTGCCGCTGATGGCGGCGGTGCTGTTCGTGGTCGTCGCCTCGCAGGTCCCGCACCTCGACGGTCGCGCGGGCCGGTGGTGGTCGGTGGCGGCGGTCTACGTCTTGTTCATCGCGGTGATGGCCGTGGTCGGCGGACTGGCGAGCCGCCGGGCGGGACTGGACACGGGGGAGCGGCGCGCGGCGATCTTCGCCGGCGTCACCCGTAACTCGCTGGTGGTGCTGCCGCTGGCGTTGGCCCTGCCGGACGCGTTCGCGGCGACCGCGGCGGCGGTGGTGCTGCTGCAGACGCTGGTGGAGTTGGTCGCGATGGTGACGATGGTGCGTCTGGTCCCGCGCTGGGTGCGGTAGCCCTCAGGTGACGTGCTCGGCGACGGTGGTGGTCGCGCCGATCGTGGCCGGTGTCTCGGTCATGGTGCGCATCAGCGCGCGCGCCTGTCGGTCCCCGCGGCCGGCGGTCCACGCCCGGCCGCCGGGTAAGAGCGCGATGCCCGATCGAGCGAGATTGCCGGGCAGGGCCAGCGCCGGATACCAGGGCGGCGTGCGGGTGGGCAGGCCCAGGGTGGCCATCGCCTTCGGCCCGAGGAAGGCCGTGCTGACGGACAGGTGCTGCGAACGCGCCACCCGGCGACGCAGCGGAGCGAAATGGCGATACTGCCACTGCAGCGGGTCGTCGGCCATCGGGCGAGCCAGCCGCATGCTGGTCTCGTCGGGCGTGGCCAGGGCCGACGAGGTGTGCTGGAGGATGGCGACGGCGCTGCGGAAGCTCGTGGGCAGCAGATCGTCCCGAACTCCCATGAGGTGGCCGACGTACCTCGTCAGGGCGGCGATCGCCTGATACTCGCTCGGCCGGTGCACGATGCCGATGCCGAAGCCGCCGAGGTTGGGCGCCACCAGTGACCCGACGAGCGTCGCCGCCATGTCGGTCTGATTGATCGGCAGGCCCCATTCCTGCTCGTCCCAGTCGGGAAGTGCGGACACGTGCCTGCGGACCATCGAGTGAATGAACCGGACGCGGATAGTCGACCGGTAACCGGCGCCGAACTTCGCGAGACCGCCGGGGCTGATCACGTCCATGGCCCATTGCGAGGTCTCAGCGAAGCGAGCATTCGAGCCCTTCTCCAGCGCGCCGGTGCGCAGCAGGGTCTGGTTGAATCCGGCGAACTGATAGCCGCCGAGGAGTGCGACGTCGCGGGCGATGGTCAGACCGTCCGCGCCCGCGGCGCGCATGGCGGCCGCGGCGACCTCGAGCTGGCGGGCGTCAACCCAGTCCGGAACGGTTTCGAGTTCGTCGAACAGCGTCTTCAGGGGCGCCGGTGGGGCGTCGACGCTGTCGATGCCGTGGCGCAACGCCTGGTCGAACTGCCGACGAATCGGTGTCGATTCCCGGGTGCGCATCCAGGCGACGAAGTCGTCCATTAGTGGGTCGCCGACCATCAGCAGTTCACCCAGCTCGGCGAACCGGGCGCGGTCCGGTCCGCGGACCCCGAGGAGTGCGCCGAACGCGGCGATCCCGGCCGGAACCGGTCGCGGGGACTGCGGGTGGCGGCGGGGAACGGGCGGGGGCGGAACGGGCTGGGACATGTGTCAATGCTCCTGATCGGCCTTCTGGAAACACCTGTGCGCTAAATGTAGCGCGCCAGTGGGTCGCACCGCGACCCTTGACTTTCCGATCGGGACAGAGGCGCGTCGAGTTTCCACTCAGGAAAGTAGGGAGTTGTCATGAACGCCACCGATATCCATCACGCGCATCCGTCCCTCGAGGCCGTCGGTCGGGCGCTGCCGTGGCTGATCATCGCGATCCTGGTCGCGATGGTGTCGCTGACCGTCGGTGCGGCACTGTGGCTCGCGGCGCCGCGCACCCCGCGATCATCGCCGGGGTCCTCGTCGCGGCGATCGTCGGCTTCGGGGCGGACGGAGTTCGAGCAGCACGTCCTCGCACTGCAGGAGATCGTTGCCGGGGCCGCGGCGCGTCAGTGAGTCGCAACCACCGGAAGGGCCAGTTCCGCGTCGTCCACTCCGGTCAGGCGCACGCGCACCTCTGAGTATTCGATGCCCACGTCCGACTGCCAGTCGACCGGCACCGACGTCGCGCCGGGGTCGGGGACGGTGTCCTGGTCCGCGGTCACATTCAAGAACAGCAGGTGTTCGTCGAAACCCTCGCGATCCGGGGCCACCGTCACGCCGACGGGCGCGCCGTCGAACGCCAGGGTGCCGGTCACCGCCAGCCGAAGGACGCCGTCGGGGCCGGGGAGTCGCATCAACCGTGCTTGCCAATCGTCGCCGAACCTCATCGGATCTCCCTTCCTCAGTCCAAGGGTAGATCCCCGTGGGGTGGAGAATCCGGCGATCGGGCGGCCCGGGCTGTCCGCCACTGACGCGGTGTGCAGTCGAAGCGTCCGCGGAACCAGCGGGAGAAATTGGACGGACTGGAGAAGCCGAGCATCATGGCGACGTCGGTGAACGAATAGCGTTGTGCCGCAACGAGATGCTCGGCCAACGCTGCCCGGGTGTCATCGACGACGGACGAATAGCTGGCGCCCTCGGCGGCCAGCCTGCGGTGCACCGTGCGCCGGTCGACGCCCAGGCTCGAGGCCACCTGGTCCACCGTGCAGCGACCGGTCGGCAGCAGCATCTCCACCAACTCGCGGGTCCGCACCGTCGTCGACGGTGCCGCGCCCGGGTCCAACTCGCTCAGAATGCGGCGGCTGTACTCGCGCAACTGCGGATCGGACTGGCTCACCGGGCGATCGAGGTCCGCTTCGGCGACGGTGAGGCCGTTGAAGTCGCGGTGGTAGCGGGCCAGGCCGCCGAAGATTCGACGCGCGGTGGTGTCGTCCTCCGGCGGCGGGTGGGCGAAGGACACCGACAGCGGTCGCCACGAGTCGCCGGCCAGCTCCCTGATCAGCGAGAACAGCACGCCGACGGCCAGGTCGGTGGACTGCCGATCGGCGATCGGGTGGCCCACATCGAGTTCGACGCGGATGTCGGCGACCCCGTCGTGCACGGTCACCAGGGTGCGCAGGGACTCGTTGTACATCCGTTCGTGACGCGCCAGGAGCGTCAAGGCGCTGCGGACGTCGGGCTCTTCGCGCAGGACCAGGCTGAGCGGGCCGAGATGGGACAGTCGACGCAGCTCGGCGAGCCGCAGCCCCAGGTCGGGTTTGTGTGCCTGGTCGGCGGTGAGTTCGAGCAGTTCGATGATCGCCTCGGCGGGCACCCAGCGGTCCTGCACGGCCACACCGCCCGGGTCGAGCCCCACCGAGCGCATCAGGAGGTTCGGATCCAGGCGCAACGAGCGCGTCAACTGCACGAAATTGGCGAGTGATCCGTACCTGGCCAGTGGTTTCATCGCCATGACTGTGATCCCAGTCGGCAGGCAATGGCAATGAGCCGTAGGTCACTGCCTGTCCCGACCTGAATAGTTGACGTCCCACAGGGAATAGTTTATCCTTGTTTCGGCCCGTACTGTCGTTCACATCGGCCGAGGGCTCCCCGGTCGCCGACTCCGGTCAGAAGCTGGACCGTGCGCCGTTCTCCAGCCTGTTCACCAACCCGGCGGTGCTGTGCGCCTACTTCGGTAGCGGCATGCAGATGTTCATGGCCGCGGTGATGTTGACCTGGTTGCCGACCTTCTTCAAGGAGTCCTACGACCTGCCGGTCGACAAGGCCGGCGGCATGGCGGCGATCTTCTTCATGCTGGTGGGTTCGGGCATGGTGGGCTGCGGCTTCTTCGCCGACCGCATCAGCCTCTCCGATCCGACGCGCAAGTGGACGGCCGGCGTGGCGTTCTGTTCCATTGCCTTCGTCGCCCTGATGTTCGCGTTCCGGATGCCCACCGGCACCACGCAGCTGGTGCTGCTCGGAATCGGCGCGTTCTTCTCCGCCGGCTGCTCGGGCACCTCGGCAGCGATGGTCGCGTCGCTGACGCACCGCTCGATTCAGGCCTCCGCGATGGGCACGCTGACCCTGGCCAACAACCTGCTGGGTCTGGCGGCAGCGCCGCTGCTGATCGGCATTCTGGCCGACAGCATGGGCCTGATGGGTGCGCTGAAGATCGCGCCTCTGGTCTACATTCCGGCGGCGGCGGCGATGATCGTCGGACGTCGACTGCACCCGGCCGGACTGGCCCGACTGCGCGCGATCTCCAGCGGGGTGGCCCGATGAGCGCAGTGAACCCCACCGTGGTCGTGGTCCCTGGACTGCGCGGCGCGGCACCTGACCACTGGCAGGAGCTCTACCTCGCCGAGCACCCGGAGGCGGTCCGCGTACCGTTCCCGGCCGAAGCCGACTGGCACGATCTGAACGAGCGAATCCGTTTGCTGCAGAACACGATCGACGACGTCGACGGCCCGGTAGTCCTGCTGGCGCATAGCGCCGGAGTGCTGGTGACCGTGGCCTGGGCCGGACAGGCGCTGGCGTCCTCGCTCGACCGGGTGGCCGGCGCCGTGCTGGCGACGCCGCCGGACTTCGACGTCGACTGGCCGGAGCCACACCCGCGGCCCGCGGAGTTGGCGGCCGCAGGGTGGGCGCCGATCTCGCGACGCACGCTGCCCTTCGGGTCGGTGGTGGCGGCCAGCCGCAACGATCCGCTCGCCGGCTTCCGCACTACCGCCGGCTTGGCCGAGGTGTGGGGGAGCAGGCTGGTGGATCTCGGCGACGCGGAGCACCTGAACCCGGCGGCCGGGTTCGGCCCCTGGGCTCTGGCCGAGGAATTGGTCGCCGAGATGGCCGCCCGACTGGTGGCCGGCTCGGTCTAGACCCGAACGAGCAACCGGACTGGCCGGCGAGGTGATGGACACAAGTCCACTGCCCGCCGGCCAGTCCTTTGTACGGGGGTCGGTCTGCTTGCCGAACGAGATCTGAAACCATTCCGGATATGAAGGTCTATCAGGTTGTCGTCGCAGTTGCCGGACTCTCGCTCCTCCTCGCCGGATGCTCTACGGAGGAAGGCGGGTGTGCTGATCCACGATCGACGACACCGGCGGGCCTAGGCTGAGAGCCATGGGTGACTTCAACGCGCTCGTGGCGCGCAGCAACGACGACGGCGGCATCGACCTGGCGAGCGAGGCAGTGGACATCGGCTTTCTGCCCGAGGGTGAGGTGACGATCGCGGTCGACTATTCGAGCGTCAACTTCAAGGACGCGTTGGCGGTGACACCGAAGGGCGGTGTGGCGCGGGAGTACCCGTTGATTCCGGGCATCGATCTGACCGGAACGGTGCGTGCGAGTTCGTCGCCCGAGTTCGCGGTGGGCGATCAGGTCGTCGCGCACGGTCGCGATATCGGGACCGGTCGACACGGCGGCTATGCCGAGCTCGCCGTGGTGCCCGCAGACCTCGTGGTGAAGCTCGCCGGGCTCACCACCGCCGAGGCCGGCACCATCGGTACGGCCGGCTACACCGCGGCGATGAGCGTGGAACGCATTGTGGCGCACGGCATCACGCCCGCCGACGGGCCGATCTTGGTGACCGGCGCCAGCGGCGGCGTGGGCAGCGTCAGCGTCGATCTGCTGGCGGCGGCGGGGTACGAAGTGGTCGCGTCCACCGGCAAGGAGTCGGCACACGATCTGCTGCGCGAACTGGGTGCCGCCCAGGTGATCGGCCGCGTGCCGGAGGCGGGGGAGAAGGTGCGGGCCCTCGGAAAGACACAGTGGGCTGCCGCCGTCGACTGCGTCGGCGGCACCACTCTGGCATATGTCGCCGGCACTCTTCGCTACGAGGGCATCGTCGCCGCGTCCGGGCTGGCCGGCAGCGCCGACCTGCCCACTACCGTCCACCCGTTCATCCTGCGCGGGGTGACGCTGGCGGGCATCGATTCGGTGCAGCAGCCGAGCGCACGGCGTCGTGCCTTGTGGGCGCGACTCGGCACCGACATGAAGCCGCGACACCTCGACGCGATCACCACCCAGGTTGACGTCGCGAGCCTCCCCGGCACCCTCCGCGACATTCTGTCGGGATCGGTGACCGGGCGGACTCGCGTACGGGTGGCCGGAGGCTTCTGACGCCGATCGGCCCGAGTCGAACGGGTATACCGAGGCGCCTCACCCGGCCCAGGACTCGCGCGGCACACTCCTGCCGGTAAAACAACGGCGTCCTGACCGCCACCGATGGCATATATCCATCGGCGACCGCTATAACGCCGTTGTTTTACCGACAGCCCGCGTCCGCCTTCCGATTGTTCGACGACCTCATCGCCGGATATCCCCGCGGCCCGTGCGGCTTCTGACGCCGATGGTCAGCCGGCGCGCACGGCGGCTTCCACGCGGGCGCCGAGGTCGGCGTCGACGTTGCGCCAGTACTCGAAGGCGCGCGCGAGCACCGGTTCGCTGACACCGGCGAGCAGGTGCCCGGCGATATTGGATACCAAACGCTCACGTTCGTCGTCGCCGAGCACGTCACGGACCAGCGTGCCCGCTTGACCCCAGTCATCGTCGTCCGCTCGCAGCGAGTACGCCTCGCGGATCAGCGGGCCGTCGGTCTCCCACTGCGGTTCGGGCTGACCGGCGTAGTCCGCGGCGGGACCACCCTTGGAGTTCGGCGCGTAGACCGGATCAGAGGTCAGGTCGATGCGCATCGCACCGTCCTTGGAATAGCTGTGCACCGGATTCCGGGGGCGGTTCACCGGGATCTGCTGGTAATTCGCGCCGATCCGAGCACGATGCGCGTCGGGATAGGAGAAGACGCGGCCGAGCAGCATCTTGTCGGGGCTGAATCCGATGCCGGGCACCACGTTGCTCGGCGCGAACGCAGCCTGCTCGATCTGCGAATGATGGTCGGTGGGATTGGTGTGCAGGGTCATTCTGCCCACCTCCACCAGCGGGTAGTCCGCGTGCGGCCACACCTTGGTCAGGTCGAACGGGTTGAACAGGTACGTCTTGGCGTCCTCGTAGGGCATCAGCTGCACGTGCAGGGTCCAACTCGGGTGATGCCCAGCTGCGATCGACTCGAACAGGTCGCGCGTGTAGTGGTCGCCGTCGGTCATGGCGTATCGGTCGGCTTCCTCGGCGGTCAGATTCTCGACGCCCTGATCGGTCTTGAAGTGGTACTTGACCCAGTGTTTGACACCCTCGGCGTTGACCCACAGGTAGGTGTGCGAGCTGTAGCCGTTCATGTGCCGCCAGGTCGACGGCGTACCGCGATCGCCCATGAGCCAGGTGACCTGGTGTGCGCTTTCCGGTGTCAGCGTCCAGAAGTCCCATTGCATGTCGTGATCGCGCAGATTGTTGTCGGCGCGACGCTTCTGGGAGCGGATGAAGTGTTGGAATTTCAGCGGGTCGCGGAGAAAGAAGACCGGCGTGTTGTTGCCGACCATGTCGTACACGCCCTCGTCGGTGTAGAACTTCAACGCGAATCCGCGCGGATCTCGCCACGTGTCCGGGCTGCCGCGCTCGCCGGCGACCGAGGAGAAACGGGCCACCATCTCGGTCTTCACGCCCGGTTGGAAGAGCGCCGCACAGGTGTAGGCAGAAACGTCCCGGAGAGTTTCGAAGGTGCCGAATGCGCCGCTGCCCTTGGCGTGCGGCTGACGCTCGGGAATTCGTTCACGATTGAATTGCGCCATCTGCTCGATCAAATAGTGATCGTGCAGAACGATGGGCCCATCGGGCCCCACGGTGAGCGAATTCTGATCGCTACCGGCGGGTGCACCCGAATCGGTGGTGGTGATTGGACGATCGGTCATCAATATCGCCTCCCAGCCTCGACTCCAGTTGACTCGACTTCTGTGCGAGCTATTGGGATCTAGAGCCGAACAAGGCCTGATGCCATTGTGCGTTGCCTTAGTGGATTGTCAACCGGATGACTATGAATAGTCGTCGGGGGCGCACCGGTGCGGCGGCTGCGGTCGGTGGTGTCGGTGCGTCCGCGTCGATCCGAGAGCAGGGCACTCAGGGAATCAGTCGAAGGTTAAGCGGACCTTGGTGGCGGTTCGCTCATCCATCGCGCGATAGCCCTCTGCCGCTCGCTCAATGGGCAGGGTGAGATCGAAGACGACCCCGGGATCGATCTGATCGCTCATGATCGATTCGATCAACCGGGGGAGGAAGCGACGGACCGGGGCGGGGCCGCCGTGCAGGTGCACGGTCGCTCCGAAGAGTTTGCCGCCGTCGAGGGTGACGCCGTGCGAGACGCCGACGAAGCCGACGTGGCCGCCCGGGCGTGTGGAGTCGATCGCCTGCTGCATGGCCTCGTCGGTGCCGACCGCTTCGATCACCGCATGGGCGCCGTAGCCGCCGGTCATCTCCTTGATCCGGGCCACGCCGTCCGCGCCGCGTTCTTCGACGATGTCGGAGGCGCCGAAACGGCGGGCCAGCGCCTGCCGATCGGCGTGCCGGGACATGGCGATGATGCGGTCCGCACCGAGCTCCTTGGCAGCGAGTACGCCCAGCACGCCGACCGCGCCGTCGCCGACCACGGCCACCGTCTTGCCGGGTCCGGCCTCGGCGGCGACGGCCGCGAACCAGCCGGTACCCAGGACGTCGGAGGCCGCGAGCAGACTCGCGTTCTGTGCAGCGGTGCGTTCGGCGGGAATCTTCACCAGGGTGCCGTCCGCCCACGGGATCAGCGCCTTCTCGGCCTGCGTCCCGATGCCGCCCATCATCACCTGGTGGCGACAGCGCGACTGGTAACCGGCCTGGCAGATCTCGCAGGTGTTGTCCGAGGCGACGAAGGAGCCGACCACGTGGTCGCCCACCGCCAGGTCGGTCACGGCGTCGCCGATCTGCTCGACGATGCCGAGGTACTCGTGTCCCATGCGTGCGGGTTCGGTGATCTTGTTGAAGCCGCGATACGGCCACAGATCCGACCCGCAGATGCACGTATCGGTGACCCGGATGATCGCGTCGGTGGGGCGGGTGAGCGTGGGTTCGTCGACGTCGTCGATCCGCACGTCGCCGGGTCCGTACATCATCACTGCGCGCATGGTTTCGACCCTACTGACTGCGGAGGAGTCCCGCCGGGGGAGATGGCAGGTTGGTGCTAGACGCGTACTCGCGGCGACTTGGCCCCCGGACGACACGCCTTGCAGGTCCGGGTACGACGGGTCGCCGACCAGGAATCGCCACACTCCTCACAGACACAGGCGATTCCGGCCGATCGCATGCTCCGCACGGGAAGGTCGCCACCATCGTGAAGTGCGGCAATGAACTCCGCGGCGTCGGCCATGTGCGTGCCGTAACGGTGGGCGGACTTCGCCTTACCCGATAGGGACGACAGATCGGCCGTGACGAGAAGGTCGCAGTTCTTCTTCGTCACCGAATCCACCGGCGCCAACCCTGCCGCAGTCGCCAGTGCACGGAGGGCGTCACGGTCGTACGGGACGCCGCGCGCGTCGACGGCGTCGCCGGTGAAACACACGCGGAGGCCGGAGGACAGTGGCAGTGCAGCCTCGTCGAAACGGTACGGGTTGGTGCGGGTGGTGACGAGTTCCGGAGGTAGGTCCAGGAGGGCGGCGACCCTGGCCAACCGGTCGAGCTCGTCATCGGTGACTACGCCGTCATCAAGGGCGGCCTCGATGAGGTCGGTGAGGAATCCGCGGTGGGCTCGTTCCCGGTCGGCCGGCGACAGTCCGAATTGCTCGGCGAGGTCGGCGAGATCGGCCCGCTCCTCCGCGGTCAGCATCAGATCGGCGAGTGCTTGTGCCAGCAGGAGTGCATACGGGGCGACATCCGGCTCGGGGTGCACGTTGTCGGCCAATTCGACGAGAAACGGCGGGCTCGCATGCACTCGGGGGCCTTGTTCGCGGGTACGGAGTCGGACCGATGTCGGGGCACGTATCCCCGTGCGGGTCGGATGTCCGACGGTCGTGAACTCAGCGGATACCCGCACGAGCAACTCCGCTGTCGCTCGGGCATCGGAGAGCGCGCAGTGAGCGTCGTCGAGCACGATGCCGTGGATTTCGCACGCCACACCGAGTTTGTGTCGGGTGACGGCGAGTGTGTCGAGGTGCCGTCCCCACTGCACCTGAATGCCGCTGCGGTTCAGCTCGGCATCCAGCATTCGGGTGTCGAACGGCGCATTGTGGGCGGCCACGATTGCGCCGTCTATTCGACTGGCCACCGCTTCCGCGATATCCGCGAAGGTGGGGGCGTCGGCCAACATCGAGGCGGTGATTCCATGAATCCATGAGGCACCCACATCTCGATGCGGGTTGACCATGGTCGCGAATTCATCGACCACGACACCGTGCTCATTCAAGGTGACCATCGCGATTTCCACGATGCGGTCCGATCTCCCCAGTCCGGTGGTTTCGACATCGATGACCACCACGGCGGGGGCCGACCCGAGCAGGGACGTCAGACGCCCCGACTTCTCGATCTGCGCCGGTGGTGACGCGTGTGACTCACGCGCAGGTTCTGTTGGGCGGCGAGGTTCAGCCGCATGAGACGACTCGGGTTCGGGTTCAGGTGCGGGTGCAGTGGCCGACGACGGCGCGGGAGCGTGGGGTTCCTGCGTACTCGTGGTCCACTGCCGACCGTCGAACCATCGCTTGTCGGCCTCCTGCCACGGATCGGGATACCACCCCGGTTGATAGCTCACTGAGGACGTCCAGCCGGAGCCGTCATACCAGCGCAGGGGTGCCTGCTTCCAGGGGTCGTCATACCAACCGGGCACTGCGGACAATTCATCCTCCGGATCTGAGATCGAGTCGGGGATCAACCTAGCCGTCCGACGGGCGATATCGGTGAGATGTCGGTTTCTTCACGTGTTCGGATGGCTCGGGCGACCAGAACCCGGACTACCGTCGAGAGTTGTGCAGACAGGTCGATGGGTACTGCGAGGGAGGCGGCGATGAGTTCGGTGCTCGGGGCGCTCTGGAATCTGCCCGACCCCGTGGACGACGGTGAGCAGAGTTGGGACCGGGAGGCTCGCGACGGTGAGACCGTGGCACAGCGTCTCGACCGCAATTGGTCGATCCTGATACAGGAACTGCGTGTGCTCCAGACCGGTGTTCAGGTGTTGGCCGGCTTCCTCCTGATCGTGCCGTTCCAGTCGCGATTCGACGTGCTCGACGGCCCCGAGGTGGTGATCTACCTCGTGACGGTCGGGTTCGCGGTGGCGGCCGTCGCCTTTCTGCTCGCGCCGATCGCCATGCACCGGGTGCTGTTCCGGCAGCACGAGATGCGCACCATCATCGCCACCACCCATCGCGAGGCGGTGGTCGGCCTGATGTGCCTGGCCGTCGCCCTCGCCGGTGCCGCGGCGATCGTCGTGCTCGCCACGACGAACTCGGGATGGGGTGCCGGGCTCGCAGCAGGCGGCCTCGGCCTGCTCCTGGTGTGGTTGTGGATCTGGCTGCCGCTGCGGACGCTGGCGCGGGTCCGTCCGAGCGGTCCGGCCGACTAACGTGACTGGCGACTAGCGCGACTGGCCGGCGTACTCGGGATTCGGCCGCATGTCGATGGCGCTGGCCACCCGGTTGGTCATGTTGTAGAACGCTGCGGTGGACGAGATGTCCCAGATGTCGCGGTCGCTGAAGCCGACCTCGCGCAGGCGCTGCCGGTCGGTCTCCTCCATCTTCGCCGGGGTCTCGGTGAGCTTCTCGGCGAACTCCAACATGACCCGCTGACGGTCGTCGAGGTCGGCGGCGCGGAAGTTCATCACCAGCTGCTCGCCCAGTGCGGGGTCCCCGGACAGTGCGCGCACCGCGGCACCGTGCGCGGTGAGGCAGTAGTAGCACTTGTTGATCGACGACACGACCACGGCGATCATCTCGCGCTCGAGCTTGGAGAGGCCGGAGTCGCCGAGCATCAGATCGTTGTACATGCCGGTGAACGCGGCGAGCTTGGTCTCGTCGAAGGTGTACGCCTGCAACACATTCGGCACCATGCCGAGCTTCTCCTGGCAGACGTCGAAATAGCGCTGGGTAGCTTCGCTCAGTTCCTGGGCGGGCAGGTCCAGGGCGGTGATCTTTTCCGACACGGCGTTCCTCTCCTCGTGGCCGTCGGGGGAAAGGGAGGGGGCGACGGCCCTCTCGCAGCGTAGACGTCCGAGCGCTTGCTCGGTGCTGGTTCAGGTGAGCGCGCCGAGAACCAGGTGCAGCGCGAAGGTGGTGGCCAGGGTGCGCACCATGGTGCGGTCGCCGGGGAAGGTCCGCGTGACGGTGCGGGTCGGCTCACCGTCGATCGCCAAGCCGAAACAGACCGTCCCGACCGGCTTGCCCGGGACCGCGCCGCCGGGTCCGGCGATACCGGTGGTGGAGACGGCCACCGTCGCCCCGGTGCGTGCGCGAGCGCCCTCGGCCATTGCCGACGCGACCGGCTCGCTGACCGCGCCGAGTTCGCCGATCAGCGCGGCCGGCACTCCGAGCACACCGGACTTGACCTCGTTGGCGTAGGAGACGATGCCGCCGAGGACGTACGACGACGATCCCGGCCGGTCGGTGAGGCGTGCGGCAACCAGCCCGCCGGTGCAACTCTCCGCGGTCGCGATGGTGTGCCCGGCGAGCGCGACGGCGAGCAGTTCGTCTAGGGGCGCGCCGTCCGCGGAGAAGATCTGTGCCGAATGCTCTTGGTGGAGAAGGGTTTTCAGCGCGTCGTAGATCGGCTCCTCGGCGGTCGCGAAGCGGGTGTCGATCTCCACCTCGCCCAGCCGCATGCACGTGGTGACTTCTAGGTCGCGGAAGCCGGGCAGGTCGGATTCGGCGCGACGCAGAGTCTGCGCGAGGTCGGCCTCGGACAGGCCGTAGGCGCGGATCTTGCGGTGCACCACGTCGTCGCCGCGTGCGAGGACGGCGGCGATCGCCGGAACGTCGACGGCGGCCGGCCACATCGCCTGCAACTCCCGGGGCGGGCCGGGCAGGATCAGGATCGTCGGCCGGTACTGATCGGCGGGGATCGCGACCCCCGGCGCGGTGCCGGTCGGCGGAATCGGGCTGGCACCGGTCGGGACCAGGGCCTGCTTGGCGATGGCCGCGGTGAGGGCCGGGGCGAGCTCGTGGTCGTCGGCGAATCGCCGCCACTTCCGGATGATCGTGGTGATATCGGCTTCCAGGGCGCGGTCGAGGACCAGGTCGCGGCCGCAGAACTCGGCGACGGTCGGTACCGTCAGGTCGTCGGCGGTGGGGCCGAGGCCACCGGTGGTCACGATCAGGTCGACGCCGTCCTCGGTGAGGAAGCGCAACTGCGCGGCCATGTCCTCCGGGCGGTCGCCGCAGATCGTCACGTGCGCCACGTCGAGGCCGTACTCGAGTAGGCGCTCGGCCACCCACGGACCGTTCTGATCGGAGATCTGACCGTGCAGGACTTCGGTTCCGGTGACGATGATGCCGGCGCGAACACTCACGTCGCCCACCCTAGTGCCCCAGTGGGCTCGGAAGTGGCGTGCGGTCGGGGACTGTTCAACCGACCTTGGGGGTTGCCCGTTCGACGATGGTGCGGATGTCCAATCCCGAAGGGAGAGTGCCGAAGACGTCGCCGTGGTCGCCGGCCAGGCGGCTCACCGCGAAGGCGTCGGCGACGGCCGGGTGACCGTAGCGCACCAGCAGCGAACCCTGCAGGACGCGGGCCATCGTGCCGATGAGTCGTCGAGCACCGTACTGCAGGCCGGCGCCGTCGGACAGGTCGATGGCGCCGAACTGCTTCTCCAGATCGGCGACGGCCGCGTCGAGGCGAGCGTCGGCGCCGGCGGCCTGCTTCACCTCGTCGAGGAACACGCCCAGCGTCTCCGGCTGGCGGCCGATGGCGCGCAGGGTGTCGAGGGCGGCGACGTTGCCCGAACCCTCCCAGATCGACATGAGCGGGGCCTCACGGTACAGCCGCGGCATGCGGGAGTCCTCGATGTAGCCGTTGCCGCCGAGACATTCGAGGGCCTCGGCCGCGTGGACCGGCCCGCGTTTGCACACGTGGTACTTGGTCACGGCCAGGCTGATCCGGCGCAACAGTGCGGCGCGCTCGTCACCGGCGGTGGCGGCGTCGGTCAGGTCGGCCAGCCACAGGCCGGCCATGGTGGCGGCCTCGGCCTCCACCGCGAGGTCGGCGAGCACGTTGCCCATCAACGGCTGCTCGTTGAGGGTGGCGCCGAAGGCACGACGGTGCGCGGCGTGGTGGGCGGCCTGGGCGACGCCGGTGCGCATGCCGGTCGCGCTGCCGAGGACGCAGTCCAGCCGGGTGAGGTTCACCATCTCCACGATGGTCTTGACGCCCTGGCCCTCCTCGCCGACGGCCCAGCCGACGGTGTCGTCGTACTCCACCTCGCTGCTGGCGTTGGAGTGATTGCCGAGCTTGTTCTTCAGTCGCTGCAAGGCGAAGCTGTTGCGCGTGCCGTCGGGCAGGACACGCGGCACGAAGAAGCAGGTCACGCCCGCCGACGTCTGCGCGAGGGTGAGGAACAGGTCCGACATCGGGGCCGAGGTGAACCACTTGTGCCCGGTGATCGCGTAGGTGCCGTCGGGTTGGGCCACGGCGGTGGTGGTGTTCGCGCGGACGTCGGAGCCGCCCTGTTTCTCGGTCATCGACATGCCCGCGATGAGGCCGCGCTTGGTGAGCGGAGAACGCAGGCCCGGGTCGTAGACCGAGGTGGTCAGCAGCGGCTCGTAGGCGGCGGCCAGCTCCGGATTCGCGCGCAGCGCGGGGACGGCGGCGTAGGTCATCGAGATGGGGCAGCCGTGGCCGGCGTCGACCTGCGACCACACGCTGAACTTCGCGGCGCGCAGCAGGTGGGCGTTGGGGCGGGGATCGGACCAGGGTGCGGCGTGCATGCCGTGCCGCACCGCGGTGTCCATCAGCTGGTGATAGGCCGGGGTGTAGCGCACCTCGTCGATCCGATGGCCGTACCGGTCGTGGGTGGTGAGCACCGGCGGGTGCTCTTTGGCGAGGTCGCCGAGCTCGATCATCGCGGCGCTGCCGGCCAGCGTGCCGATGGCGTGCACCTCGGCGATGTCGTCGGCGGTCATCGTCGAGCGCGCGAGGGCCTCGGTGATGACCGGTGCGTCGGCGAGGTCGACGTCGACCAGTTCGGGAACCTGGTTGGTGACTTCGTGGGTGCTCATGCCACCGACTATTACATAACAACATCGTGCGAACAAGGACTGTAATGCTTCGGGTGTGTAGTGTTCGACGACGATGGAAACTCCGCTCGTACCTCCGGTGCCGGCCCGCTCTGCGGTGCTGAGCATGCTGCTCGGTGCGGATCCGCCGAGCCTGAGCGGGCGCGAGATCGTCGGTGCGATGGGCCTGTTCGGCGTCTCCGAATCGACGACGAGGGTGGCGCTGACCAGGATGGTCGCCGGCGGGGACCTCACGCGCAGCGACGCGGTCTACACGCTGTCCGAGCGGCTCCGGGAACGACAGCGCGCCGTCGAGCCGCCCGAGCAGCGACCCTGGAACGGCGACTGGGAGATGGCGGTGGTGACCGCCGGGAGTCGTACACCGTCCGAACGGGTCGCGCTGCGGGCCGAGATGCGCCGTCAACGGATGGGCGAACTCCGCGAGGGCGTGTGGCTGCGGCCGGCCAACGTGCAGCGCGCATGGTCGGCCTCGGTGCGCCAGGACGTCACGTTCTTCTCGTCGCAGCCCACCGAGGATCCCGGCGCGTTGGCCGGCGAGCTCTGGGATCTGCCCGCATGGTCCGATCGCGCACGCCAGTACCTCGACGCGCTCGCTGCCGTCGAGGATGAGCCGACGCGCTACCGGACGATGGTCGCGGCGGTGCACCATCTGCAGACCGATCCGCTGCTACCGGCGGAACTCCTGCCGCCGCAGTGGCCAGGGGCGGCGTTGGCCGCGGTCTATGCGGACTATCGTGCCTGGTTGAGGGCGTTGCCGGAGGGGTTCTTCACACCGACGGGTCGGTGATTCCTGCCTGTGGAAAACGTCCTGGTCCAGGTGCGAGTGCGGCGTTACCGTCACCGCATGAGAAATCACGGGGGACCCGGACACCACTGGAATCAAGCGGAGGCCGCGAGCATTCGCGACGAACTCGCCGACAGCTATCGGCGACTGCGCTCGACAACGGACGGCCGCACCGACGCCGGATCCGCGCGGATTCGCGGGGTACTCGACTCGACGTTGCGGTCCGTCGAGGCAGTCGCGCCGATGTGGCTCACGGAGAACTGCACGGACCTGCTGCGTGGCGAAGTGCCCGTGCCGACTGACGGCGATGACCTGCCGGCGCTCGGTCACCGCGGCCTGGTGCTGCTGGAGAAGTCGCTCTCGCTGACCATCCTCGGCACCGCCGGCCCGCAGGGGCTTGCGCCCATCGACGGCCTGCTGTGGTGGCCCGCCTCGGTCGTCGGCGAGGAACTGATCGACGACGACGAAGCACCGCAGATGCTGATGGTCCACGTGCTGTCCGAGGAGACGACGGCGCTGACGTCACCGTGGCCGCCGTCGATCTGGGCTGACGCCCGGCTCACCGACCTGGGCATGTTCGCGTTGCCGCTGGGCGTCGAGTTCGCGCCGCCGACGGAGGCGGCCGACGATCTGGCCCCGGCCATCGAACTGCTCCTCGGCCTCGGTGCAGCACTGCGCGACGGGCGGCTGATCTTCGAGGCGATCGGCGGCGAGACCCGGTCGGGTCCGGCGCCGCGCACCGTCGCCGTGGTGGTGCCGACCTGACGGCCGACCGATGACTCAGTCGGTCACCCAGTCGACCACTTCGGTCAACGGCGCGCGATCGGTGCGGTAGCCGTTGATCGGATGGTCGACGTCGGGGTAGCCGAAGGCGATGCCGCACACGATGGTGCGGTCCTCGCCGAGGCCGAGCTCCCGGCGGAGCACGGTGGGATAGAGGGCGAGTGCGGCCTGCGCGACCGTGCCGACGCCGTGCGCGGCGGCCGCGGTGAGGAAGTTGGCGACGTAGCCGCCGCAGTCCACCGCGCCGTACGCCCCGAGTGCTTCGTCGGAGTGGATGATCGCCACGTGCGGCGCCCCGAAGAACCGGAAGTTCTCCAGCATCTGCGCCTGGCGGCGTCCGTGGTCGTCGCGGGCGATGTCCATCGCGTCGTACAGCTGAAAGCCGCTGGCCCGACGGCGGTCGCGGTGTTCGTTGCGGTACTCGCGCGGGAACGCGATGTCGGCGGCGTCGGCCACCCCGGTCGAGGCCGCGGTGTACACCGCGTTCCGCAGCCGCTCGGTGCCGGCGCCGCTGGTCACGGACACCTTCCACGACTGGCTGTTGCACCACGACGCGGTCCGCTGCGCGGTGGTCAGAATCTCGGTGATGGTCTCGGCGGGCACTTGGTCGTCGCGGTAGGCGCGGCAGCTGTAGCGAGTGGCGAGCAGGTCGTCGAAGGCCGGCGCGGCGGGCGAGGTGTCGATGGTGGTCACGTCGTCGATCATCTCAGGCGTCGAGTCCCTGGTTGGCGACGGCGATCAGGGCCCGAACCTGATCGGCCTCGATGCCGACGCCGGGAAAGGACGTGAGGCGGCCGATCGGGAAGGAACCGAGCAGCTGGGTCACCATCGGGTCATCGAGGAAGCCGCCGGCCGCGTCGTCCGACGAATCGGACTGCATCGCCGCCAACTGCTCGGCGACGATCGGACCGGCCACCGGGTGCGCCATCACCTCGCCGAGCGAGGACTCCATGGTCAGCGGCAGGCGAAGCTCATCGCCGGTCACCTCGACGGTGGTCGACTGCGCGATGTTGCGGCTCGAGGAACCGACGTCGATCCGGTAGGTGCCGCCCTCGACGGCGAACCGGTCGGCACGCACATCCCAGTAGGCGAGGTCGTCGCGATGGATCATGAGTGGGATCTCGCACGTCATCCCCGCCGGAATCTCCACGGACACAAAGGCTTTCAGCTCTCGGGGCGCGCGGTCGACGATCGACTCGTCGAGCCCGACGTAGGCCTGCACCACCTCGCGCCCGGTCCGGTCGCCGACGTTGGTCACCCGCACCGTGACGATCACCTGGCCGGTCTCGTCGGTCTCGGCAGTCACCGGTTCGTAGGAGAACTCGGTGTACGAGAGGCCGTGGCCGAACGGGTAGGCGACATCGAGTTCGCGCTGGTCGTACCAGCGGTAGCCGACGTAGATGCCTTCGCCGTACCGGACGTGGCCGAGGGCGCCCGGGAAGTTTCCGAACGCCGGGGTGTCCTCCAGTCGCAGCGGGATGGTCTCGGTGAGGCGACCGGACGGGTTCACCGCGCCGGTCAGCACGTCGACGGTGGCGCTGCCGCCGGCCTGACCGAGCAGCCAGGCCTCGACGATGGCCGGCACACTCTCGGCGAAGGGGAGCGTCACCACGGCGCCGTTGGACAGCACCACCACCGTATTCGGGTTCACCGCGAGCACGGCGTCGACCAGATCCAGCTGTGCCGCAGGAAGATTCAGGTGTTCGCGGTCGAATCCTTCGGACTCCTCGGCAGCCGGCAGGCCGACGAACAGAACCGCCACGTCCTGCTGACCGGCGAGTGCCACGGCTTCCTCGAACAGGGCCGCGTCGGCGCCGTCGAAGGTGAAGCCGGGAGCGAACCGAACGCGGTCGCCGAGCTGCGCCACGAACTCGTCGAGCGCGCTGTCGACCTTGGTCGGATTGATGTGCGACGACCCGCCGCCCTGGAATCGCGGGGTGCGGGCGAACTCGCCGATCAGCGCCACCGAGGAGTCCGGGGCGAGGGGGAGCAGCGCGTCGTCGTTCTTCAACAGCACGATGCTGCGCCCCGCAACTTCGCGGGCGAGTGCGTGATGGGCGTCGACGTCGAGCGGCCCGGCGACCGGGGGCCGTTGCTGAGCCTTCGCGACGAGCTCGAGATTGCGCTCGGCCGCGGTGTCGAGCACGGCCGGATCCAGGGTGCCGTCGCAGATGGCGGCCACGATCTCCGCGTCGGTGACGCCGCCGCTGGACGGCATCTCCAGATCGAGGCCGGCGACCAGCGCGGCGACGCGCTCGTTGACCGCGCCCCAGTCGGAGACAACCAGGCCTTGAAATCCCCAGGCGGTGCGCAAGGTGTCGGTCAGCAGCCACGGATTCTCCGAGGCGTAGACGCCGTTGATCTTGTTGTAGGAGCACATCACCGTCCACGGCTGCGACTGCCGGACGACGTGGGCGAAGCCGCGCAGATAGATCTCGTGAAGCGGCCGCGGATCGACGTCGGCGGACACCCGCATCCGGTCGGACTCCTGATTGTTCACCGCGAAGTGCTTGAGCGACGACCCGACGCCGCGCGACTGGATGCCGTCGACGAGGGCGCCTCCCATCCAGCCGGCGACGAGCGGATCCTCGGAGAAGTACTCGAAGTTTCGGCCGCACAGCGGGGATCGCTTGATGTTGATGCCCGGCCCCAGGACCACGGCGACGTCTTCGATCGCGGCTTCGGTCCCGATGGCCCGCCCCATGCGCTGCGCGAGTTCGGGATCGAAACTGGACCCGAGGCCGACGGCGGGCGGGAAGCAGGTAGCGGGGACGCTGTCGTTGATGCCGAGGTGATCTCCCGCCCCGGCCTGCTTCCGCAGACCGTGCGGGCCGTCGGTCAGCATCATCGACGGAACGCCTACGCGCTCAACGGCTTTGGTGTTCCAGAAGTCGGCGCCGCTGGTGAGTGACGCCTTCTCCTCGACGGTGAGTTGGGCGAGCAGATCTCGAGTGGAGTCGGCCATGGTGGATTCCTTCGCGGCAGGGGAGAAGTCAGGGGAGAAGTGGCAGCACGGAGGCGTAGGCCTCGGGTTCGTCGCGGACCGGGAGGTCGTAGACCCGCGAGATATGCGTCGGTGCTTCGTTTTTCGGCCATCCCGGATCTCCGTCGACGATGAACTCGGCGGCGGCGGCGTGCACTCGGTCGGCGAGTTCCTGTGGGGGATGCGGGCCGGTGAGGGGGTCCAGTGACGGGCCGTCGAGCACGTCGAAGAAGAAGGGCACGTCGATGCAGTGCCCGGCGAAGCCGAATCTATTTGAGGGCCAAGCGAATCGGAACGTCCACGTGGGCGCGGCCCCGCGCGCGCTGACGATCGTGGGGATCGAGGTGCGGAAGATCTTGTCGGAGAACAGCCGTCCGGCGAGGCGTCCCTTGCCTTTGGCGACGACGTCCCGGTTCGCCTCGAGGTACGGGCTTCGTGACGCGGTCGGGACGCCGAGGAGTCGCAGGATCAGCCCGGTGGGGACCAAGCGAAGAACGTTCGCGGCTGCCGGGCTCGTGGTCAGCATGGCGAACTCGTCGTCGGCCGTCCCCAGCACGAGCGGTTTGTCGGCGCCGATGCCGAGCCGAAACGACTCCGCGCTCGGACGCTGGATCAGTTCGCCGTCGATCACCGGACCCATGGCCATGCCTCCGGCGAGCGTCTTGCGGATCATGGCGAGATTCATCGCCGTCGACTTCTTCTGCAGGTCGAGGACCTGCTGCTCGGTCAGCGACCGCCAGCCCGTGAGCGTCGGAGCGACCTTGCCGCGCTCGGCCATGGATCGACCGAATTCCTGGGCGTCGGCCATCGGGCCCTCGGCGACGAAGCCGGACATCGAATACACGCCGTGGAACAGGTGCTGGGCCGATTCCATCCCGAGGAGCGTCATCACCGCGCCGCCGCCGGCGGACTGGCCTGCGATGGTCACCCGATTCGGGTCTCCGCCGAACGCGGCGACATTGCGTTGCACCCATTCGAGGGCCAGCAGCCAGTCCCGGACACCGCGGTTCGACGGCGCGCCGTCGATCCAGCCGAAGCCGTCGAACCCGAGGCGGTAGGAGATCGTCACGGTCACGATGCCGTCGCGGTTGAAGTTGCGGCCGTCGTACCAGGGGCTGGCGGGGGAGCCGGCGAAGAAGCCGCCGCCGTGGATCCACACCATCAACGGCAGTCCCGCACCGTCCGCGGGGGTCGGGTCGGGTGTGAAGACGTTGACGTTCAGCGTCGAGTCGCCGGGGATCGACGGTTCTGGAATCAGCACCACGCCGTCCACCGCACGTTGCGCGGTGGCGCCGTACTCGGTGGCTTCCAGCACGCCGTCCCACGGTGCCTTCGGCACCGGTGCGGCGAACCGCAGGTCACCGACCGGCGGTTCAGCGAACGGGATGCCGACGAAGGCAGCGGACTTCGCGTTGCCACGACCGCCGGTCGTCGGCCGCCAACTGCCGCGAACGACGCCGGTGTCGATCCGTACCTCCGGGTGCTCTGCGAGCGAATCGTTGTGTGGCTCAGCGGATCCCATAGCCCGGACTTTACTCAGGTCGGACCGTCCGTATTGCCCGGGTTCGATAGCTCGGTCCGACATTTCGTAGCCTCGCAGACTCAGTGACGGGGGTAACAATTGCACGTGCACGGGCGTACTCTGGATTGCCCGAAGCGAGAGGTGCCAGTCATGTCAAAGCACGTCAATCGGACTATCGCGAGGACCGTCGCAGTCGCTGTGACAGTCAGTTCCGCCGCACTGCTCGGCGTGGCCGGTGAGGCCAATGCCGAAGTGAAATCGGGAAACTATGTCTCCACGACGTGGTCGTCCGGAATCATTCTCCTGCAGCGCAACGCACAGGTCCGCGGGGGCGATCTGGTGCTGATCGGCAGGTACAAGATTCATCCCACGCGCACCGGCGGCTACGTCGACGTGATGCCCGGCCACCGCATCATCCTGAACCGCGACGGCCACGGCGGCTACAGGGGCCCGGCGTACTTCAACGGCGCGGTGATCGGCTCGATCACGTTGACGCCTCGTCGGTGAGCACCCCGGGAACCACCTGAGAACCATTGCGGCGGTGGCGATATGGCCGTACGGATGGATCCAATAGCAAATTGTCTACTCGTAGGTAGGGTGTTCGCTGAAATTCACCCGAGCGCCACCGCCTATTATTGACCCCCATGAGCATCACTTCAGGCGCCGCAGGTGTCGCCGATCGCATCCGGAACGCGACGTTGGCACAGCGGGTCACATCCGCTGCCGAGGCCGTGAAGCACATCGGACCCGGCGACACCGTGGCCATCAGTGGCTTTGCCAGCGGCGGCACGCCCAAGGTGACGATTCCGGCGCTGGCCGAGCGGATCCGCGAGGTGCGAGCGGGTGGCACGGACTTCACCATCAACCTCCTCACCGGGGCGTCGGTGTCGAGCGATACCGAGCGTCTGCTGTCGGAGGTGGAGGGCATCGCCCTGCGCATGCCATACCAGTCCGAGCCCACCGCGCGGCGCCGGATCAACAACGGACAGATGGACTACGTCGACATCCATCTGTCGCACGTTGCGCAGCAGGTGTGGCAGGGGTACTACGGCCACGTCGATATCGCCGTCGTCGAGGTCGCCGGGATCACCGAGGACGGGGAACTGATTCCGTCCGCCTCGATCGGCAACAACAAGACGTGGCTCGACGTGGCCGACAAGATCATCCTCGAGGTGAACTCGTGGGTGCCTGCGGAGCTGGAGGGTATCCACGACGTCTACTACGGCACCGCGCTGCCGCCGCACCGCAAGCCGATCCAGATCACTCGCGCCGACGACCGGATCGGTCAGCCCACCTTCCGGGTGGATCCGGAGAAGGTCGTCGCCGTCGTCGAGACCCATGCGCGGGATGAGGCCAGTGCGCTGACCGAGCCGGATGCGGTCAGCAAGGCCATCGCCGGGCACGTCCTGGACTTCTTCGACTACGAGGTGCGTGCCGGCCGCATGCCGGCCGACACGCTGCTGCCGATGCAGGCCGGTATCGGCAACGTCGCCAACGCGGTGCTCGGCGGTCTCGACCGCGGCGGATACAAGAACCTGACCTGCTACTCCGAGGTCCTGCAGGACAGCATGCTGGCGCTGATCAAGGACGGCACCGTCGCGCACGCATCGTCGACGTCGTTGGCGCTGAGTGAGGCCGGTCTCGAGGAGTTCGTCGCGAACATCGACGTCTATCGCAACCACATCACGCTGCGGCCGCAGGAGATCAGCAACCACCCGGAGGTGGTGCGTCGCCTCGGCGTGATCGCGATGAACGGCATGCTCGAAGCCGACATCTACGGCAACGTGAACTCCACGCACGTGATGGGCACCAAGATCATGAACGGCATCGGCGGGTCCGGCGACTTCACTCGCAACGGATACGTGTCGATGTTCCTGAGCCCGTCCACCGCGCGCAACGGTGCCATCTCCGCGATCGTGCCGATGGTGCCGCACATCGATCACACCGAGCACGACACCCAGGTGATCGTCACCGAGTTCGGCCTGGCCGATCTGCGCGGCCTGTCGCCGCGGCGACGCGCCCGGGTGATCATCGACAAGTGCGCGCACCCGGACTACCGTCCGATGCTCAACGACTACCTCGAGCGCGCTGACGCGATGCCCGACGCCGGGCAGACCCCGCACCTCCTCGGCGAGGCATTCAGCTTCCACCAGCGCTTCCAAGAGACCGGCTCGATGCGCGGCTGACGCACTGTCACACCGGATCTGTCGCCTGGGCGAGAAGTCCCAGGAGGACAGCGCGGATCGCGTTCTCCAGCGACCGTTCGAAGCCGTCCGGCAGGAACGTGAGGCCGGGGTCGGCCGCATACGCCTCCTGCACGGCCGCGGGCGGATGCGCGTTGATCCAGATGGTGCCGACCAGCATCACGATGAGCTTGACGGCGTCGACCGTCGCCGGTTCGTCGAGTTCCGGCAGCGCCCGTCGTAGAGCGGCGGCGAACTCACCGGAGGTTTCGTACCCGGCGCGCTTGTAGTCGGCAGCAGTGGCCGCGCTGATATTGCGTTCGAGGGCACCGGCCTGGGCGTCGAGCAGTTCGTACATCGTCGGCTGCTTCGCGAACTCGGCGCTCAGTGCTGCGGCGACGGCGGCGGCCCTGTCGGTTGCGGAGTGCTGCGGGACGACGTCGGACGACAAGCGCGCGCTCGCCAGTGGGAAGAAGTCCTTCACCTGGGAGACGAGCAACTCCAGCAGCACGGCTTCCCGCGACTCGAAATAGCGCATCACGTTCGACTTCGCCAGGCCGACGCGACGGCGACGCCGACCGGACGCAGCCTCAACATCGGCTGGTTCCTCGTCGAACTGGCCAGTGTCCTTGCCAAGTTCGAGGACACCCACGATATCGTCCTGGCGACCCCGGACGGCGCCGTGCCGTCGCTGGAAATCAACGGTCTGGCGCTCGGCATGCACGGTGGCGAGAGCCTGGGCGCCGACACCGCGAGCACCATGATGCAGTGGGCCCTCCCCGGTGCGACCCCCGCCGCTGTGCGGGCGAAGAATCCGGAACTCGTTGCACGACGCGACGCCGAAAAGCACCGTGACGCCGCCGACGACCTCTCGCTGGCCGAATTCGACTTCATGTTCGCACCCGGCGGCCACGCCCCGATGGTCGACTTCCACGACAATCCCGTGCTGGGCGAACTGCTGAACAGCCTGCGCGAGAACGCGATTCCCATCAGCCTGATCTGCCACGCACCGGTGGCGATGACGTCGGCCCGCTATCGTCTCGACGCCGACGGCGTGCCCATCGTGAACGACGATCACGCGTTCAAGGGTGCGCGGGTCACGACCGTTCCGAAGTACGGCGAGGTCCCGATGTTCAAGGTCGGATACCCGAAGATTCCGGGGGAGAAGACGCGCCCGCTGTACTACGTGGACGAGGCGCTCAAGGACGCCGGCTACGACGTGTCGTTGACGCTGAATCCCTCCGCGATCCGGGTGATCTGGGACGAGGAGCATCTGCTCTTGACCGGCAACGGGCCCCAGTCGGTCGACGCTCAGGCCGACAAGCTCTTCCAGATCGTGGCGGCGCGATCCGGCGCCCCGGCGTAGTAGTGCTTGCGACGAGGGAGCGCGCGGCGCCGCTACCTCACGCGGGACAGGCTCGCCGTACCGATCCCTCGGCCCGAACCGAATCGGTAGGCCAGCTTGTCGCCGTCCATTCTGAGCTCCAGGTCCACTTCCTCGACGCACTGACCGTTGACGGTGATGGTTTCGTGGATCTTCAGAACATCGCCGGCCATCTGCGCGCCGTGTAGCGTCCCGCTGCACCGGAGTTCGGGGTATTCGACGGTGCCGACCACGGTGCGACCATCGTGACGCAGGGTGAGGACCGTGGAATAGTCGCGGCTGCTACTTGGCTGGTCGACGGGACCCGTCCACGTGCCGAGCATGGGCTCGACCAGCGCGCGATCGATCTCGGCGCCGACCCTGTCCGTCGAATCGGTGGGGGTGACCTGAAAGGTGACGTCGTCCGTCATCGAAGCGGTCCGAACGATGCCTTCGAGTTGGGTCCACAGCGCGCCTCCGCCGTCGACGACGATCCCGATCACCTCGGCTGCGGATCCGCCGACCACCGAGCCGACACAACTGGCTGCTGACTGCATCACTGCGGCGGCGATGGTTCCTGTGGAACTCTGCAGGAGGTCGGTCGCGCAGCTCGCCTTGGTCATGTTCTTGGCGATCTGGTCGGGAACGAAGATGTCGACGGCCAGAGCTCCTGTGCGAATCTGCGATAGCACGGGATTCACGACGGCTTTCACTTCGGTGGCCACGAAGCTGTCGGTGGTGAGGATTGTCGTCGCCTCGGGGAGGAGCAGCGCCGCACCCCGAGTCAGGGCGGGGTCCGCGTTGCCCCAGGCGCTGGCGGTGACTGCGCTCGACAACTTGAATGTTGTCGGCAGCATGGGCCTCCATTGTGGATCGGTGGCGACGGTCCACGTCAGACCGGAATTGGATTGAAGGGAGAGCTCAGCGTCGGACCCGTTCGTCTCGATGCAGGGATACAGCACGTTCCCGGCGACTTTTGAGACCCGCGCACTTCCCGCGGCGTTCACGCCATCGCCGCGATAACAGCTGGGTGGTTCAGAGGAGATGTTGAGGGCCGTGCCGATGGCGTCGCCCGCATACGCGCCGTACCGGTTGACGTCGAAGACGACTGGCCAGAATGTGCTCAAGTGCGTGGTCTCCGTCGCCAGCCGCTGTCCGGGAATGCGGGGCAGTAATTCGACCTCGCCGTCGGTCTCGGTCAGGACGAAGTTGGCCTTCTCGTTCGCCACCTTCGTGAACTCGATGGAGATCGGTGTGGCCGGTTGTCGTCCGTCTTCGAGAGTGATGTCCGCGGCCGGGCCTGCTGCGGTGGCGAATTGAGCCCAGTCGCCGGGCAGCGCCGCCTCACTCGGAGTGACGGTGACCTCGGTGCCGACCGGCGCGACACCGCCGTCGGCGCGTACCACGAAGTCCTCCGAGGAGAAGTCGATCCCGGTGTCGGTCACCACCGAAGCGCTGGAAGCCGCCGTGGACGGCATGGCGCGGCCGTCTGTCGAACAGCCGACGATGCCCAGTAGTAGGACAGCGGTGCTGACGGCGCCGAAGCGGCGGCTCAAGGTGGTCACGAGGCTCCCAGCGGTCTCCGAAACTGTTGTAGCTGAAACTATCCCTTGGCCGAATGGAACGGTGACTCATCCGGGCCGTGTCGAACCTGGTCGGTTCGTGTTGGCCGCCCGTGTCAGGTGCCGCAGAAGGTACGAAATCCGGCGCTGAACGATTCCGGTGCCGGGTCAGCCAGATCCGACCACTCGTCGCGGGGCTCGTAGGGGTGGGTGACCGCGTCGAGCAGTCGGTGGAACGGGACGAGGTCGCCCGCGGTGGCCGCGCGCAGCGCGTCGTCGAGCCGGTGATTGCGCGGAATGTAGACGGGGTTCACCGCATCCATCTCGGCTGCGATCTGCGCCGGGTCCACACCGCGGTCGGCCAACGCCGTCCGCCATCGAGCCAGCCACGGAGCGCTCGCCTCTCGGGGCAGCGCGTCGTCGAGCGGTGCGGGATCGCCCCGCAGTTCGTCGGCCAAGGCACGGAAGGTGCCGGTCCAGTCGAGGCGGTGGTGATGCATCAACGTCAGCAGGTCGTCGAGCAGCGAGCGGTCGATCGCGAGGCCGACGAGGCCGACTTTGGCGCTCAAGCCGGTGGCGAAGTGGCGCTCGTAGTGGTCATCGAAGGCTTCGAGTGCGGCGGTGGCCGCGGCGATTCCGTCGTCGGGAACGGGGGAGATGAGCGTCAGCAGTGCCTCGGCGAACCGGGCCAGGTTCCACTTCAGGGCCGCGGGCTGGTTGCCCAGCCGGTAGCGGCCGCCGTGGTCGATGGAGCTGAACACCGCGTCCGGGTCGTAGGCGTCGATGAAGGCGCAGGGGCCGTAGTCGATCGTCTCCCCGGAGATGGTGGTGTTGTCGGTGTTCATCACGCCGTGGACGAAGCCGACGAGGATCCACTGGGCGACCAGTGCGGCCTGCCGCTCGATGACGGTTTCCAGGAACACGAGGTAGCGATTGCGGTCGCCGCTCTCCGGCAGTTCGGCGAGGTCGGGGTAGTGACGGTTGATCGCGTAGTCGGCGAGCGGCCGGAGAAGGTCCGGGTGCCGGACGGCCAACTCGAAGGTGCCCACGCGCAGATGGCTGGCCGCCACGCGTGCGAGCACCGCCCCCGGCTCGGCGCCGTCACGGTGGACGTCGCGCCCGGTGGCCACGACCGCCAACGATCGGGTGGTGGGGATGTCGAGCGCGTGCATCGCCTCGCTGACGAGGTACTCGCGCAGCATCGGTCCGATCACGGCGAAGCCGTCGCCGCCGCGGGAGAACGGGGTGGGCCCGGACCCCTTCAGTTGCAGATCGAACCGGCGTCCCGCGGTGTCGACCAATTCGCCGAGCAGTAGCGCGCGCCCGTCGCCGAGCATCGGTGCGTAGCCGCCGAACTGGTGACCGGAGTACGCGGTCGCGACCGGGGTGGCGTCGGCCGGGCGTGCTGCACCGGACAGGATCGCGACACCGTCGTCGCTGCGAAGAGCCGCAACGCTCAGTCCCAGCGACTCTGCGAGTTCGTCGTTCAGGATCAGAAGCGTCGGCTCCGGGACTTCGGCACCCTGCCACGCGACGGTCAGCGGGGCCAGCGCCTCGGCGAAGGTGTTCTCGAAACCCGCGATCGCGGTGCTGGTGGGTGCGGGGGACTCTGGTGCGGCGGACACGACTGCCAGGGTAGCCGGGTCGACGACTGCGCCGGTTTCATCGCGCTACGGGTAGACGATGCCGGTGTGGGTCTGGGCGAACTCCCAGAGCTGCGCGCCGACCGCGGAGTCGTGGACGACGGGACTGTCCTGGACCACTGCGGGAGCACCGGTCAGCTGGAAGGGGCCGGACGGCCCGAAGTACTGCCCGCCGTCGGCTGTCGGATCGGTGGCGGCGCGGAGCGTGGGAAGCGCTCCGGTGTACGCGTCGTTGATGAACAGGCGCAGGACCGGCCAGGTGAATCGGCTGTGGTAGGCGCGCTGGATCCACCTGCTGCGTTCGCGCATCACGCCGGTCCGGGCGGCACCGGGGTGAGCGGCGAGCGAGATGGCGCGCGCTCGGGTCGCGGTGAAGCGGCGATCGAGTTCAGCCGCAAAGATCAACTGGGCGAGTTTGGCTTCGGCATAGGCGCCCATCGGTGTGGTCGTGCTGCCGACGCCCAGTCTCGTCGGATCGAGGCCCTTCGCGCGATGTGCGAGGCTGCCGACCGTCACCACGCGCGCGGCGGGAGCGCGAAGCAGGCCCGGGCTGAGGAGTCCGATGAGCGCGAAGTGGCCGAGGAAGGTCGACGCGAAGCCCAGTTCGATTCTGTCGGCGTTCCGGACGACCTCGGTCGGGATGTACCCGGCATTGGCGACCACGATGTCGATGGTGCGGTACTGCGCGTTGATGAGCTCGGCGCACCGGCGAATGGAGTCGGCATCCGCGAGATCCAGCGACACCACGACGACGTCCGCACCTGGATTCTCAGCGACGATCTGGGCACGGGCCGTCGCGGCGGTGCTCTGCGTACGACAGGCCATCACGACAGTCGCGCCGAGTCGCGCCAGCCCGCGCGCGGTTTCGTACCCGATACCGGAGTTGGCGCCGGTCACCACCGCGACCCGCCCCGTGAGATCGGCGGCGTTCTCGAGCGTCCAGCGTGCACCTGCGTCCTTGCGAGACACCCACGAACTCCCGTCGTCATGATTGGCCGGAACCCGTGTTCGGCACGATCAGGTTACAAGGGGGCCGTTCGATGGCCGTCAGCGATGGAGCCGATCGGCTACGACTCATCGCGCGAGTTCGCGTGAGGGCGGCTGCGGCCACATTGTCACCCGGGCTAGCTTGGCATTGAGGTCGCGTGTTCCGTTCAGTACAAGCTGTGACGACGTTCGTACTACCGCTCGCCCAGTCGGCGGCCGAGATCGATCTCGGGCAATGCCTCGGAGGACTCCACGTTGTCTATGTCAAAGAATCTTGACGTTAAGCCGATGTCATCGATTGTGATTCGATGGCGGAGTTCCGTCGGCCAGGCTTCCAAGTCAGGGTCGCGAGTTGACGGCTGTCGTTGCCGCTCGCTGGCAGTTCGGCGAGGTCGGGGAAGTCGCGGTTGATCGCGTAGTCGGCGAGCGGTCGCAGGGTATCCGCGCAAAGATCAAATGAGCGCGTTTGATTTCGGCGTAGGCGCGCATCGGTGCGGTGGTCTCGCCCCCCCGGTCCCCAGCACCATTACGTCACTGTGATGTAATGGTGGTCGAGGCTGCCACAGCGGGGCGGTTGGTTCCGGGACTGTTCTGGAAGTCGATCTCAGTGGGTCGAGATGCTGCGTTTGCGCTATCGGAAATCTGGCGACGAAGGTGCTGGCGAGAGTTGGCGGTCTTGTTCGGTGGCCAGGCCGGCGGAATCGGTCGCTGGCTTCAGCTTGCGTAGCGGTCGTTGCTCGAGTTCGGGTGAGGGCGGCCATCCATTGCCGGATCCAGCTACGCTATCAATCGTGCCGATAAGATACATTATGTCAGGTAGTACCCTGCGTATTGCATCGGATGAATCATCTCGAATCCCCCACGCCGGGTGGATCGTGTTTCATCTTATCGCGTCGTGACCTGCGTATACATGCCCGTTCAGCCATGCCGAGTGTCGACAGTCGGACGAGCTGCAGTCACGCCGGCCGCTGGCTTGCTTGATTGCGGCGCTCGATTGACCTGCGGCTATTGACCTACCGTCTCATTGGATGCATCATTGAATCATCAGATGAAACCGATTCTGGTGGAGGTTCCGATGCAGATCGATGAGGTCGGCCGAGTGCATCTGGTCGAATCTGTGCCGCTCCTGCGGGCCCGAGGAACGTGTCGTCGAACTGATGCTCGACGGATGGCGGAACCAGCAGTTGTCCAGGAATCTGCAGTTCTCCACAATCGATCGGCGTGTGCGCTGTGTGCAGAGGTTCATTGAGCACTCGAACGAGGAGCCGTGGAACTGGACGCCGGTGATGGTTGAGGAGTTCTCTGCGGACCTTCGGTCGGTTCGTCACGTGACGCACTCGACGTTGCGTGGCTACCACAGTTCACTGCGGGCATTCTGTTCGTACATCTGCGACCCCGACTACGGGTGGGACCGCGTCTGTGAGCAACTGTTCGACGCGTACCCGGCGCAGGTCTTTTCTGCTTGGAACACCGCGAGCCACGTCCAGGAGTACGACGGGCGGGCGAGCAAACGCCCGTACACCAAGGAGGAGCTTCAGGCCTTGTTCGAGTACGCGGACGACGAGGTCGCTCGGATCGGTGCGACTAGGAAGAAGGGCTGGCAGGCGGCCTATCGGGACGCCACGATGATGAAGGTCGCGTATGCCTACGGTTTGCGGTTCAACGAGCTTACTCACCTGCAGCTGGTGGACTTCGCCCGCAATCCTCATGCTCGCGAGTTCGGCAAGTTCGGGGTGTGCAAGGTCCGCTACGGCAAGGCGTTCCGCGGATCACCGCCGAAACCCCGGTCGGTGTTGACTGTGTGGCGGTGGACACCGCCGATCATCGAGGATTGGATCGCAAACGGGCGAGGCGATCCCGACAGCCTTGATCTGTTCTGCAGCGAACGAGGCGGTCTGGTGGTGGGGTCGACGCTCCTTCGTCGTGTACGCCGTTACTGCGTTGATCTCGGTATCCCGGACGGAGTGGATCTGCATTCGTTTCGGCGGTCGTACGCCACACATCTACTCGAGGATGGATGGGATCCCCGGTTTGTGCAGGACCAGATGGGACACGAGTACGCCTCGACGACGGGGATCTATCAGTTCACCTCGGACGAGTTTCGGCGGTCGACGTTGAGGTCGGTGTTGGACCGGACGGTGAGACAGGCATTGGACAGCACGACGAAGGGCACTCCCGAATGAAACGCAAGGTCGATTACACGTGGCGCCTGGCAGAGTTGATGGCTGCGCGCGGAATGAACACGACCACGGACTTGATCCCCTTGCTCGCCGAACGCGACATCACGTTGTCCCGCCCCCAGGTCTATCGGCTGGTCAACCAGCGACCTGAGCGGGTGTCGTTGCAGTTGATGTCGGCGTTGTGCGACATCTTCGGGTGCGGCCCCGACGCCCTTCTCACAGTCACCGCCGTCAATGCTCGCGAGCACCACCGAGCCGCCAATGCCGGCCCGAACGTTGTGCGGTTGGACCGCGCGGTGCGTCCACGGCGGGCCAACATTCTCGACGAGTAGCAGCTACGCAATGAGGTGAGTACCGGATGGAACCTGACGGCCTAGTCCCCTATCGGCCGGTACGCGGTCGGCCACGACTGACGTATGGAGCGTGGATGTGCGATCGTTGCGGTAGGTCGACCACGCGGACGCAGGCGCACTGGCCCGAAGGCAGAATCTGCTTCACCTGCTGGTTCACCGCAATCCACACTCACGGGACGTGCCCAGTATGCGGCGCCGAACGGCTCCTTCCGGGCCCGCCTCTCCCCGACGGCACGCCAGTGTGTGGGCCGTGTGCGGGTATCGTCGACGACTTTCGGTGTAGCCGCTGTGGCGAGGAGTCCGGTCACCACCGTGGGACGATCTGTGCTCGCTGCGCGGTGCGTGACGACCTGCACGAGATCATGGGCGGGCCGCCCTCGGACCCAGTTCTCGTTGGTCTAGTCGCCGCCCTCTGCGCCGCGAAACGACCCGAGTCGACGCTGATCTGGAAACGGTCACCGAAAGTCCAGGAACTGCTGCACGGGCTAGGGACCGGCACAATCGCCGCCACCCACGAGGGCTTGGACACCCGGCCCAGTCGAGCAGCTGAGCATCTGCGGAATGTCATGGAGCACCACGGCCTCCTACCACCTCGAGATCGGTGGCTACCACGCTTCGAACAGTGGATCGACAACAAGCTCATCGATCTACCTGCCGAGGTCGCCAGGCCCGCTCGCCACTTCGCGACGTGGCACCACCTGCGACGGATTCGCGCGATCGCCGACGCCGGCGGCGACACCCAACCGTCCGTGCGATCGGCCAAACAAGAGATCACCGAGACCGTCAAGTTCCTGAGCTGGCTATGGTCCACCTACGGACGCACGGGGTGAGTCCCCTGGAGTGGTGGGGTTTGGTGGCTCGCTGAGGGCGGTGGACACGCCGGAGAGCTTGGTGTCGCCGTTGGGGTGGGCCATCGCGTGATGATCAGTGAGTTACCTCACAAGTGACTC
>NZ_BAABIE010000007.1:0-204047 GCF_039542465.1 Gordonia alkaliphila | reverse complement strand
CCCGGAACTCGGCGATCTCAGCGTCGAGACCTGCACAGATCCGGGATACCTCACTCTTGGAGACCCCGGAGTCCACGCCCATGGCCCGCACCAGATCGTCGACACTGCGGGTCGAGATACCCTGCACGTAGGCCTCCATGATCACCGCGTAGAGGGCCTTGTCGATCCGGCGGCGTCGTTCCAGCAGGACCGGGAAGAACGACCCAGCCCGCAGCTTGGGAATCTTCACCCGCACATCACCGGCCGGCGTTGAGATCGTCTTGGGTCGATGCCCGTTTCGGACCGTCGTTCGGTCCGCCGAGCGCTCGTAACGGCCGGCGCCGATCGCCGCTGTCGCCTCGGCCTCGATCAGGGCCTGCAAGCCAGCCCGCAGGATCTCCGGGAGCACTCCGGCAAGACCGAGTTCATCGGATCGGAGTGTGCCGAGTTCAGTCAGTTGCTCGAGCAGGGCAGAATGGTCGTGGGTCATCGCGTGATTGCCTTTCAGTTGAGTCACTTGTGAGGTAACTCACTGATCATCACGCGATGGCCCACCCCAACGGCGACACCAAGCTCTCCGGCGTGTCCACCGCCCTCAGCGAGCCACCAAACCCCACCACTCCAGGGGACTCACCCGTTGCCAGGGCCAGTAGGTACATCCGCGCTGGGGTGCCTCCCGCCGGATCGGCACCAACATCGAGCAGCTTGTGGTGCTCACCCGATCGCCCATACGCTGCCCAGCCGCTTCGCTCTACCTCGATGCCGGTCTGGATCGGTGCCGACGCGGCGATGTAGATGGTGACCTGGGGTAGGCCGCTCACGCGTGCCGATTCATTGGAAGGTGGGGCCGGTGATGAAGGCATCTTTGGCATAGTGTGTCTTCCTCGCTCTTGCATTCGGACGGCAGAAATCAACAGTGTTGCTGTGTGTGGATTCCGCCTAGCAAAGAGAAAGAGTGTGGTTCTGTGCCAAGCCCCTCGTCACGGTATCCGAGTCGCGAAGCCGGGGTGGGGCTTATCGGACAATCGTCTCTAGCTGGGCCGAACCGGAGTTGGCCGGGATCTCGGGTTTCGGACTGCTCGTCGACGAGCCGCTAGCTCAGCAGGCTGCCCGGGACTTCCTGCCAGGGGGTGAGCTCAAGGAGGAGTTCGCCCTCGTCGAGGGGGATCTCGACGACGGTGGTTTCCGCGAAGCCGGCAGTGACCGCGTCGCAGAAGTTGTAGAGCTCTTCGCCGCGGGGGAGCTGCAGGCCGAGGTGGTGGAACATCATCTCGATGCCGTCGCCCATGAAGACGGGGCCGTCCTGGTCGTGGGAGTCGAGGTAGGTGTCGTGCGCGTAGCGGACGATCTTGCCGTCGTCGGATGCGTACCGGACGCGGGCGGCGACGTCGAACCAGCCCATCATGCGCGGCACTGGGCAAATGGCGTCAGAGGTCTTCATGGTTTCCATGCCGCGCAGGGTAGCGGCGGGATACGACAGGATCGTCGCCGTCGATCAGTTCGACGGACGACGCAGACCGCTCGCGATGAGCACCACGCCGGCCACGACGCCGACGCCGATCAGCACCCACGGCAGGATCGTCAGGTCGGGCAGGTCGGGGCCTCCGGCGACACCCCACGCGCCGACAGCGATCGCGAGGAGACCGGCGACCGCCAGCCACGGGCTGCGGCGGAGTTCGGGTGCGGTCTGCGGGTCGGAGTTCTGCAGGTCGTCGTTCATCGCTTCATCTCCACATTGCCGATGCCCACGTGGGCGTTGATGGTGAGGATCGGGCCGTCGTCTTTGCCGCCGACGACGCCGGTCGGGCAGGCGAAGTCGCCGACGGTGACGCTGCACTCCGGGCGGACGCGGACGTCGTCGGGCAGCCAGACGACGATCTCGCCGATGCCTTGCTCCAGGCTGATCGACCGGTCGGCGTCGAGTGCGGGCAGCTGACGCAAGTCCAGGACGGTGGAGCCGACGGTCAGTTCGTAGTGGTCGCGCAGTTGGGACTGCTCGGTGACGGGCCAATTGCGTTCGCCGATACCGCCTTTGGGTGGATTCCAGCCGGAAGCGTCGACCAGTGCTGAGACGATCACGACGGCTGCGGTCAGGGCGCCGAGCGAGACCAAGCCGGAACTCGACGCTCCCTCGGGGCGGCGCTGCAGGGCGGAGATGAGGAGTCCTCCGCCGATTACCAGCAGGGCGAGGGAGGCGATCCGGCTGACGGTGAACCAGTCCATGCCGGCCGTGTGCGCGGCGGTGCCGCCGGCGACCACGAGCAGAGCCAGGCCCAGCGTGATCGGGGTGACAGGAGAGCGCGGGACGTCGGGCTTGGGGGCCGGCGGTGCGGGTGGGGGTGCGGGGAGATCCCACGCGAAGGGGGCTGCTCCGAGCGGGTCCCAGGCGGGTGGGGTGGGTGGGGCTTCGGGGACCGTCGTCGTGGTGGTTGAGGACCCTTCGACAGGCTCAGGGACCGGGACCTGCTCAGCGATCGGGGATGTCGGGCCCGTAGAGGTGGGGACAGGCCCAGGGAACGGAAGCGAGGCCCCTTCGACAGGCTCAGGGATCGGGGCGGGCTCAGGGGGTGTGGTGGCGGAGGTGCCGGGGGGTGGGGTGGGGGTGCGTTGGTACAGGAGCCACCAGCCGAACAGGAGGAGGCCGGTGCTGAGAATGCCGCTGCCGCTCCAGTTGTCGCCGCCGAAGATCGCCGAGAGCACCACGGCGAGGATGACGAGGGGGATCAGCGAGCCCCAGCGGAAGCGGCCGTGGTGCTGCTCGGCGGGACTCTCCGCGCGGGGAGTGCGGTCGGCGGGCAGCACGAAGCAGGCGATCACGTACAGCAGAATCCCGGCGCCGCCGAAGATCGTCGCCACGACGAGCGCGACGCGCACCAACGTCGGATCCACGTTGTACCGCGCCCCGAAGCCCGAACAGACGCCGGCCACCTTGTGGCCTTGTCGACGTCGAACGGGACGGGTGGCCCAGAGGTCGGAGAGCGTCGTTGTGTTCATGACTCCATCCTGGTGTCGGCGCCGACGCCGAGGTATCGGGAACCACCCTGAGATGGTCCCTGAACTCTGCGACTGGGCGAGCTTAAAAGCCTCCGGGCGTGCCAGTATCGAAGGTGATGAGAACCGACGTATCCCGCACCATGACGACGACGCCGACGCTGCACCGGCGCAACGGCGGCAAAGTGGTGGGCGGAGTGGCCGGCGGCCTCGCCGACCACCTCGGTGTCGACGTCTTCCGAGTGCGCGTGGTCTTCGTGGTCCTCACCGCACTGGCCGGCGCGGGCGCGATGGCGTACGCGGGTCTGTGGTTCTTCGTGCCGCTCGGCGAGGACACCCAACGCGCGCCGTCGCGGGAACGACGCCAGGCTTACGGCCTCGTCGCGCTGGGCCTCGTCGCACTGGTAGCCAGCTTCATGCTGGCCTCCAACGCTCCGGCCCAGCAGTTGGTCGCGGTGGGCATCACTCTCGGCGGTGCCGCGCTGGTGTGGCGCGAAGTGGACGTGACCGGCCTCGGCAGCGGCGCTCATCGTTCCGTGTTCACCTGGTTGCGTCTGATCAGCGGCGCGGTGCTGGTGATCGGCGGGTTGGTGGTGATGGTGGTGGCCGGCGGGTCGGCGCTCGGCGGCGTCAATTCGACGGTGCTCGCGGTGCTGGCGACGCTGGTGGGCGTGGTGCTGCTGACGGTGCCGCTGTGGATGCGACTGCTGCGGGCTCTCGACGCCGAACGCGCCGCCCGTATCCGCGACGCCGAACGCGAGGAGATCGCCTCCCACCTGCACGACTCCGTGCTGCAGACCCTCGCCCTGATCCAGAAGCAGGCCGACAACCCGGAGACCGTCGCACGTCTTGCCCGACGGCAGGAACGCGAACTGCGGATCTGGCTTTTCGGCGACCCGGCGCAGCAGCGCGAGTCGTTCGCCGCCGCCATCGCCGCGCTCGGCGCGGAGGTGGAATCGTCGTACGGCACCGAGATCGAAGCGGTGACCGTCGGCGACACCAGCCCTGCCGAACTGCGTGACGAGACGTGGGCGCGGTCGGCCAGCGCCCTGGTCGCTGCGACCCGCGAAGCCATGGTCAACGCCGCCAAGCATTCCGGCGCCGAGAAGATCGACGTGTACGCCGAAGTGCTCGACGAGCACGTGGAAGTCTTCATCCGCGACCGCGGCGTGGGCTTCGACCTCGACGCCGTCGACGACGACCGGCAGGGCATTTCGGGGTCGATTACCGGCCGCATGGAACGCGCCGGCGGCAGCGCGACGGTCCGCTCGGCCCCCGGACAAGGCACCAACGTGACGCTGCGCCTGCCGCGTCGCGCAGCACAACAGGAGGTTCGATGACGTACCGGGTGTTCCTGGTCGACGACCACGGCGTCTTCCGCTCCGGCGTCCGCGCCGAGCTGGCGTCGGAGGCGGGGATCGAGGTGATCGGCGACGCCGGGACCGTGCCCGACGCGGTGGCCGGCATCGTGGAGCAGCGGCCCGACGTGGTGCTGCTCGACGTCCACATGCCCGCCGGCGGCGGCGTGGCCGTGCTGCGCGGCGTGGCCGACGCGATCGGCTCGGAGGCACCGGTGTTCCTGGCGCTGTCGGTCTCCGACGCGGCCGCCGACGTGATCGCGACCATCCGGGCAGGGGCCCGCGGCTACGTCACCAAAACCATCAGCGGCAGCGAACTGGCCGACGCCGTGCGCCGGGTGGCCGAGGGCGATGCGGTGTTCAGTCCGCGTCTGGCCGGCTTCGTGCTCGACTCGTTCACCGGTCGCTCACCGGTGCCCGAGCCCGCATTGGACCCGGAGCTGGATTCGCTCACCCGGCGCGAGATGGAGGTGCTGCGCCTGCTGGCGCGCGGCTACACCTACCGGGAGATCGCCGAGGAGCTGTTCATCTCGGTGAAGACCGTCGAGACGCACGCCTCCAACGTGCTGCGCAAGACGCAGCAGTCCAACCGCAACGCGCTCACGCGCTGGGCGGTGAATCGGCAGATCGGGTAGCGGTCTCGTCGGCTTCGGTCTCGTCGGTGTCCGCGATGACGTCGGTGTCGTCGGCCGATTCCTCGTCGCTCGGCTCCTCGTCGGGCTGGTCTGCCTCGGTGTCGGACTCGACGTCGGGCTCCGCTGCCGTCTTCGGGGCGTCGTCGAGTTCGGGCTCGTCGTCGTCGTCGATCACGACGGTGCGGGCCGGAGCGGGCTTGGCCGGCTTCTTCTCGGTGCCGCGATCGATGCTGACGCGGATGCGCATGCGGATAGGCCGGACCGTCAGGGCGGTGGCGATCGCGAGCAGCGCGAGGATCACCAGCGCGCCGATCGTGAAGCTCAGGACCGGAACGACGAGGAACTCGCGGCCGATCAGCTCCGCGAGATTCTGGGCGCCGATGTCGACCACGAAGTCGCCGATCAGCCACGGCGGATCGACCAGCGCGGTGATCGGGACCGCAGCTGCGGCGAGGGCGGCCGCGGCGGTCAGCCACAGCGCCGGCGCCGTGGCCTTGCGGGCGACAGTGCTCGAACTCAGCAACAGACCGGTGGACAGGATCGCGATGAACGCGGCCGCGACCACCCACCACCCGTACGGATGCGGGCCGATACCTCGTTCGGAGAAGGCGAGGTCAGAAGTCTGGCCGAGGCCGTTCCAGGTGACCTTGGTGCCGAGCATGTCCAGGGACACCCAGGGGAGAAGAGTGGTCGCGATCGCCAGGACGGCGACCACGCCGATCACCGACGCATAGAGACGTCGTTGTTGCTGCTGCATGATGTCCGAATCTACTCGGCTGCCGCGGCGGCTTCCGCAGCCGCGGCGGGCTTCGCCGGGCGAGTAGCCAGGGCGGCGGCGACGCAGACGGCCGCGAGCACCACCAGCACCACGGCCAGGGCGATCAGGGTGGGTTGCGCCAGGACCTCGTCGACGATGTCGGCGTAGTGGTCATCGGTGAGGATCGGGCCGATCCCCATGGCGTCGAACACGCCGCCCAGGAACGTACTCGGGCGCAGCAGCACGACGATCGGGATCACCGCGGCGATCAGCGTGGCAACGGCGGCGATCGGGCGCAGCGGATTGGCCAGCGCGGGCGTCGGGACGGCCATCGCGACGGCGGCCACCAGGGCGATCAGGCAGGCGACGGCGACCCACATGCCCAGCGGCGTCGCCTGGAGGCCGGCGGTCGATCCCGCGTCGAGATCGGTGGTCAGCGTGCCGAAGCCGTTCCACTGAAACGGCGTATCGAAAGCGGGGCCGATGTCGGCCCAGGTCAGGGTGGTGAGCCAGCCAGCGATGGTGGCCAGAATGGCGATGGCCAGGGCGAATAGGCGCTGCTGCATACTCTCGATCCCTCTCGTTGACGATTGTCGGACCCCGGGGTTACTGTACGAACAGAAGTTCGAACGACGGTATCTTCCCTGCCGCTGGAGCGAATGGTCGTCTCACGCGAGGGGAAGCGCATGTCCGATCAAAGTGTAGAGAAAGCCGCCACCGTGGCGGCACTGCGGCGAACGCTCGCGCAGATGTCCGGCCGCCCCCATGCGGCCCCGAACGCCGGAAGTGAATCCTCCGGAAGTGAATCCTCTGGGGGCGGTTCGACGAGGCTGGCGGTGCCGACGCCGATCGCCGAACTGCTGCCGCGGCGCGGGCTGGCGCCCGGCTCCGTGGTCTCGGTGAGCGGGGCGATGACGCTGCCGGTCGCCTTGCTCGCGGCCGCCAGTGCCGCTGGTGCGACCGCGGCCGTGGTGGGACTCCCGGAACTGAACCTCGCGATGGCGGCGGATCTCGGAGCCGACCTCGGGCGGATCGCGGTGGTGGAGTCGCCGTCGACCCGCGGGAGTGGGGCGTGGGATCGGCTGGAGGTGGCGGCGGTGCTGTTGGACGGCATCGATCTGGTGGTGGTCGGAGTGGACCGGGTCACGCCGTCGCGGGCGCGCGTGCTGACCGGTCGGGCACGACGACAAGCGTCGACGCTGCTGGTGGTCGGTCCGCCCGGCGCTTGGCCCGGGGCGTCGGTCCGCTTCTCCGGGGACGTGGCCGGCTATCGCCATCTTCCGTTGCGGCGCAACGGCTACGGCCGCATCGGCGGACTGCAGGTGGACGTCGAGGTGTCCGGCACCGGCATCGCGCCCCGCCGACTGCGCTGCGAACTGGTGACCCCGGGCATCGGGGAACCCGGCAGCCTGCGGCTGGAAGCGGTGGAACCGACCCGTCGCCGGACCGCGGCACCCGCGCGCGCGGGTTGGGCGGTGGCGAATTGACCGCGTCGGAGCGCGTGATGGCGCTGTGGTGTCCGGACTGGCCGGCCGTCGCGGCCGCGCGGGGACTCGGGTTGGTCGGCGGCGAACCGATCGCGGTGCTGGCTGCCGGGCGGGTTGTCGCCTGCTCGCGCAGTGCTCGACGCGCCGGGGTGCGCCGCGGCATGCGTAAACGGCAGGCGCAGTCGACCTGCCCGGAACTGCAGGTGACACCGGCGGATCCGCACCGCGACGGCCGCTTCTTCGATCCGGTCACCACCGCGGTGACCGCCGTGGTCCCGATGACCGAGGTGCTGCGCCCCGGGCTGCTGGTGATGGCCGCCGACCGCGCCGGCCGCTACTTCGGCGGGGAGACCGAACTGGCCGAGGCCGTCGCCGAAGCGGTCGAGGCGGTCGGCGTGATCGGGCGGGTCGGGGTGGCCGACAATCTGTTCACCGCGGTGCTGGCCGCCCGCTCCGGGCGCGTGGTGCCGCCCGGATCCGACGCCGACTTCCTCGCCGACCGGCCCGTCGCCGACCTCGCGATCGAGCCGTCGCTGTCGTCTCCGGAGCGGGACCAACTGGTGAACCTGTTGTGGCGCTTGGGACTTCGGACGCTCGGCCGATTCGCGGCCCTCGACCCCGCCGACGTGGCGTCGCGCTTCTCGTCCGACGCCGTCCGCGCGCATCGGATGGCGGCGGGGCGGCCGGGGCGTCGTCCGTCGCGGGCGCCGATCCCGCCGGACCTCGAGGTGACCTATCAGTGCGATCCGCCGGTGGACCGCATCGACGCGGCGGTCTTCCTCGGTCGACGGCTCGCCGAGGACCTGCACCGTCGGCTCATGTCGGCGGCACTGGCCTGCACCCGGCTTACCGTGCACGCGATCACCGACAGCGGCCAACGCCATTCGCGGACGTGGCGGTGCGCGGAACCGCTGACCCCGGAGGCCACCGCCGACCGCATCCGCTGGCAGTTGGAGGGGTGGCTCACCACGGCGGGCACGGGGTCGGGGCCGGACGGACCCCTGACCCGCCTGATCCTGGAGCCGGTGGAGCTGGTGGATCCGGGTGGCCTGCAGCACGCGCTGACCGGGGCCGGACTGCCGACCGATCCGGGCACCGGGCTGGGCGAGCGGGCACGTCGTTCCCTGGTGCGCGTGCAGGGGCTGCTCGGCGGGGAAGCGGTGCGGGTGCCGGTGCCCAGCGGCGGACGCGGCCCGGCCGAACGCGTCTCGCTGGTGACCTACGGCGACAAGGCCGCCCCGGACCGGCCGGTCGACGCGGCCTGGCCGGATGCCCTCGCGCGCCCGCTGCCCGCGCTGCTGACCGTGGGAGACGCCGAACTGCTCGACGCCGCGGGCGACCCGGTGACCGTCACCGCGCGCGGCGCCTTCAGCGCCGAACCCGTCGAAGTGATGCTAGGGCGCGGCCGTCGACGGGTGCAGTGGTGGGCCGGGCCCTGGCCGTTCGGCATCGACGACGGCGCTCCGGTGACCGACGACGACACGGCGCCGTTCGCGCGGAACACCGCGGTCGCGGCCCGCGCCCAGGTGCTGCTCGACGAGGCCGGACAGTCCGGAACCTCGCGCGCGCTGCTGCTGTGCTTCCGCGGCGCCCGCTGGTCCGTCGAAGGCGTCTACGAATGACGCCCCCGACGGACCGGCGGTACGAACGGTGCGGTGATTCGCGGCTACTCGGCGAAGGCCGCGCGGACCACCTCGGCGATGCGGTCGGCGCCGGCGTCGTCGAGCTCGGTCAGGTACCACGCGCACGGCATCAGGGTGTCCGGCGCGTCGGGCCCGGGCGCCCGATAGGCCTTCTCGGTGATGCCGACGCTCATCAGGTCGTCGTCCAGGCGGAAGAAGACCAGGACCGGTGCGCTGCGGGCGGTGGCGTAGCCGGGCATGCCGTACCAGAGCCGCGGCTTCAGCTTGGGTCCCGCGGACAGGATGACTTCGTGCAGGCGACGGGCCACCGAGCGGTACGGCTCGGGCATCGAGTCGATCTTCTCGGTCACCGCCAGCTGATCTTTGTTGACCTTGGGGGAGGTGGACTCAGTCATGACACGGACTTTCTCTCGCGCCGCTCATCGCGGCAGGGACAGGACAACTCGACCGCCGTCGGCGATCCAGTTGCGCGTTCTCCATTGCGGACATGTCCTGAGCGGGCCCAGTCCTCTCCACGAATGTGTCAGGTGAGCACTTCACCATCGATTGCGCGAGGCGTGGCAGCGACTGCCACGGTGTCGAGAATACGCGGTCAGTGGTTGGCGCCGCGCGCGATGATCGGCCAGTGTTCGACGCCGCCCGCCGTCTCGGCGAGGAGCTCGTCGGCCAGGTTCACCGCCGAGCAGACGTGATTCGGCACCACGCGGACCCGATCACCCAGGGCCGGAACGTCTTTCGCGCCGGCCGGGAACTCTACTGGGGGGAATTCTGCTGGGGGGAATTCTACGACGGCGTGGTGCTCGGACAGGGCGACGATCCGGGCGTCGGGGTGGTCGAGGAGTCGGCCGAAGCCGGACGCCCACGCGGGACGGTCGGCGCCGAGGGTCTTGCTGCCCGCGTCGAGGACGAGACGACGTCCTTCCCCCGGGGACGACGAGGCGCGGATGACGGTGGCGACGGCGACGAGGGCGATGTGGTCCCCGGTGCAGGAGCCGAGCTCGAGCTGCTGGGCGTCGTGGAACGGGTACACGCCGGGACGGATCTCGGTGAGCACCCCCGCGTCGGCGAAGGCGATGGTCGGAGTGGAGCCGCCGCTGATCACCGTCGGCTCGATCCCGGTGCGGCGCAACGAGTCCGCGGCCGCGGCGAGGGCAACAGACTCCTGCCGGGCCGCGTCGGCGCGCGCGGAGCCGGGGCCGTAGCCGTGACCGGGGAAGGTGAACACGCCGATCACCGACAGCCCGGCGGCGACGGCGGCTGCGGCCACGGCACCGGCGTCGTCGGGCGCGGCACCGCTGCGACGCATGCCCGAATCCACCTCGACCAGCACCTGCGCCGGAGCGTCCCCGAGCAGTTCGGCCATCCGCTGGGCGCCGGCCGCCGAGTCGACGGCGAGCCGGAGCGCGGTGCGCTGGGACAACGACCGCAGGCGCGCGGCCGTGGACTCGGTGAGCCACAGCGGATACGCGATGAACAGATCGGTGAAGCCCGCGTCGGCGAAGGCCTCGGCCTCGCCGATCGTCGCCACCGTGAAACCGACGGCACCGTCGAGACCGGGCCCGGGATCGAGTTGGCGCGCGGCCACCTGCGCGCACTTGTGCGTCTTCGCATGCGGGCGCACCTGCAGGCCGCTCGCCGCGGCCCGCGCCGCGAGGGTCGCGATATTGCGGCGGAGGACGGCGTCGTCGACCAGCAGATACGGGGTGTCGGTCATAAGCGCCAGTATTCGCCGGGACCCGCGGAAGCGCTAGCGCGAGGTGGTGCCGAGGGCGGCCTCGGACTCGGCCACCGCCAGGTACTCCTGGTGCATGATCCGATTGGTCAGACGGGGTGCGGCCCAGTGGCCGAACTCGGCGACGTCGCCCCAGAACGAGTTGACGCGCTTGGGGCGCTCGACGATGGCCTTGAGGATCCGGTTGGCCGCCTTGTCGACACCCCAGATCCCGCGCCGGGACTCGTAGGCCCGGGTCGGCGCGATCATCCGCGTGCGCGTGATCGGCAGCCGCACGTTGGTGAAAGTGACGTGGTCGGACAGGGTTTCGGCGCCGGTCGCGTCGGCGAACGCCTCCAGCGCGGCCTTCGACGCGGCATAGGCGCCGAACCGCGGCGCACGACTCTGCACCTCCACCGACGACACGTTCACGATGTGCCCGGACTGCCGCTCGATCATGTGCGGCAGCACCGAGAGCGTCATGTACACGGCGCCGAAGTAGTTCACGGCCATCAGACGCTGGTAGTCGTGGGCCCGGTCGAGGGCGTTGACCGAGGCTCGCCGGATGGAGCGGCCGGCGTTGTTCACCAGGACGTCGATGTGCTCGTGCTCGGCGATGATCGACTTGATCAGCGTGCGCACCGACTCCTCGTCGGTGATGTCGGCGGGATACGCCGACGCCATGCCCAGCGGGAAGCCCGGCTTCGGCAGCTCCGCGTTCAGCTCGTCGACCGTCTCGATCAGCTGGTCGGTCTCGCGGGACACCAGGATCACGTTGGCGCCGCGCGTGATGCACATGCGCGCGGTGGCCTTGCCGATGCCCGACGATCCGCCGGTGATGATGATGTTCTTGCCGACCAGCGGGCCGCGTTCGTCGTCGTGCCGGTAGCGCGCGGGGTCGAGGTGCTCACTCCAGTACGTCCACAGCCGCGGCGCGTAGTCGGCGAGCTCGGGCAGCGTCACGCCGAGATCTTCCAGCGTCGCGGTGCTGGTGTCGGACAGGAAGTACATCGGCACCGGGACGTCGTCGATCGTCTCCGGCGGAATGCCGAGCTGCTGCACCACGAGGTCGCGGCCGGTGCGCAGCGGGTTGTGGCCGGTCACCGCGAGCAGCGGACGGGCCAGCACGCCGGGCACCAGGTCGAAACCGCGGGGCGCATCCAGCGCCGGGGCCAGCGCGTTGAACAGCTCGGTGAGGGTGCGGCGCTCGGGGTCGGACAGGTGGAACACCCGACCGGATTCGTCGGGCTCATGGCCGACCAGCGCGACCAAGGCGTCGGCCACGTAGTCCACCGGGACCACGTTCACGAAGCCCACGCCGAAGACCGGCAGCGGCAGGAACGACGGCAGTTTGCCGAGCCCGCGCAGCCACGGGAAGAAGTAGTAGGGACCGTCGATCCGGTCCATCTCGCCGGTCGTCGAGTCGCCGACGATGGTCGACGGCCGGTAGATCCGCCAGTGCAGGCCTTCGGTCTCGCGCACCAGCTTCTCGGCGTCGAAGGCGGCGCGCTGGGCGGCGGTGGGGAACTCCTGGCCGAGGTCGAAGTCGTCCTCGGAGAAGGCCTCGTCGTGATCACCGGACACCGCGATCGACGACAGGTGGTGCAGCATGGCGTCCCGGGCGACGGCGAACTCGACGAGCTGGGCCGTCTCCTCCGGATCGGGACGGCCGGCGTCGCCGAGGTGAAGAACGTGGTCCACCGCGTCCAGGCTCTCGTCGTCGAGCCGGACGACGGCGGTGATGCGATCCCCGCCGTCGATCTTCTCGCCGATGGCGGCCAGTCGTGGGAGGTCCTCGGTGTCGACCAATGCGGTCACCGATGCGCTCGGGTCGGCGAGCAGTCGCGTGAGCACGCGACGGCCGAGCAGGCCGCAGCTTCCGGTCACGAGAAATCGGTTCACTAGAACAGGTTCTCACACATGGGCGGTCAGATGACCGTTAGAAACGAAATCATTTCAGTTAGGTTCACTGCATGCACAACCTGTCGACTCTCGAGGCCGCGTGGAAGCACCGATCGCGGCGCAGCGTCGGCGCGGTGATCACCGTCGCCGGCGCCTACCTGCTGATCATGGCCGGGACGACGCTGCCGACGCCGCTGTACCCGATTTACCGCGAGGAGTTCGGCTTCTCGGTCTTCATCGTGACGGTGATCTTCGCAACCTACGTGCTCGGTGTGCTGGTGGCGCTGTTCGGCGTGGGCCGCTGGTCCGACGTCTTCGGCCGGAAACCGATGCTGGTGGCCGCCCTGGGCTCCGCGCTGATCTCCACAGTGCTGTTCCTGGTGGCCGACGACCTGGCGGTCCTGCTGATCGCCCGCTTCTTCGCCGGGCTGTCGTCGGGCATCTTCGTCGGCACGGCGACCGTCCACATGGTGGAGTTGGCGCCGGAGAAGTGGAAGCCGTCGAGTGCCTCCTTCCTGGCCACCGCGGTGAACGTCTTCGGGCTGGGTGTGGGGCCGCTCTTCGGCGGTCTGGTGGTGCAGTTCATCGACTTCGAGCCGTTGCGCACGGTGTTCTGGATCCTGCTGGGTCTGCAGGTACTCGCGGTGCTGGCGATCCTGACGGTGCCGGAGACGGTGACCCGCGAGAAGCCGCTGCGGATCCCGAAGTTCCATCGGTTGACGGTGCCAGTCGCGGCGCGCCCCGCCTTCCGTCGCGCGGTGCTGCCCGGCGTGGTGGGCTTCGCGATGCTGGGCCTGTACGGCGCGGTGGCGCCCAGCCTGCTGAGCGACCCGATGGGCATCGATTCGGTGGCGATCCAGGGTGCCGCGGTCTTCGCGGTGTTCGCCGGGTCGGCGGTGATGCAGCTGGCCACCGGCGCGGTGCCCGAGCGCACGCTGATCCTCATCGGCTGCCTCCTGCTGCTGATCGGCTGCGCGAGCATCTCGGCGGCGATCCTGGGGAACTCGGCGGCGGGCTTCATCATCGCCGGCGTGGTGGGCGGCGCGGGCCAGGGCGCGACGATGTCCAAGGGTGTCGCGCAGGTCGCCACGGCCGCGCCCGCCGATGAGCGTGCCGCCACCACGTCGACCCTGTTCTTCTGCTTCTACCTGGGCCTGGCCTTCCCGGCGATCGGGATCGGTGCGGCCGCCCTGGAGTGGGGCCTGCCGCATACGACGGAGGTCTTCGGGCTGCTCTGCGCGGCCGGGGCCGCGGCGGCGCTGGCCGTCAACTACTTCGGTACGCGGGAGCCTCGTCACCCGATGGCATCTGTCGAACAGTAGTTCTAAAATGGGTCCGTGGGATGGGGTAACGGGCCGCCGAGCTGGGCGGAGATGGAGCGGGTGCTGTCCGGGCGCGCGCCGCTCGCCGCGCCGGGGCATCCGCCGGGCGACGGCGGGGATTCGCCCGCCTGGTCGCGCAAGCGCGGTGAGTTCGTCGCCGACGACGTCGAACCCGCCCCGTCACGGCTGCGCTATGCCGAGCTGCACGCGCACAGCGCCTACAGCTTCCTCGACGGCGCCTGCCTGCCCGAGGAGATGGTCGCCGAGGCCCGCCGCCTGGACCTGACGGGTCTGGCGCTGACCGACCACGACGGCTTCTACGGGGTGGTGCGGTTCGCCGAGGCCGCCCGCGAGTACGGGCTACCGACGGTCTTCGGCGCGGAACTGTCGCTGGAACCGGACTCCGCGCGGGCCGGCGCGGTGGATCCGCCGGGCGACCATCTCCTGGTGCTGGCCCGCGACGCCGAGGGCTATCGCCGACTCTCGCGGGTGATCGCCGACGCGCACATGAGCGGCGGCCGCAAGGGGCTGCTGCGCTACGACGCCGACGCGATCACCGCGGCCGCGGCCGGGCACTGGACCGTGCTCACCGGCTGCCGCAAGGGCGCGGTGCGTCGAGCATTGGCGTCCGGCGGCGCCGCCGAGGCACGAAAAGCGTTGGGGCAGTTGGTAGACCGCTTCTCCCGCGAGTCCGTGGTGGTGGAACTGACCGCCACCGGAACCGGCGACGACGACGAACGCAACGCCGTGCTCGCGCGGTTGGCCGCCGAGTTCGGGCTGACCACCGTCGCGACCACCGGGGCGCACTTCTCCGGTCCGCCGCGTCGTCGACTGGCGACGGCGGTGGCCGCGGTACGGGCGCGCACCGACATGGCGACCATCGGCGCGCACCTGCCGGGGCTCGGCGGCGCGCACCTGCGCAGCGGCGACGAGATGGCGCTGCTGCTGCCCGCACACCTGGACGCCATCGAGAACGCCGCCGGACTGGCCGCCGACTGCGCCTTCTCGCTGGGCCTGATCGCCCCCAAGCTGCCGCCGTTCGACGTCCCGGACGGCCACACCGAGGCCACCTGGCTGCGCGCACTCACCGAACGGGGCGCGGCGGACCGGTACGGCACCCGCGCGCAGCGCCCGGACGCCTACCGGCAGATCGACTACGAGCTGGACATCATCGAGCAGCTGACCTTCCCGGGCTACTTCCTGGTGGTGCACGACATCGTGAGCTTCTGCAAGAACAACGACATCCTGTGCCAGGGGCGGGGGAGCGCCGCCAACTCGGCGGTCTGCTTCGCGCTCGGCATCACCAACGTCGACCCGGTGGGCGCCGGGCTGCTGTTCGAGCGGTTCCTGTCGCCGGCGCGCGACGGTCCGCCGGACATCGACGTCGACATCGAGTCCGACCGCCGCGAGGAGGCGATCCAGTACGTCTACGCCCGGCACGGTCGGGCGTACAGCGCGCAGGTGGCCAACGTGATCACCTACCGCGGTCGGTCGGCGGTGCGCGACATGGCGCGGGCGCTGGGTTACGACCCCGGTCAGCAGGATGCGTGGAGCAAGACGCCCGACTCGGCGCCCGACGACGTGCGCGCCATGGCCGCCGAGATCTCTTCGCTACCAAGGCATCTGGGCATCCACTCGGGCGGCATGGTGATCTGCGACCGGCCGATCGCCGACGTCTGCCCCACCGAGTGGGCGCGGATGGAAGGCCGCAGCGTGCTGCAGTGGGACAAGGACGACTGCGCCGCCATCGGCCTGGTGAAGTTCGACCTGCTGGGCCTGGGCATGCTGTCGGCGCTGCACTACGCGATCGATCTGGTGGCCGCGCACAAGGGCATCGAGGTCGACTTGGCGCGCCTGGATCTGTCCGAGACCGCCGTCTACGACATGCTGTGCCGCGCCGACACCGTCGGCGTCTTCCAGGTGGAGTCGCGCGCCCAGATGGCGACGCTGCCGCGACTGAAGCCGCGCAACTTCTACGACCTGGTGGTGGAGGTGGCGCTGATCCGGCCCGGCCCCATCCAGGGCGGCTCAGTGCACCCGTACATCCGACGACGCAACGGACAGGAGGCGCCCAGCGTGGAGCATCCGTCCATGCACAAGGCGCTCGACCGCACGCTGGGGATCCCGCTGTTCCAGGAACAGCTGATGCAGTTGGCGGTCGACGTCGCCGGTTTCGGTCCGGCCGAAGCCGATCAGCTGCGGCGCGCGATGGGCTCCAAGCGGTCCCCGGAGAAGATGGAGCGCCTGCGCGTGCGCTTCTACGAGGGCATGGAACGGGTCAACCAGATCACCGGTCCCACGGCCGATCGGATCTACGAGAAGCTGGCCGCGTTCGCCAATTTCGGCTTCCCGGAAAGCCATTCGCAGAGTTTCGCCTCGCTGGTGTTCTATTCGGCGTGGTTCAAGCTGCACCATCCGGCGGCATTCTGTGCGGCGCTGCTGCGGGCGCAGCCGATGGGCTTCTACTCGCCGCAGTCGTTGGTGGCCGACGCGCGCCGGCACGGCGTGACGGTGCATCGACCCGACGTGAATTGCTCTGTGGCACATGCGGAATTGGAGAATCGGGGGCTCGACGTCCGGATCGGACTGGCCGCGGTGCGCGGGCTCGGCGACGCGGCGGCGGAGCGGATCGTCGACGATCGGGTGGCGCGCGGGCCGTACGAGAGCATCGCCGACCTGTCGCGGCGGACGGAATTGACTGCGGCACAACTGGAGTCGTTGGCCACCGCGGGGGCGTTCGAGTCGCTGGGGTTGGATCGTCGAGCTGCCCTGTGGGAGGCCGGGGCGGCCGCGGGCCTGCGTGAAGAGCAGTTGCCGGTGGTCTCGCCGCGGTCGGCGCCCACCCTGCCCGGCATGTCCGACGTGGAACTGGCGGCCGTGGACGCCCTGTCGACGGGGATCACGCCGCACAGCTATCCGACGCAGTATCTGCGGCCGCGGCTGGACGCGATGGGGGTGACCCCGGCCGACCGCCTGCTGGCGGTGCCCGACGGCACGCGCGTCACCGTCGGCGGCGCGGTGACTCATCGGCAGCGGCCGGCCACCGCGGCCGGCGTCACCTTCCTCAATCTCGAGGACGAGACGGGGATGGTGAACGTGGTGTGCTCGGTGGGGCTGTGGACGCGCTACCGGACGCTGGCGCAGACCGCGTCGGCGCTGCTGGTGCGCGGGAAGGTGCAGAACGCCGAGGGGGCGGTCACCGTTGTCGCCGATCGGCTTGCGCACTTGGATCTGCGGGTCGGCACCCGATCGCGGGACTGGCAATAGCGCTGTCGGCACCGGGCGATACTGTGCAGACGAACTTCTCGAACAGGACGAGTGGAAAGCAGGTAGGCGCATGGAGGTCGTGATCACCGATCACCCGGAGCTGGTGGTGGCCGACGCGGTCGCCGAGGCGGTCACCGGCGGTGCCACGACCCTGGGCTTGGCGACCGGCTCGTCACCGCTGCCGACCTACCGGGAGCTGATCCGGCGGCATCGCGACGAGGGACTGTCGTTCGCGGGGGTCACCGCGGTGCTGCTCGACGAGTACGTGGGCCTGCCAGCCGACCACCCGGAGTCGTACACGCGGTTCATCCACGACAACTTCACCGGGCACATCGACATCGGCGACGTCCACCTGCCCGACACCATGGCCGCCGACCCGCGGGCCGCCGCGCGCGACTACGACGAGCTCATCGGACGGGTCGGCCCGGTGGACGTGCAGATCCTCGGCATCGGCAGCAACGGGCACATCGGTTTCAACGAGCCGTCGTCGTCGCTCACCTCGCGGACCCGCCTCAAGACGCTCGCCCACAAGACGCGCATGGACAACGCGCGGTTCTTCGACTCGCTCGACGATGTGCCGCGGCACGCCATCACGCAGGGGCTGGGCACCATCACCGACGCACGACGGCTCGTGCTCGTGGCCACGGGGGAGGGCAAGGCCGCCGCGATCGCCGCGGCCGTCGAGGGTCCGCTGTCGGCGTCGTGCCCGGCGTCGATCTTGCAGTGGCACGCGCACGCCACAGTGGTGGTGGATCGTGCCGCGGCCATCAAGCTGCGCGACGTCGAGTACTACCTCAACGCCTACGAGAACAAGCTCGCGCCCTGACTCAGGGAGCCCTGGCCCAGGGCGCCCTGACTCAGACGGCGCCGGCGAAGCCCTGCTGGCGCCACGCCTCGTAGAGGGCGACGCTGGTCGCGTTGGCCAGGTTCATGGAACGACGGCCCGCGAGCATCGGAATGCGGAGCTGCGCGGTGATCAGCGGGTGGTTCAGCACCTCGTCGGGCAGCCCGGTGGGTTCCGGGCCGAACAGCAGTACGTCGCCGGGCTGGTACTGCACCTCGGTGAAGAACGTGTCGGCGTGCGCGGTGAAGGCGAAGACGCGCTGGGGTTGCATGGTGGCCCACGCGGTTTCCAGGTCCGGGTGGACCGTCACGTTCGCCATCTCGTGGTAGTCGAGCCCGGCCCGACGGACCTGCTGATCGGTCATCGTGAACCCCAGCGGTTCGATGAGGTGCAGCTCCGCGCCGGTATTGGCCGCGATGCGGATCGCGTTGCCGGTGTTGGGCGGGATGCACGGCTGGTAGTAGACGATCTTCAGCTGGAACTCGGGCTCGGGCACGCTTCCCATTATCGCGCCTTGCGGCGCGCGGGGATCAGCGGGTGCAGACGGCGTAGCGGCCGAGTCCGACTTTCTCCATGATCAGCGAGGCGGGGCACCAGCCGGCGTACGCGTAGAACCCGAGGTTCAGCGCGATGAAGCCGGTGAAGAACAGCCACCACGGGCCGAGGGTGGCCACCAGGGCGATGCTGATGAAGAGCATGAGGGACGCCAGTGCGGGGACCATGCGGTCGACGGTGAGCGTGGAGTTCTTGTAGCGCGAGATCGACATGGTGGCTCCTTGGGTTCGTGTCGGTTCGTGGCCCTTCGAGGGGCGTTGCGCTCCACTGTATACCCCAGGGGGTATGAAATCCAGGCGCGACGACCCCGGTGGAGGGTGATCACCGGCGTCCGCGGGGGGCGCCTTGGTCATAGTGGCCACGGCGGGCCGTGGGTGGCAGTCATGCGACTGAATGGCGCCGGGGAGTGTCGGCGGCCGGGCGTAAATTTGGCGAAAGTCCTCTGTTTTACCCGGTAGGGGGCTTTCGGAAAATTGCTCGAAAAAAGTTTCGACGAACTGTTGTGCTAATCGAATATGAGGCGTAGCTTGGAGTTAGACGATGCGGATACCTCTGCCCGTCTATCGAATCGAGTGGCTGTGCGACCGACCGTGGCGCAGCTCGACCGGTTCACCGCTGGACCCGTTCTCCTACCCGGAGGTGCTCCAAAGTGGACGCAGCAGGCCTGACCGAACTCGCCGACTTCCTGGTCGACGATGTGACCGACAACGACGACAGCGTCGACAATCTGGCGCGCTTCTTGGCGCGGGTTCGCGCGGTGGACGACGACCGGGAACTGCTCGCGATAGCCGCAGCGGTGCTGCGGTTGCGCAACGTCGTCGATTACTCGGTGGCTGCGGTGTGCGCGGCGATCGAACGGAGCGGGCTGCCGGCGCGGAAGCATGTGCGATCCGCTGCGGCGATCATGACCGAACTGGGCGCGGCCCCGGCTGTGGCCCATCGTGCGGTCCGGGTCGGGTGGGCGATCGCGGATGAGGGCCTGCGGGCGGTGACGCGCGGGATTCGGGATGGCGCGGTGTCGGCGGAGAAGGGCGATGCCGTGGTGACCGGTGTGGGCCATGTGGAAGGCCGGGTGGACCTCTCCGAGGAGGATCGTGCGCGAGTGGTGCATTCGCTGATGGTGCAGACCACGCCTGCCCGGGTGAAGGAGAAGGCGCGCGCGTGGGCGATCAAGCTCGCGCCGGTCGAGGTCGCGGACGGGCAGGTGCCGGTCGCTGAGCGCGATGACCTGAACGAGATGACGATGGACCGCACCGACGACGGACGCGTCGCGGTGACCATCGACCTGGACACCGTGGCCGCGGAAGAACTGTTCGCGGCGCTGGATCCGCTGACCCGGCCGGTGCCGGAACCGGACGGCTCGCACGACAAGCGCTCCGCCAAGCGGCGGCGCGCGGATGCGATGACCCAGGTGGTGCGGACTTATCTCGCGCACTCGGAGCGCCCGGAGTCCGGGGGAGTGCTGCCGCACGTCACGCTGTCTGTGCCGGCGGCCGTGGTGATGAACGGGCAGGTGCTCGATTCCGTTGCGGGACAGACGATTGCGATTCCGTTCGCCGACAGCGACACCCCGGTGCCGTGGCTCGGCTTCGGCGGGCCGGTCTCGGCGCGCACCGCGGAACTGATCATGTGCGAGGCTTCCGTGGCGGTGGCGCTGATGGACGAGCACGGCGTGCCGCTGAGCGTGGGCCGGGAGAAGCGCCTGTTCACCCCGGCGATACGGAAGGCGCTCGTGCTGCGCGACCGCGGCTGCGCGTTCCCCGGGTGCGGTGCGCCGCCGTCGTGGTGCGACGGTCACCACGTCGAGCATTGGGAGCATGGCGGGCAGACGTGCCTCGACAACGGCGTCTTGCTCTGCCGACGCCACCACATGCTGATTCACCACGGTGGGTGGGAAGTGTTCATCGGGCACGACCGCCACCCCTGGTTCGTGCCACCGGCCGATCCGGACCACCCGCAGCGGTTCCGGGAACCGATTCCATCGAACGCGCGGCGCACGCTGACGTTGTTGCCGGGTGCGGCCTGACTCCGCACCTGCGACGCCTGTTTCACGATCTGAAGTCTCTCAGTAGTCCCAAGCACCTTGTGTGCGAATGATTCTCGCCGCGGCGGCGAGACCTAGAACTACCTGTATGCAGTGTCGGGAGCGGGTCCCGGCGCGATGTGTTGTTTGAGAATTCCATTGTGTGAACGACATCCCTCGGCCCTTCCTCAGGCTCCGGGGGCGATGGACGCTGCCCGGAGCCGGTCGGGGGTCGGGGGATGTCGCACGGCGCTGGTAGAACTGGACCATGCGTTGGTCAGGAATGCGCGCGGGGGCGCTGGTCGTCGGGGTGTGCGGAGTGCTGGCGGTCAGCGGGTGCGGATCGTCGTCGGAGCAGCCGGCGACGACGGTCACCGTGACCGAGTCGGTAAGCCGCGCTGCGTCGTCGACCGTCCCGACCGTGAAGGACTCCGACGACACCGGCGGGGCCGCATCGTCGAGCAGTGCCGCGCCCAAGTCGGCGGCCAATGACGCCCAGGGACAACAGAACTCGGCCAAGGGCAAGATGCCCGACGTGGTCTGCATGGACCTGCAGTCGGCGCAGAACAAGATCCAGGAGAACGGCGTCTACTTCTCGCGCAGCGAGGACGCCACCGGGCAGGCCCGCGAGCAGATGTGGGATCGGAACTGGGTGGTCGTCGCGCAGCGTCCCGCGGCCGGCGAGCCGATCGGGGAGGGCGACGCGGTCCTCTCGGTGGTCAAGAAGGGCGAGCCGAACCCCTGCTGATCCGGCCCGCTGATCCGTCCCGCGTCACCTTCCGCGCATGCCGCAATGGGGAATCGGCGCGGTAAATGGAACAATAGGAAATCGTGACGGCGATTCGACTGGACGGCAAGACCACCCGCGACGAGATCTTCACCGACCTCTCCCAACGCGTTGAAGCACTGCGTGCGGCGGGCATCACGCCCGGCCTCGGCACCATCCTGGTGGGCGACGATCCGGGCTCGCATTCGTACGTCAAGGGCAAGCACGCCGACTGCGCGAAGGTCGGCGTCGCGTCGATCCGCCGTGACCTGCCGGCCGACGCGACCACCGAAGAGCTCAACGCGGCGATCGACGAGCTGAACGCCGACCCGGCGTGCACCGGCTACATCGTGCAGCTGCCGCTGCCCAAGCACCTCGACGAGAACGCCGCGCTCGAGCGGATCGCTCCGGAGAAGGACGCCGACGGCCTGCACCCGATCAACCTCGGTCGCCTGGTGATCGGTCGCGACTCCACCCTGCCGTGCACGCCGCGCGGCGTGGTGCACCTGCTCCGTCGCTACAACATCGAGCTCGACGGCGCGCACGTCGTCGTGGTGGGCCGCGGCATCACCATCGGCCGTCCGATCGGCCTGCTGCTGACGCGCCGCAGCGAGAACGCGACCGTGACGCTGTGCCACACCGGCACCCGCGATCTGGCCGCCGAAGTGCGCCGCGCCGACATCGTCATCGCCGCCGCCGGCGTCGCGCACCTGATCACCGCCGACATGGTGAAGCCGGGTGCGGCCGTGATCGACGTCGGCGTGAGCCGCGGACCCGACGGGCTCCTCGGCGACGTGGCCCCGGACGTCTGGGACGTCGCGGGCGCCGTCTCCCCGAACCCGGGCGGTGTGGGTCCGCTGACCCGCGCCTTCCTGCTGGTCAACGTCGTGGAGCGCGCCGAAGCCGACTTGGCGGCCCGCTCGCAGTGACCGCCTACGAGGTCGACTCCCTGCGCCGTGCGCGGCTGTGGCGACGCGTGGTGCGGCAGATTCCGTTCTTCGCGGTCCTGGCCGTGGTCGGGGTAGCCGCGATCCTGGTGCTGTTCGACCGGTGGCGCCGTGGCAGCGTGGCCTTCGGCGCCGCGCTGCTTCTCGGTGCCCTGCTGCGCACCTTGGTGCCCACCGACAAGGTGGGCCTGCTGCAGGTACGCAGCCGACCGTTCGACATCGGCGCTCTCGCGTCGATGGGCCTGCTCGTGATCTGGCTGGCCACCTCCATCGACTCCCTCGGCACCGGCGACCAGCTGTAACTGCCGAACGGCACGCAGCTGCCGCCGCACCATCTGCGGCGGCGCCCGTTCTCTGGACTCACGCCCGGGTCAGCGGTCCGCGGCGCCGGCGATGTTGGCGATCATGCCGGTGAAGATGATGCCGTGGAACGGCACCAGGGCGTACCAGTAGAGCTGGCCGGCGAGCCCCTTCGGAAAGAAGATGGCCCGCTGACGCAGCAGCGTCGTGCCGTCGGGGCGCGGTTCCAATTCCCACTGCAGCCACGCGCCGCCCGGGGTCCGCATCTCCGCGCGCAACCGCAGCAGCCGGGGCCGCTCGATGCGTTCGACCCGCCAGAAGTCCAGGGCCTCGCCGGTGTACAACACGTGCGGGTCGCGGCGCCCCCGCGCCAACCCCACCCCGCCGGTGAGCCGGTCCAGCCAGCCCCGCACCGTCCACGCCAGCGGGAACGAGTACCACCCGTGTTCGCCACCGATGCCCTCGACCACCTGCCACACTCGCTCGATCGGGGCGTCGCAGACCAGGGAGCGGTCGTCGGTGTGCACCACGTCGCCGGCCCAGGACGGGTCCGACGGCAGGGGATCGGCCGGAGCGGCGGTCGGTGAGGCGTTGGCCCACGTGGTCTCCACCTCGCCGTTCTCGATGCGCGCCAGCGCCAGCGCCACGGCTTCCCGGTAGCCGGTGGTACCGCCCTCCGGCGGAGAGATGACGTCGTCGATGTCGTGTTCGGTGACGATGGCCTCGGTGCGCAGGGACTCGATCAGGGCCCGCCCCAGCGACGGCGGTATCGGCGTCACCAACCCGATCCACAGCCCGGCCAGCGTCGGCGTCAGGACCGGGAGCACCAGGATCCGGCGGCGGAGCAGCCCCGCCACGTCGGCGTACACCTGCAGCATCTCGCCGTACCGCAGCACATCGGGCCCGCCGATGTCGAAAGTCCGACTGCGCGGCAGCGGCGCCGTGGCCGCCGCCACCAGATAGTGGAGTACGTCGCGGATCGCGATCGGCTGGATGCGGTTATTCACCCACCGCGGAGTGGTCATCACCGGCAGACGGTCGGCCAAGTGACGGATCATCTCGAACGACGCCGACCCCGAACCGATCACCACGCCGGCCTGCAACACCAGGGCGGGTATCCCGGAATCGATCAGGATCTGGCCCACCTGCTGCCGCGACCTCAGGTGCGTCGACAGATGCCCGGTGGCCGGGTGCAGGCCGCCGAGGTAGACGATGCGGCCGACCCCGGCTCGCCGCGCGGCGGCCGCCAGGTTCTTAGCGCCGCGCTGTTCCGCGTCGGCGAAGTCGCCGCCGCCGGCCATCGAGTGGACCAGGTAGTAGACCACATCGACGTCCCGGCAAGCGGCCTCGAGGGAGGCCGGGTCGTTCAGGTCCCCGCGCATCACCTCCACGTCCGCGGCCCACGGCACATCGCGAGGTGGGTGGGTCGACAGGTCAGAGGCGGGCCAGTTCGCGACCCATGCTGTGCGCCCCCTTGTCGAGCAGGCGGCGCACGCCCAGTCGCAGCAGCGGCTCAGCCCAGCGCAGGCTGCCCTGGAAGTCGAACTGGACGCGGTAGGTCACCAGCGAGCCGCCCCCGTGCGGGGACACCGTGATGGTGTCGTGGGCGATCAGGGCGTGATTCTCGCCCCGAAGCCGGATCGAGGTGCCGGGGACCAGGTCGATCACCTCGTAGGTCACGTCGCTGGTGCGCCCCAGGAATTCCGAGGTGTTGGCATAGCGGGTACCCACCCCGCCGTCACCTTCGACGCGGACCGTGCGGACGGTGCCGGGGTCCCACTGTTCGGTGGTGCGGAAGTCGGCGAGGTAATCGAAGACCGCTGCCGGCGGTGCCATGGTGGTCACTTCACGCTGCATGTCGATCATGGGAGAGTCCTTTCGGTCGGCCGATTCTCGGCATCGATGACGGTGGTGTCGGTGCGTCGGCCTACCGGGCGAGCCCGGCGGCGACGGCGCAATGTCGCCACACTCGGTGCAGTGCGGCGTCGTCGTATCGGGTGCCGCGCCGGTAGTGACTGGGGCGCGGGCGGCGGTCGTGCCAGAACAGGCCCGACGGGGGAGTTGGCTCGGTAGCCGACAGCCAGACAGCGGTGTCGGCGGCCTGCTCGGCGGTGCGCAGCAGCGGCCGGGTCAGACGCCGGAAGCCGGGCAGTGCGTCGGCCAGGCCGGGGGTGTCGGCCCACCCGGGATGCATGGCCGCGACCGTCACGCCGCTGCTAGCCCAACGCTGGGCCAGCAGCGGGGTGAGCGCCACCTGGATGCGTTTGCTGCGCGCGTAGGCGGCGGCGCCCCGGTACTCGCCCGAGCGGTACTCCACGTCGCCGTCGGGCAGCGGCTGGGCGTACATGCCGCCCGACGACATCAGCACCACCCTCGGATCCGGGGACGCGGCCAGCGCGGGAAGCAGCAGTTCGGTGAGCAGGATCGGGCCCAGCACATGAGTGGTCAACGACAGTTCGTGCCCGTCCGGGCCCTCGGTGCGCTCCGCGGGGAGCACCCCGGCGTTGTGGATGACCAGGTCCAGCCGGACGTGCCGGTCGATCAAAGAGTCGGCGAACCGGCGCACCGCGGCGAGATCGGCGACGTCGCACTGCTCCACCACCAGGTCCGCGTCCGGCAGTTGCGCCAGTACATCCCGGCGGGCCGCCTCGCCGCGTTCGTGGTCGCGGACCGTCATCAGCACGGTCGCGCCCAACTCCGCCAGACCCGCGGCGATCGCCTTGCCGATGCCCGAATTGGCGCCGGTGACCAGGGCGGTGCGACCGAGAAGGGCACCGGGAGCCGGATCGTCGTCTGGCCAACAGCGTCGGCGGGCGGCGAAGCCGAACCGGGAGTAGCCCGGTGCGACCGTGCGGTCCAGCACCGCGTCGAAGGCGGCGGCGGCCGTCATCGGGTCGACGCCTCACGTGCGGGCCATGCGTCGGCATCTGCCATGGGGGTGCTCCGTTCGTCGACAGGACGGGTACCCCAGGGATTCGGTGCTGACACCGCGCCGGATGGGTCGCGGCAGCCGCGGCGTCCGGCGGGAACCGGAACGCCCGGCCGGACAGGCCTGGCCGGGAGCGGTCAGGCGCGGGTGTCGTCGCGCCGGCGCCGCGCCAGTTCCAGGGTGCGAGCCAGCAACTCGCCGACCGGCTCGCGTTCGGTGAGGAAGCCGTCGTGGCCAGCGCTGGAGTGCACCACCTGCAGGCCGTCGACGCAGTTGCCCAGCTCCGCGGCGAGCTCGGCCTGCTGGTAGAGCGGGTACAGCCGGTCGGAGTCGATGCCGACGACGATGGTCGGCACCGGGCAGGCGTTGAGCGCGGCGGTCACTCCGCCGCGGCCACGTCCGACATCGTGGCTGTTGAGCACGTCGGTGAGGGCCACATAGCTGCCCGGATCGAAGCGCTGCTTCAGCTTGTCGGCCTGATGCTCCAGGTAGCTGGCGATGGCGTAGCGGCCTTCGAGCAGCGGCTCCTCGTCGCCCTGCGGCTTGTTCTCGAACCGCTCGTCGAGTTCACCGTCGCTGCGGTAGCAGAGGTGCGCGATCCGGCGGGCGATGCCCATGCCGGTCATCGGTGCGCGGCCGGTGCCGTAGTAGTCGCCGCCCTGCCAGTCGGGGTCGGCGGTGATGGCGGCGATCTGCGTGGTCTGGGTGCCGATCTGGTCGGCGGAGGCGCGGGCGCCCACTGCGAGGACCAGGCCGGAGTCGCACCGCTCGGGATGGGTGACGAGCCATTCCAGGGCGCGCGCTCCGCCCATGGAGCCGCCGGTGACCGCGGCGAACCGCGTGATGCCCAACGACTCGAAGGCCTTGGCTTCGGCGGCGACGAGGTCACGCACCGTCAGGCGCGGGAAACGGGCGCCCCACGGCTTGCCGTCCGGCGCGATGCTGCCCGGACCGGTGGACCCGAAGCAGCCGCCGATCGCATTCGGTGCGACGACGCACCATTCGTCGGTGTCGACCACGAGACCCGGGCCCACGAGACCGTCCCACCAGCCGACCATCGAGAAGCGGTCGTCGGGCGGGCCGGTCACGTGGGAATTACCGGTCAGGGCGTGCAGCGCGAGGATGATGTTGTCCCGCCGAGCGTTGGGGGTGCCCCACCGCTGGAAGTTGACCGTCACATCCTCGAGCCGCCGCCCCGACTCCAACGCGAGGTCGCCGATCGAGACGTCGATCGACGCCCCGTCCGGACCACTGGTCCAGTCGGGGTCGCTGATCGTCGCTGTCGCGTCGATACTCACCGACACTGTTCAGATTCCGTCCGACGGGCGATTCACGGTTACTTCGGTCCTAGCCCTTCGCGGCTGCGAAGCCCTTGTCGAGATCGGCGAGGATGTCGTCGATGTTCTCGATGCCGACAGCGAGGCGGATCAGGCCCGGGCTGATGCCGGCGGCGGCGAGCTCGTCGTCGCTCAGCTGGCTGTGCGTGGTGGTGGCGGGCTGGATCACCAGGGAGCGGACGTCACCGATGTTGGCGACGTGGCTGTGCAGTTCCAGCGAGTCGACGAACTTGCGGCCCGGCTCCTTGCCGCCGACGATCTCGAAGCCGAGCACCGCGCCCTGGCCCTTCGGCATGAGCTTCTGGCCGAGCTCGTAGTACGGCGACGACTCCAGGCCGGCGTAGGTGACCGACTCGACCTGCGGGTGCGCCTCCAGGTAGGCGGCCACCTTCTGCGCGTTGGCGACGTGGCGCTCCACGCGCAGGCTCAGGGTCTCGATGCCCTGGGACAGCAGGAAGGCGTTGAACGGCGAGATGGCCGAACCGGTGTCGCGCAGCAGCTGCACGCGCGCCTTGAGGGCATAGGCCGGGGCGCCGAGGTCGGCGTAGACCACGCCGCCGTAGCTGGGGTCGGGCTGGGTGAAGCCGGGGAAGAGGCTCTCACCGTCGCGCTCGACGCGCCAGTCGAAGGTGCCGCCGTCGATGATGACGCCGCCGATGGAGGTGCCGTGGCCGCCGATGTACTTGGTAGCCGAGTGCACGACGATGTCGGCGCCGTGGTCCAACGGGTTGAACAGGTACGGCGTGGCGACGGTGTTGTCGACGATGAACGGCAGCCCGGCCTCGTGGGCCACCTTGCCGATCGCCTCGACGTCGAGGATCTGGTTGTGCGGGTTGGCGATCGACTCACCGAAGACGGCGCGGGTGTTCGGCTGGATCGCGGCGCGCCACGACTCCGGATCGTCCGGGTTCTCGACGAACGACACCTGGATACCGAACTTCGGCAGGGTGTGCGCGAACAGGTTGTAGGTGCCGCCGTAGATACGGGGGCTGGAGACGACGTGGCCGCCGTTCTCCACGATGTTCTGGATCGCATAGGTGGTGGCGGCCTGGCCCGAGGCCAGCAGCAGCGCGGCGACGCCGCCGCCGAGGGCGGCCAGACGCTGCTCCACCGCGTCCTGCGTCGGGTTCATGATGCGCGTGTAGATGTTGCCCGGCTCGGCCAGGGCGAACAGGTTCGCGGCGTGGTCGGTGTCGTCGAAGACGAACGAGGTGGTCTGGAAGATCGGCAAGGCCCGTGCCTTGGTGTCGCCGACGGTCTGGCCGGCGTGCACCTGAAGGGTCTCGAAGCTCCACTGGTTGGCGTCAGACATAGACGTCAGATCACTTTCTATCGGTCGGCCGGGCACTGCCCGGTGAGGGGTCCGCCCCTCGGACCCGCGCTTGTCGTCACGTCGAGTGACGACCAGGTCATCACCCGGAGCACCCCACCGCGGTTGGAGGGTTGCCGTTCAGCGAGCCGGGGCTTGGCGCTGACACTCATGACCTGCGCCTCAGGATATAGCACCACCGACGCGAGCCGGTAACACCAGGGAGGGGCGTGAACTTAACTCTTCGCAGGTCGCGGCACTGTGGTACGAGCGGCGCGCAGGTGACCGCCGTCCGGGGCATTCCTCCGAACGGAGGATAGCCGTCGGACCGGCGGTGACGGACGCTGGAGGCGAGGAGCGTTCGGCTCCATTTCCGCTGGGCAGGGGGCGATCCATCATGAACGCACGACCGATGCGGTCGCTGACGCGACGCGGCACCGCGGTAGTCGCTGCGGTCGCGGTTCTGGGCGCCGGAGCGCTGCCCGCGGTGGCCGGAGCCGACCCGGTCGACTGCGGCGGCGGGGCGTTGATCGCCGTCGCCGGTACCAACGATGTGGGCGCCAACCATCTCATCGGGGTGAAACAGCGGTACACCGGCAAGATGGCCAACGGGACCGTGAATCCCCACAGCCCGTACCGGGGTGACAACGCCTACCGCGTGATCGCGCCGACCTATCCCACCGAGCTGTGGCCGGTCGGCACCGTCGCCTACGACGACGACGTGCGGCGCGGCACCGTGGCCACCGCCCAGGCGATCGCGGAGTACCAGGCCGAATGCCCGGGTAAACCGGTCGTCGTGGCCGGCTACTCGCAGGGCGCGCGTGTGGCGGGCGATGTGCTCAACGCGGTCGGGACGTCGACCTCCACCAAGACCGTCGACGGCGTGACGTACCGCGAAGTGGTCGGCCCGGACGGCGAGTCGTACTGGATCAGCGCCGACGGCCTGACCGGGGAGCTGTACTCCGATCCCCGGCGGGACGGGCCGGAGAGCGGACGCGGCATCGAGCAGACGCTGCTCGGCGTGCTCCCCGGACTCACGATGAGCGGCGCGCGCGCGGGTGGTTTCGGCGACGTCCCGGTGACCAGCTTCTGCGTCGAAGGGGATCCGATCTGCGATCTGCCCGACCCGCTGCACGATCCGATCGGAGCGATCGACGGCCTGGTCGGCTACTTCACCAAGCACGGCTACTACCCGTGGCGGATGTGGCGCCCAGTGACCGACAGCGGGACCTGGCAGTGTGCGGCCGACCCGGCCGTCGTGCAGGCCGGGGCCGGCGTCGGCTACGTGGAGTGCATGATCCCGGCCGGATCGGCGATCAGCGGAGTCCGCCGGGACGCGGTGAACCAGGTGCGCGCAGCCCTCGGTCTGCCGCCGCGCGACGTGATCGACGTCCTCAGCCTGCGGCCGAATCTGAACGGGATCTTCCCGCACGCCAACCTGTCCGACCTCCAGTGGTTGGTGACGCCGGTGTTCACGCTGCTGCCCGAACTGCCGAACCTGGGCTACGGCGGCTACCTGCCCAGCGTGCTCCTGTTCCAGGACCTGCTGAACGGCGTGCGCGATCTGAACCTGCCCGCGGTGTTGCAGAGCCTGCAGGGCATCGCGGGCAGCGTGGTGTCGATCGCGGCCATGCCGCTGCGGTTCGTGGAGCACTGGGTGGGTGAGGCGGTCGAGCTGGTGCGCGACGGAAGCTCGTCCACCACCGGCACCGAGACACTGCGGTTCGCCTCGGACGCGCCGACCGCGGCGTCGGAGGCGCCGACGCCGCTCATGGAGCCGGCCCCGGCGACGATCGATCCGCCTGTCGTGACGCCGCAGGTCGAAGCCCCGGCAGTCGAAGCCCCGGCAGTCGAAGCTCCGTCCGTCGAAACCCCGGCAGTGGAAGCACCAGGAGTGGAAGCGCCAGCAGGGGAAGTGCCGTCGGAGGACGAGGCTCCGCTCGACGAGATCACGGCGTGACCGCGCAGGGCGGCTAAGGTGCTGGGCTGTGAGCAGCGCATCGATGACCGTCGCCAGTGTCAACGTCAACGGTGTTCGGGCCGCCGTGAAGCAGCGGAACGAACACAACCTCGGCATGCTCCCGTGGCTCACCGCCGCCGCCCCGGACGTGGTGCTGCTGCAGGAGATCCGGGCGTCGGAGAAGATCGCGCGGACCGCGCTCGCCCCGGCCCTGGACGCGGGCTGGCACCTGGCGATGACCGAGTCGTCGGTCGCCGGCCGGTCGGGCGTGGGCGTGCTGTCGCGGACCGAGCCGACCGCGGTGCGGATCGGCTACGGCAGCGACGAGTTCGACACCCTCGGCCGCTACCTCGAGGCCGACTTCGGCACCGGCGCCGACGCGATCACCGTGGCCAGCGTCTACGTGCCGTCGGGGGCCGCGCGCACCGAGAACCCGAAGGACGTCGAGAAGCACGACGAGAAGGTGCGCTTCCTGGACTCCTTCGGCCCCTACCTGGACGACCTGCTCGCCGCCGGCGGCAACGTCGTCGTGGCCGGGGACTGGAACATCGCGCCGGACGAGCGGGACATCAAGAACTGGAAGGGCAACCTGAAGAACGCCGGCTTCCTCCCGCACGAGCGCGAGTGGGTCGCCAAGCGGATGGCCTCCGGCTGGGTCGACGTGGCCCGGGAGCACCACGGCGACGTCGCCGGTCCGTACGCGTGGTGGTCGTGGCGCGGCAAGGCCTTCGACAACGACGCCGGCTGGCGCATCGACTACCACCTCGCGAGCCCGACGCTGGCCGCCCGGACCGAGCAGGTGTGGGTGGATCGGGCGGACGCCTACGACTTGCGCTGGTCCGATCACGCACCGGTGACCGCCCGCTTCGCGCGCTGAACCGTTTGAAACAATGAGGGTCATGACCACTCCCACCCCGCGCCCGCGCCGCGTCCTGTCCGGAATCCAGCCGACCAGCGACTCGTTTCACCTCGGTAACTACCTGGGCGCGCTACGACAGTGGGTGGCGCTGCAGGACGACTTCGACGAGGCGTTCTACTTCATCCCGGACATGCACGCGATCACGATGCCGCAGGATCCCGCGCAGCTGCGCGAGCGGACCCTGCGCAGCGTGGCCCAGCTGCTGGCGATCGGTGTGGACCCGCAGCGGTCGACGATCTACGTCCAGTCGCAGATCCCGGAGATCGCGCAGCTGACCTGGGTGCTGCAGTGCCTCACCGGTTTCGGCGAGGCCAGCCGCATGACGCAGTTCAAGGACAAGTCGGCCAAGGGCGGCCTCGAGTCGGCCAGCGTCGGCCTGTTCACCTACCCGATCCTGCAGGCCGCCGACATCGTCGCCTTCGACGTCGACGAGGTGCCGGTCGGCGAGGATCAGCGTCAGCACCTTGAGCTGACCCGCGACCTCGCGCAGCGGTTCAACTCCCGCTACGGCGAGACCTTCGTGGTCCCCAAGGCGCGCATCGTCAGCGAGTACGCGAAGATCTACGACCTGCAGAATCCGACCGCCAAGATGAGTAAGTCGGCCGAGTCCGACGCGGGTCTGATCAACCTGCTCGACGACCCGAAGCGCTCGGCCAAGAAGATCCGCTCGGCGGTCACCGACAGCGGCAGTGAGATCCGCTTCGACCGCGAGGAGAAGCCGGGCGTCTCCAACCTGCTGACCATCCAGGCCGCGCTCACCGGTACGAGCGTCGACGCTCTGGTCGAGGGCTACGTGGGCAAGCAGTACGGCCACCTCAAGGTGGACACCGCCGAGGCCCTCACCGAGTTCGTGACGCCGCTGCGCGGGCGGGTGGAGGAACTGCTCGACGACCGCGACGCGCTGACTGAGGTGCTCGCCGACGGCGCCGCCAAGGCTCGCGCCACCGCGGCCAAGACCCTCGGCGATGTGTACGAGAAGATCGGCTTCGCGCCCGCGACACGGTAGCGTCGGCTTCGATGGGAGCAATCGTCGACCGGATCAAAGCACTCGTGGCCCGAGCCGTCGCGCTCTTCGAAACGCTGAAGACGCGCTGGCCGTGGCTCGGGCACCTCCTGGCGACGCTCACCCGCTACGGTGAGCGCCGGGGCAGCACCTATGCCGCGGCCATCGCCTTCAGCGGGATCCTCGCGCTGGTCCCCATCCTGATGGTGAGCTTCTCGATCGCCGGTTTCGTGCTGGCCAGTCGGCCCGACGTCGTCGAGACCCTGGTGCGCGAAGTGGTCGACGCGATGCCGGGCCAGTTGGGCGAGACGGTCGGCGACATCATCACCTCGGCCATCGACTCGCGCGGCACGGTCGGTCTGATCGGCTTGGTCAGCGCCGCCCTCACCGGCATCGGCTGGATGGGGCTGGTGCGCACCGGCATCACCGACATGTGGGGCGGCCGCAAGAGCACCAACGCGATCCTGGCGAAGGTCAAGGACCTGGGCATGTTCGTGGTCCTCGGTCTGGTCTTCGTCCTCACCATCGCGCTGACGGTCATCGCCACCGGGCCGATCGCCCTGAAGGTGACCGAGTGGCTGGGCCTGGGCGATGTCAGCGAACTGCTCAAGCTGGGCTCCCAGCTGATCGCAGTGCTGGGCACCTGGGGGCTGTTCATCGTGGTGCTGGCCCGACTGCCGCGCCACCGACTCCCGGTCCGCGTGGTCCTCTGGCCGGCCCTGGCCACCGCGCTGATCTTCACCGCACTCAAAACGCTCGGCGGCCTGTACCTGCAGTCGGTGCTGAACAGCCCGGCGGGCGTGGCCTTCGGTCCGATCCTGGGCATGCTGGCCTTCGCCTTCCTGGCCTCGCAGATCGTGCTGTACGCGTCCGCCTGGATCGCGGCGAACCCGCGCAACGAGCGGTACCAACTGGTGGACTACACGCACGAGGACGATGAGGCCGAGCGCGAACCGGTGGTCCTGGCACCGGTGTACGAGCAGACGGAGGCGCCCACGGCCCGCGCCCTGCTGACCGCGGCCGGGATCGGCGCGGCCGCCGCGGGCCTGTACGGCTGGCTCCGCCGGGACCGCTGAGCTTCTACCGCTCAGCGGGGCTCAGCGTCGTCGACGATGACGTCGCACGGCCAGCACCACCAGCGAGGCCGCGGTCAACGTCAGCACGCCCACCAGGATCAGCTGCAGCGGGCCCATCGCGGCCGCATCGGTGCCGGAGCCGGCCCACGCGGGCTGGTCTTCACCGGACGTCTTCTCGACGCCGGTGTCCAGGCTGCCCACCGCGATCGACGGGTCGGCGGCGAAGCCGTAGTCGAGCATGCGGACCGCCTGATCGTGGTAGCTGTTGTCGCCCTCGGTGAGCCCGAACATCTGCACGATCAGCAGCTTCCGGCCGTCCTTCTCGACGGCGCCGACGAACGTCTTGAGGGCGTCGTCGGTGTAGCCGGTCTTGCCGCCGAGGACGGTCATGCCGGGTACGCCGTCGCGCAGCAGGGTGTTGGAGGTGCCCATCAGGTAGGCGGGATGGTCCTCGTCGCCGGGGACGTCCTTGCGGGCCGGGTAGCCGGGGAACTGGTACGACGACAGGCCGATCATGGCGGCGAACTCGTCGTTCTCCATGCCGGCGCGGAAGATCACCGCCAGGTCGTAGGGTGAGGTGGACATGCCGGCCGCGTCGAGACCGGACGGGCTCGCCGCCCGCGTGTCCAGTGCGCCGAGAGCCTTGGCTTTGGCGTTCATCTTGGCCAGCGTCTCGTCGTAGCCGCCGAGTTCACGGGCCAGCATGTTGGCGCAGTCGTTGCCGGACACCACCAGCAGGCCGGTGACGATGTCGCGGGTGGTGTACTGCCCGCCGGGTCCGACGCCGCAGGCATCGCCTTCCATCGACCAGTCGTTGGCGGTCGCTTCGATCGGCGTGTTCAGGTCCAGTTCTTCGAGTGCCACCAGGGCGAGCAGCACCTTGATGGTCGACGCCGGGCGGTAGCGCCCGTGCGGATCCCGCGCGGCGATCACCGCGCCCGTGTCCAGATCGGCGATCAGCCAGCCCTGCGAGGTGAGATCCGCCGGGGTGGGTCCGGCGGCCGGGTCGGCGACGATCCCGCACTCGCCCAGGCGCTCGCCGCCGACGGGCGGGTCGGGCACGGGCAGGGGAGTGGGGGTGGTCGCCCCGGGCGCGACGGTCTCCGAATCGTCGACCGCCGGCGGGGTGTGGATCTCGTGCGGGCATTCCGGGGGCACGGTGCCGGTGGGCAGCAGGACCGTCGGGGTGGGCGCCGAGCCGGGATCGGCCGACGCCGCAGCGGGAATCAGCGCGCCGCTGACGGCGAGGACGGCGGTGAGTACGACGGGCAGGAACCGGGAGAGTGATGAGGAGCGCATTGCGGGAAATTGTACCGATCGGTGCGCCAGGCGACGACAACGAAGCCCCCGGTCAGCGGACCGGGGGCTTCGTCGGGGCTGCAGAGTGGACTGTCAGCGCGAGAACATCAGGGCGCGCTTGACCTCTTGGATCGCCTGCGTCACCTGAATGCCACGCGGGCATGCGTCGGTGCAGTTGAAGGTGGTGCGGCAGCGCCACACACCGTCGGCGTCGTTCAGGATGTCCAGACGCTCGATGGTGCCTTCGTCACGGCTGTCGAAGATGAAGCGGTGTGCGTTTACGATCGCGGCCGGGCCGTAGTAGCTGCCCTCGGTCCAGAACACGGGGCAGCTGGTGGTGCAGCACGCGCACAGGATGCACTTGGTGGTGTCATCGAAGCGGGCGCGGTCGGCCTGGCTCTGGATGTACTCGCGGCTGGGCTCGTTGCCGCTGGTGATCAGGAACGGCTTCACGGCGCGGAACGCGTCGAAGAAGGGCTCCATGTCGACCACGAGATCCTTCTCCACCGGGAGACCCTTGATGGGTTCGATGGTGATGGTGATCTCTTTGCTGGTGTCCTTGGGCAGCAGGTCCTTCATCAGGAGCTTGCAGGCCAGGCGGTTGACGCCGTTGATCCGCATGGCATCGCTGCCGCAGATGCCGTGCGCGCAGCTGCGACGGAAGGTCAGGGTGCCGTCCAGGTAGCCCTTCACGTAGAGCAGCAGCGACAGCAGGCGGTCCGAGGGGAGCGCCGGGACGCGGAAGCTCTCGAAGCCCTGCGCGTCCGGGTTCTCCGGGTTGAAACGGTAGATCTTCAGCGTCACCATCGTCGCTTCCGGCGGCACCGGAGGCAGGTTGGTGGCGTTGTTTTCGACGGTGACAGTCATCAGTACTTCCGCTCCATCGGCTTGTAACGGGTCTGAACGACGGGCTTGTAATCGAGCTCGATGTCCGAGATCAGTCCGTCGCCCTTCTTGTAGGCCATCGTGTGGACCATGAAGTTCTCGTCGTCGCGGTTCGGGTAGTCCTCGCGGGCGTGGCCGCCGCGGGTCTCCTTGCGGTTGATCGCACCGACGACGGTCACCTCGGCCAGCTCGAGCAGGAAGCCCAACTCGATGGCCTCGAGGAGGTCCGAGTTGAAACGCTTGCCCTTGTCGCTGACCGAGACGTGCGCGTAGCGCTCTTTGAGGGCGCGCACGTCGGTGAGCGCCCGGTTCAGGGTCTCCTCGGTGCGGAACACGGCGGCGTTGTCGTTCATGGTCTGCTGCAGCTCGGTGCGGATGGTCATGACGTTCTCGTGACCGTGGTCGCTGAGCATCTGCGCGACCCACTCCTCGACGCGCGCGGAGGGGTTCTCCTCGAGTTCGGTGAACTCGGCGGCGTTGGCGTATTCGGCGGCGGCGATACCGGCGCGACGACCGAAGACGTTGATGTCCAGCAGCGAGTTGGTTCCCAGGCGGTTGGCGCCGTGCACCGAGACGCACGCGCACTCGCCTGCGGCGTACAGGCCGTGGACCACCTGGGTGTTGTTCGCGAGCACCTGACCGTTGATGTTGGTCGGGATGCCGCCCATCACGTAGTGGCAGGTCGGGTACACCGGGACCAGCTCGGTGACCGGGTCGACGCCCAGGTAGGTGCGCGAGAACTCCATGATGTCGGGGAGCTTGGCCATCAGGGTCTCTTCCGGGATGTGCGTGACATCCAGGAGGACGTAGTCCTTGTTCGGGCCGGCGCCGCGGCCTTCGAGGACCTCGAGGACCATCGAACGGGCGACGATGTCGCGCGGGGCGAGGTCCTTGATGGTGGGGGCGTAGCGCTCCATGAAGCGCTCGCCGTCCGCGTTGCGGAGGATACCGCCCTCACCGCGGACGCCCTCGGTGATGAGGATGCCCAGGCCGGCCAGGCCGGTCGGGTGGAACTGGTGGAACTCCATGTCCTCCAGCGGCAGGCCCTTGCGGAAGATGATGCCCATGCCGTCACCGGTGAGGGTGTGCGCGTTGGAGGTCACCTTGTACATGCGGCCGCTGCCGCCGGTGGCGAAGATGATCGACTTCGCGTGGAAGACGTGGATCTCGCCGGTGGCCAGCTCGTAGGCGACGACGCCGTTGGCGACGGGCTCGCCGTTCTCGTCGGTCGTCATGTTCACGTCGAGCGCGTAGAACTCGTTGTAGAACTCGACGTCGTGCTTGACGCAGTTCTGGTACAGCGTCTGCAGGATCATGTGGCCGGTGCGGTCGGCGGCGTAGCAGGCGCGACGCACCGGAGCCTTGCCGTGATCGCGGGTGTGGCCACCGAAGCGACGCTGGTCGATGCGGCCTTCCGGGGTGCGGTTGAACGGCAGACCCATCTTCTCCAGGTCGAGCACCGCGTCGATGGCCTCCTTGGCCATCAGCTCAGCGGCGTCCTGGTCGACGATGTAGTCGCCGCCCTTGACCGTGTCGAAGGTGTGCCATTCCCAGTTGTCTTCCTCGACGTTCGCGAGGGCGGCGCACATACCGCCCTGCGCCGCGCCGGTGTGGCTGCGCGTCGGGTAGAGCTTGGTCAGTACCGCGGTGCGGGCGCGCGGAGCGGCCTCGATGGCCGCGCGCATCCCGGCGCCGCCGGCGCCGACGATGACGACGTCATACCGATGTTCCTGCATGAGTTTCTAGTTCTCCTTAGGAGCCGGAGCCGAAGGTGAGGATCGCGTAGGTGCCGAGGACGAGCACCAGGATCCCGGAGATCGCCAGGAGGGCGTTGAGCCAGAAGCGAGTGCGGTCGTTGCGCGAGTAGTCGGAGATGACGGTGCGCAGACCGTTGGCGCCGTGCAGCTGCGCGAGCCACAGCATGGTCAGGTCCCAGACCTGCCAGAAGGGCTCGCGCCAGCGCGCGGCGACGAAGGAGGCGTCGATGCGGTGCACGCCGTCGTCCCAGGCCAGCATGATGAAGACGTGGCCGAGGGCCAGGATCACCAGGAGCATGCCGGAGAAGCGCATGAACAGCCATGCCCACTTCTCGAAGTTGGTGCGGCTCTGCGCGCGCGGTGCGCGCGGTGCGTCCAGGCTGGCCGGCCGGTCGTAATCGGTCGCGATGGTTTTGGCTTCGATAGTCATTACTCTTCGCTCCCTTAGAACGCGTGGCTGATGATCAGCGACAGCAGGCGGACGGCGGCGGCGGTGAAGACCACGGCGAAGACGCCGACGACGGTCCACAGCATCTGACGCTGGTACTTGGGGCCGTTACCCCAGAAGTCGATCAGGATGACGCGGATACCGTTGAGGGCGTGCCACAGGAGGCAGAAGACCAGGCCGATCTCCATCAGACCGATGTACCAGGTCTTGTAGGTATCGATGATCTCGGTGTACGTGTTCTGGTTCACGCGGATCACCGCGGTGTCCAGTACGTGCACGAACAGGAAGAAGAAGATGGTGACGCCGGTAATCCGCTGCAGCACCCAGGCCCACATGCCGGGATCTCCGCGGTAGAGAGAGCGTTTGCGCACCGGATCCGGTGCGACCTCGGTGGGGGTGCTCATCGCGTTCTACGCCTCCAAAGTGTCGACAAGTGAAGTCGGGCTCGGGTGCTGCGGGCGCAGACCAAAGGCCCAATGACTCCTGACTTTAAACCCATGCTGAGTGTTGTCATAAATCCTTGTAACAATGTGACGGAGACCAGATCCAGGCCTTAGGTGTGCCTTACCTTTTGAATTCCGCGATTCGAGGAGCGAAATTGAGCACCGAAATCCACTTCGACGACCTGCGGGACGCCGCGCGCGACGTGATGACCAGGGCCTACGCTCCTTACTCGGGTTTTCCGGTGGGGGCGGCCGCAATCAGTGGCGAGGGCGGAATGGTGCTCGGTGCCAATGTGGAGAATGTCTCATACGGACTCGGCGTGTGCGCGGAAGTCGCGCTGGTCAGTGCAGCCGTTTCCGCGGGGGTACGACGACTCCGCGCGATCTCGATCTGCGACCGCGACGGCCGGGTGCTGACCCCGTGCGGTCGGTGCCGGCAGGTCCTCCTCGAGTTCGGCGGTCCGGGGCTGCTCGTGGACTCCGTGCACGGACCCCGGGCCTTGGCTGAACTGCTGCCGGATGCCTTCGGCCCCGACGACCTCGCGCGGGCGGCGGAGACCCGATGAGCACCGCTGCGCTCGACCCGGTGAGCGTCATCGGCCGCAAGCGCGACGGCGGTGAGCTGTCGACGCCGCAGATCGACGCCGTGGTGGCCGGCTTCACCGCGGGCACGGTGGCGCCGGAGCAGATGTCCGCCCTGGCGATGGCGATCCTGTGGCGCGGAATGACGCGCCGGGAGATCGCCGACTGGACGGCCGCGATGATCGCCTCGGGGACGCGGATGGATCTGTCCGGCCTGTGCCGCGACGGCCGGGCGCTGGCCACCGTCGACAAGCACTCCACCGGCGGGGTCGGGGACAAGATCACGCTGCCGCTGACTCCGCTGATCGCCTCCTACGGGCTGGCCGTGCCGCAGCTGTCCGGGCGCGGCCTCGGGCACACCGGCGGCACGCTGGACAAGCTCGAGGCGATCCCAGGCTGGTCGGCGGAGGTGAGCCCGGACGCGCTGCGCGAGCAGCTGGAGCGGGTGGGCGCGGTGATCTGCGCGGCGTCGGCCGATCTGGCCCCGGCCGACCGGAAGCTGTACGCGCTGCGCGATGTGACCGGCACAGTCGCCTCGATTCCGATGATCGCGGCGTCGATCATGAGCAAGAAGATCGCCGAGGGCACCGGTGCGCTGGTGCTCGACGTGAAGGTGGGCTCCGGCGCGTTCATGACCGAGTACGACGACGCGCACGAGCTCGCGGCGACCATGACCGAGCTCGGCGCCGACGCCGGGGTCGCCACCAGCGCGCTGCTCACCGACATGTCGTCGCCGTTGGGCCGCTCGGCGGGTAACGCGCTGGAGGTGACCGAGGCGCTGGAGGTGCTGGCCGGCGGCGGACCCGCGGACGTGGTGGAGCTGACCCTCGCCTTGGCGCGCGCGATGCTGGCCGCCGTCGGGCGCGACGACGTGGACCCGGCCGAGCACCTGACCGGCGGGCAGGGGATGGACACCTGGCGCGCGATGATCGCCGCGCAGGGCGGCGACCCGGCTGCGCCCCTGCCGCAGGCGGCGCACCGGGAGGTGATCGTCGCCCGTGACTCCGGGTACCTGTCGGGTCTGGACGCGCTGGCCGTCGGACATGCGGCGTGGGAGCTCGGGGCGGGCCGCTCGGTGCCGGGCGCGGCGGTCTCCGCCGGTGCCGGAGTCACCTGGCACGCCGGCATCGGCGATGCGGTGCAGGCTGGTGCTCCGCTGCTGACACTGCACGCCGACGATCCCGCCCGCTTCGCGGCGGCGCGGGCCCGGCTGGCCGACGCCGTCACGGTGTCGACGAATCGGCCCGCCGTGGCGGCGTCGCGGGTGCTCGGGCGGGTCGGCGCTGCCGGTTAGGCGTGCTGCCGGTCAGGCCGCGATCGGGCGGCCGGTGAGGGCGCGGAAGTAGTACAGCGCGAAGAGCCCGCTCACCGGGAGGGCCACCAGCAGGCCCACCACCAGGGCGAGGATTCCGGCGAGCCCGATGAGCGTGGTGATCACCAGCACGATCAGGGTGGCGGCGGGGTTGCGCATGCTCAGATCGAGGCCCGCGCGCACCGCGCCGGCGGTGGACAGTCGCGCGTCGGCCGCCTGGTACAGCATCCACAGCGTGCCGAAGCTGATCACGAGGGTGACGATCCACGAGGCCCATTCCATGTCCAGGCCGTCGACGAAAAGGACGTCCAGCAGCACCGAGATCACCCCGATGACCACCGAGATCGCCATGATCGGACCCAGCGCCGCGGGGCGGCCGAAGTCGGCCAGCTCGGGGCGTCGTCCGTCGGCGATGACGATCAACGCGTTCAGCCAGCACGACACGGCGATCGCCCCGACCAGGGTGAGGACGATGCCGAGCACCAGCGAGGTGGTCAGCACGGCGACCGTCGGCAACGAGTCGGCGCTCCAGCCGCCGCCGACGGTGAAGACGAAGAGCAGAACCGCGGTGGCGACGATCCAGAGGGCCACCAGGACGGCGACCAGGACCGCGGCCCACAGCGCGGCGGCGCCGACGATGACGCCGGCGTGCGCGGAGAACTTGCGCCACGCCCAGGAGAAGGCCGCCGACAACGACGGGGGCGACGGCACCGGCAGCAGCGGGTGGTGCTGCGGCGGAACACCGTAGGCGTGTGCGGACGGGTCGATGGCGTACGGCTGGGGTGCGTACGGCTGAGACGCGTACGGGTTCTCCTGCTCGGGCACCGCCGGGTCGGGAACGCTCGCCGAGTCGGGCAGGCTCGTCGGATCGGTGTCCTCGGGCGGAACGGGGCGCCACTCGTCGGAATCGCTCATATGAACATCATGCCGGTCGAGGATTTCCCTCCCGCAGGAGCCGCGGCGGCACGGCTACGGTGGGGTACATGGCGTGCACACTCGACGACTTCCGGTTGGCGCCCAAGGTGCTGCTGCACGATCACCTCGACGGCGGACTCCGACCGGCGACGGTGCTCGAGCTGGCGCGCGAGATCGGCTACGACCGACTGCCCGCCGACACCGCCGAGACGCTCGCGCACTGGTTCGCGACGGCCGCCGACGCGGGATCGCTGGAGCGGTACCTGGAGACCTTCGAGCACACCGTTGCGGTGATGCAGACGGCGCAGGCGCTGACCCGGGTGGCGCGCGAGTGCGCCGAGGACCTGGCCGCCGACGGGGTGGTCTACGCCGAGGTGCGGTTCGCGCCGGAACTGCACACCGAACGCGGCCTGTCGCTGGACGAGACGGTGGCGGCGGTGCTGCGCGGCTTCGCCGACGGCGCGGCCGCGGCGGCCGAGCGGGGGCAACCGATCATCGTGCGGGGGCTGGTGACCGCGATGCGCCACGCCGCGCGCTCCCGCGAGATCGCCGAACTGGCGGTCCGGTTCCGCGACCGCGGGGTGGTGGGCTTCGACATCGCCGGCGCGGAGGCCGGGAACCCGCCGTCGCGCCACCTGGACGCCTTCGAGTATCTGCGAGATCAGAACTCGCACTTCACGATTCACGCGGGGGAGGCCTTCGGGCTGCCGTCCATCCACGAGGCCGTCGCGTTCTGCGGCACCGACCGGCTGGGCCACGGCGTGCGGATGATCGACGACATCACCCTGCCGCCGGGCAGCGGCCCGGCCGACCACAGCTATCCCGGCGCCCGACTCGGCCGGATCGCCGATTACGTGCGGGACAAGCGGATTCCGCTGGAGCTGTGCCCGAGCAGCAACGTGCAGACCGGCGCGGTGGCGTCGATCGCCGAGCACCCGTTCAATGTGCTTGCGCGCCTGCAGTTCCGGGTCACCGTGAACACCGACAACCGGCTGATGAGCAACACCACGATGAGCCGCGAATTCCTGCTGCTGCACGAGGCCTTCGGGTACGGCTGGGCCGACTTTCAGCGCTTCACCGTGAACGCGATGAAATCATCGTTCCTGCACTTCGACGAGCGGCTCGCGCTCATCGACGAGGTGGTCAAGCCCGGCTACGCCGTGCTGCTCGGCTGAATTGCCGGGCAGGGTTCAGCCGCGACGGACGAGGCGTTCCTCGAAGTCGCTGACCAGCGCGCGCCACGACTCGGACTCGTTGTCGAACGGGCCCGACGGGGCGAGTCGATTCGGGTCCGGCTTCACGGTGTAGTCGACGAACCAGCCCAGCGGGGTGGTGGTGCCCAGGGCCTCGTCCACCGAGTCGAGGTCGGCGAAGTCGGCGGCGTCGGAGAGCAGTTCGACGGCGAGGTCGAGCTGGCGGGAGTCGACGCGGCGCGGGCCGTCGAGGATGTCCTCGTCGATGCCGGGCAGCGCGTAGACGTTCTCCGGGAGCACGTCGTAGGTGAGCTCGCCGGCGTTGGCCATCGCCTGCACTTCGCCGTAGGTCGAGACGCGGGCCAGCGCATGGTCGTTGTGCTCGGCCAGGTAGCGGGTCAGGGCGCGCTCGGACGTGAAGCCGTAGATGGTGCCCTTGGCGCCGAGGAACACGGCGTCGTCGCCGAGGTAGCAGCGCAGCGTCAGGTACTCGCCGGTGTCGGTGTAGATCCGGATCGGATCGATACCGACCTCGCCCCAGAAGCCTTCGTCGACGTCGTCTGCGTCGTCCTCATCGTCATCGTCATCGTCGTCGCTGTCGGCGTCCGAGTCCTCGTCGAGCGGGTCGACCGGATCGAACTCCGGCTCGTCCTCGTCTTCGGCGGAGGCCGCGGCGTCGAGCTCGCCCTCGGCGATGCTGAGGGCGGCGGCGTCGACGTCGGGCGTGGTCACCACGTCGTCGAGGGCGTCGATGACGTCGTCCCAGTGCTTGGCGATCAGGCGGCCGATCCGCACCCAGAGGTCGACGCCGTCGCGGCCCTGGAAGTTCTCGGTGCCGACGGTCACGGCGCCCAGGATCGGGTTGGCGGTGAAGAACTTGGTGATCGGGGTCAGATCGCAGACCTCACCGATGATGCGGGTGATCTCCAGCGCATCCTCGAGCTCGGCGATGACCTGCCCGCGCGGGTCCTCGGCGGCCAGCTCGGGCACGCCGATCAGGTCGTACGAGTGCTTCTCGTCCGGGATGAGTTCGTCGGCCTGCAGCTCGGTGATCGTCGCCCACTGCGGGTGATCGGCGAGGTCGTTGTCGTCGTCGGTGCGCACGAAGGCGGCCAGGGCGGCGACGGAGTCGAACCCGTACAGGTCGTCCTCCAGACCCAGGAAAGCCTCCCACTCGTCATCGCCCTCGCGCCAGCGAGGAGCCCACAGGGTGAACAGGTTGCCATCGGTCAATCCGAGCTCGATGGGCACGATGTCTCCGGCCATGCCGATGAGCCTACCGGGGGCGGTAGAAGCCCTCGAAACTCTGGTCGGCATTCGTGGTGCGCAGGGCGGTCACCCCGACCGGATCGCCGCCGGTCTCGATCAGCTGACCGTTGCCGATGTACATCGCGACGTGGCCGCTCCACACCGCGAGATCACCCGGTTGCAGCTGCGACTGGCTCACCGGGAAACCGGCCGTGTCCTGGTCCTGGGCCAGGCGCGGCAGCTCCAAGCCGGCCTGCCGGTAGGCCCACTGGGTGAAGCCGCTGCAGTCGAAACCGTCGGTGGTGGTGCCGCCCCACACGTAGGGGACTCCGCGCTGGCTGAGCGCGGCACGCACCGCCGCCGCGGCCCGGGCGTTGGGCGCGTAGGCCACGGAACCGTCGGGCAGGGTGATCGGCACCTTCCCCGGCCCGGGGACGTCGGTGAGTCCGGCCGGACCCGCGGTGCGGACGTGCTCGGGCGCGGTGATCCGGCCCAGCCCCCGGGCGTCGGCGGCGAGCTCGGCCTGCGTCGTGGCGATCACCGCCAGCCCGCGCCCCAGGTAGTCGGCGGCCAGCGGGACCAGCACCGCCAGGGCCGCGGGCGTCACGGTGGGGGCGGCGGCCGAGGCGGCCGCGACGAAGGCGTCGGCCAACCGGTTCAGCTCGGCGTTCGCCTGCTTCACCCGGCCCGCGGCGGTCGCCACCGCGGCCGAGATGTCTGCTCCGTTGCCGCCCTCGACGACGCCCGCCGTCGCGGTGGTGACGGCGCGGTCGGCGGCGGCCGTGCCGCCCGTGCCGAGCCAATCGGTGGTGGCCTGCCGGGCCGCGCCGCGGGTGAGGTCGGCCGCGCCGTCGAGCGCGGTCTGGGAGGCGGCGAGCGTGGTGGTCGGGCCCCCGGTCGGCAGTTCGCCGGTGCCGAGGGCGGCGATCAGCATGCGCAGCGGCGCGATGAGGAACTCGAACATCACGCCGACACCCCCGCCGCGTTCGCGGCATCCGTGCTGCCGTAGCCCGCCGCCGCGGCGACGGTGGCCGTGGCCTGCTGCGTGTGGCTGCCGGCCAACGCGTCGAGCCGCGCGGCCCGGGTGTTCATGGCCGCACCGAGCGCCGCCAGAAACGGGGCGCCGATGAGGCCGAAGGTCGGCGTCAATGCGGCGGTGTCGAGGCGTTCGGCGACGGCCCGTTCGGTGACGATCCCGGCGGCGGCACTCTGCCGCCCGGCGATCTGCGAGAGCGAGGAATCGGTGACTGCGACAGGTTTCATGGTGATTAGACGCAGCGGTGCCCGGTTCGGTTCCACGATGGCGTCCCCGGCGTGGCGATTACGCTGTGCGGACATGAGCACCCACCGTCTGGACTACCGCGTCGTCGACCATCCGCTGGTGCGGTCCCGGCTGACCCGGCTGCGCGACGAAAACACCTCGAGCGCCGAATTCCGCGATCTGCTCACGCAGCTCACCGGGATGCTGATCTACGAGGCGATGGCCGACCAGCCGGTCGACGACGTGGTGGTGCGCACCCCGATCGGCCCGTGCCCCGGCGCGATGCTGACCGACGCGCCCCTCATGGTGCCGGTGCTGCGCGCCGGCCTGGGCATGCTGCACGCGGCGATGGGCGCCGTGCCCGAGGCGCAGATCGGTTTCGTCGGTGTCGCCCGCGACGAGGACACCGCCCTCCCGGCCGAGTATCTGGTGTCGCTGCCGCAGGATCTGTCCGGCCGCCCGGTGTTCGTGCTCGATCCGATGCTCGCGACGGCGGGATCGATGCTGCACACCCTGGATGTGCTGGCGGCCCGCGGCGCCACCGACCTCACCGCGATCTGCGTGGTCGCGGCGCCGGAAGGCATTGCGGCACTGGAGAACTCACGGCACCGACTGCGCCTGATGGTGGGCGGCCTCGACGACGGCCTGAACGACGCATCGTTCATCGTGCCGGGCCTCGGCGACGCAGGCGACCGACTGTTCGGCCCACGCAACTTCTAACGGGTACTAGCCGACCCAGGCCTCGAGCATCGGCTCGGTGGCCAGCACCCGGCCGTTTTCGGTGATGACCAGCGACTGCGGGGACACGATGTACGAGGTGCTGCCGTTGGTCGCGGTGAACGTGTTGCCCGAGCGGGTGGGGAAGTCCACGTGGCTCGAATTCCCGTCGGCCTTGCCCTTGTAGTAGTAGCGGCCGGTCTGCCGGCCCACCTGACAGACGATCACCTCCGAGCGCTGGGTGTAGCCGATGAAGACCAGCGGATCGGCGGTGTCGTCACAGGTGGGGCCGCCGACGAAACCGTGCGAGGTCGCGCCGTCGATCGGCGGAATCGGCTGCTGAGCGGTCGACGACGACGGCGTCGTGCTCGGCGCCGGGGGCTGCTTGACGCCGGTGTCGGTGTCCGAGCCGGGCGACGGCGGTGCCTGGACGTACTCGGTCACCACCGGCCCGCTGCTCTCCGGCGCGGCGGCCTCGTCGTCGCCCCCGGAGTTCACGAACAGGACGATCACGGCGACCACCGCGGCGAGTGCGACGATCGCCGCGATCACGGCGATGATCTGCGGTCCGCGATTCGGCGGCTGCGGCTGGGGGTATTGCGGCTGGGGGTATTGGGGCTGCGGGTAGTGGGGATCGGGGTATTCGGGGTAGGACATGACCGCGGCTCCCTCACGCTTCTCCGGGCAGTTCGGCCAGCACCCGTTCGAGTAGATCGTCGAGCTGGCCCGCGCCGACCTCGGTGCCGGGCGGGGTGCTGACCTGCGCATAGTACTTCAGTTTCGGCTCGGTGCCGCTGGGCCGCGCCACCACGCGCACGGCGATGCCCGCGGCGTCGACTCCGGTCAGCTCGACCGCATCGGTGTGCGGGCCGGGGCCGTCGCGGAGCAGGTCGGCGGCGGTGACGTCGATTCCGGCCAGCGTCGACGGCGGGTCGGTGCGCAGCCGGGACATCAGTGCGCCGATCTGCGCGACGTGGTCCACGCGCAGACTGCGCTGCGCCGTCGCGTGCCGTCCGTACCGCTCCTGCAGGTCGTCGAGGACCGCGGCGAGGCTGCCGCGGGCCGCGGCCAGCCGGGCCAGCGCGACCGCGGCACTGATGCCGTCCTTGTCGCGGACCGCCGCGGGATCGACGCAGTGCCCGAGGGCCTCCTCGTAGGCGTAGACCAGCGGCTCGCCAGCGCGCACCAACCACTTGAAACCGGTGAGCGTGCGCACCGTGCGGGCCCCGCGCGCGGCGGCGATCGTGTGCAGCAGGGTGCCGGAGACGATCGACGACGCGATCACCGGCGGCACGGCGGCGGGCAGGTGCTCGTCGAGCACGGCGTCGCCCAGCAGTGCACCGGTCTCGTCGCCGGTCAGCATCCGCCAGGTCCCGTCCGCGCCCCGGACGCCGACGGCGCACCGGTCGGCGTCCGGATCCAGGGCGAGCGCGAGATCGGCCGAGCACTCCTGCGCCAACGCCAGCAGGAGATCCGTGGCGCCCGGCTCCTCCGGATTCGGGAAGGCGACGGTGGGGAAGTCCGGGTCGGGGGCGAACTGCTCGGCGACCACGTGCACGTCGGTGAACCCGTTGCGCGCCAACGCTTCCCGCGCCAGCATGCCGCCGACACCGTGCATGGCGGTCAGCGCGATGCGGACGCCGTCGGCGACGGGCGGCCCGAACCGGGCGTCGAGGCGGGCCAGGTACTGCTCGGCGATCGCGGCGGCCCGCGGATCCGCCGGCACGGCGCGCCGCGGCACCTGCTCCGCGGGCGGGGCGGCGGTGATGGCGGCCTCGATCTCCCGATCGGCGGGGGAGAGGAGCTGTGCGCCGCCGCGGACGTACACCTTGTAGCCGTTGTCGCCGGCCGGATTGTGCGAGGCGGTGATCATGACGCCGGCCGCCGCGTTCAGCAGGCGGGTGGCGAAGGCGACCAGCGGGGTGGGCCCGGGCGCGGGCAGGGCCACCACGTCGAATCCGGCCGCGGCCAACACCTGCGTGGTGGCGGCGAAGAAGTCCGCCGAGCCGTGCCGGGCGTCCCGGCCGACCACCACCGCCGCGCCGCTGTCCCCCTGTGCGGCCAGCCAATGGGCGAGACCGGCGGTGGCCCGGGTGACGGTGCCGACGTTCATGCCGTCCGGTCCCTCGCGCACCGGTCCGCGCAGCCCGGCGGTCCCGAAACGCAGTGTCATCGCTGATCGAGGGCGGCGACGACCTCGGCGAGCAGCGTGCCCATGCGGGTGGCCGAGGCGCGGCCCACCTCCAGCACCTCCGCGTGCGCCAGCGGTTCCCCGGTGATTCCGGCGGCCAGATTGGTCACCAACGACACCCCGAGGACATCCAGCCCGGCCGCGCGGGCGGCGATGGTCTCGTGCACCGTCGACATGCCCACCAGGTCGGCGCCGACGGTACGCAGCATCCGGATCTCGGCCGACGTCTCGTACTGCGGCCCGGGCAGCCCGGCGTAGACGCCCTCGCGCAACGACGGATCGACGCTGCGGGCCAACTCGCGCAGGGCGGGTGCGTAGGCGTCGACCATGTTCACGAACTGCGCGCCCGGCAGCGGCGAACGGCCGGTCAGATTCAGCTGATCGTTGATCAGGACGGGTTCGCCCACGGTCAGGCCGTCGGCGATCCCGCCTGCCGCGTTGGTCAGCACCACGGTGCGCACCCCGGCCGCGGCGGCGGTCCGGATCGGATGCACCACGCGCGCCAGCTGATGGCCCTCGTAGGCGTGCACCCGGCCGGCCATGATCAGCACGCGGGAGCCGCCGATGCGCACCGACCGCACCGATCCGCTGTGCCCCTGCGCGGACGGAAGGGTGAAGCCGGGGATGTGCGTCATCGGCACCTCGGCGACCGGGCGGCCGAACTCGTCGGCGGCGGGCGCCCAGCCCGAGCCGAGCACCACCGCGACGTCGTGCCGACGGCAATCGGTGTGCGCGGCGAGGAAGGCGGCCGCGGCGACCGCGGCGGCGTCGGCGTCGACGGTGGGATCCATGGTGCCCACCCTAGTGCCGGGCGATAGAGTCATCGCCATGCCCTATTTCTCCCTGCACGACGACGCCGCCGAGGTCTACCTGGGTGCGCCCGGACGCGAGCTCGACGAGACAAACCCGGAGAACCGCTTCACCCTCGGCTGGCTCGACGAGGTGAACCAGGCGCTCGACGAGGCCGTGGCCGCCGGCAAGCCGATCGTGTTGACCGCGACCGGCAAGTACTTCACCAACGGCCTGGACACCGACTTCATCGCGAGCAACTTCGCCGAACTGCCCGGCTACCTGGACCGCATCCACCAGCTGTACGTCCGCGTCCTGACGCTGCCGGTGCCGAGTATCGCCGCGCTCAACGGCCACGCCTTCGGCGGCGGCGCGATGCTCGCGCTGTGCGCCGATCACCGCATCATGCGCACCGAGCGCGGCTTCTGGTCGCTGCCGGAGGCGGCGCTCAACATGCCGTTCACCCGCGGCATGGCGGCGCTGGTGCGCACCCGCACTCCCGACGCCACGGCCACCGAGGCCATGCTGACCAGCCGTCGCTACGGCGCCGACGACGCCGTGGCGGCCGGGATCGTCGAAGAGGCGGTCGACGCCGACGCTCTGCTCGAGCGCGGTCGCGAACTGGCCCGCGAACGCGCGAGCCTGGTGAATGACAACCTGGCGACGATCAAGCGCGGACTGCGGCTGCCGCTGCTGGAGGACCTGAACACCCCCGTGCCGCCGACGCTGCTCTGATGTTCCCGGCGATCAGCGACTGGCTCGACGCGAACCTGGATCAGGTGATCGCCTGGCGCCGCGAGATTCATGCGGCGCCGGAACTGTCGAGGGCGGAGTTCGCCACCACCGCCAAGGTGGTGGAGGTCCTGACCGCGGCGGGCCTGTCGCCGGTGGTGCTGCCCAAGGGCACCGGCGTGATCTGTGACTTCGGCCCCGCCGATCGGCCGCGGATCGGCCTGCGTGCCGACCTCGACGCACTGCCGGTGACCGAGCAGACGGGCCTGCCGTTCGCGTCCCAGGTGGCGGGCGTCTCGCATGCCTGCGGGCACGACGCGCACACCGCCATTCTGATGGGCGTGGGCTGCCTGCTGGCCGGGATCGACGATCTGCCGTTCGGCGTGCGCCTGGTGTTCCAGGCCGCCGAAGAGATCATGCCCGGCGGCGCCCTCGACGCGATCGACGCCGGCGCGATGGACGGCCTCGCGAGAATCTTTGCGCTGCACTGTGATCCGCACCTGCAGGTCGGCACCGTCGGCCTGCGCGCGGGTGCGTTGACGTCGGCCGCCGATCGCATCGAGGTGCACCTGCGCGGACCGGGCGGGCACACCTCCCGGCCGCATCTGACCGGCGACCTCGTCTATGCGATGGGCGCGCTGATCACCGGCCTGCCGGGCGTCTTGGCGCGCCGCGTGGATCCCCGTTCGGGCACCGTGATGGGTTGGGGCGCAGCACATTCCGGCGATGCGCCCAACGCCATTCCGCAGGAGGGGCGCCTGCGCGGCACCGTCCGAACCGGCGACCAGGAAGTGTGGGACGAGATGGAGCCCCTGGTGCGCAGCATCGTCGGCGAGCTCGTCGCCCCGCTGGGCGTGAGCTACGACCTGACCTATGTGCGCGGCGTTCCGCCGGTGGTTAACGACGAAGACAGCGTCGGCATGCTGCGGCGTGCCGTCGGCGCGATCGATCCGGCCGCCGAGGTCGACACCCCGCAGTCGGCGGGCGGCGAGGACTTCGCCTGGTACCTGCAGGAAGCGCCGGGCGCGATGGCACGCCTGGGCGTGTGGTCGGGCACGGGACCGCACGGCGACCTGCATCAGCCGGACTTCGACCTCGACGAGCGGGCGATCGCAGTGGGCATCGCCACCCTCGCCGGGGCCGTGCTGCAGGGCGAGCTGGAGCCGGAGCCCCCGCTGCTCTAGCACGGGGCACTAGGAGCGCCGACTCAGGGCTGATTGTCCATCGGTTCCTCCGGCCCCGGACCCACGTTACGGGCCTCGTGCAGCCGGAGCCGACGGACATACTCGGCCGGTGCGCCGGCCACTTCGGCCGCGTCGGCGATCATGCCGATGTACCGCGCCGAAGGGAGGCCGCCCTCGTATCCGTCGATCACGTACAGCCACACCATGACCGGGCCGTCGGCGGTGGTGACGCGGGTGCGGATCTTGCGGTGCACGCCGAGTTCGGTGCCCTCCCAGCGGTCGAGGTTGGCCTGATCCTCGGTGGGGACGTCGTACAGCACCACGAAAACCTTGGCCTCCGGGTCGTCGCGGTCCTCGGTGACGGTGGCCAACGAGCCCTCCCAGCCGAGGTCGTCACCGGCGAACGTGAGGCGCCAGCCGTACAGCCAGCCGGTGGATGCCATCGGCGAGTGCGGAGCCCGCTGCAACATCTGAGCGGGGTCCATGTTCGACGCATAGGCGGCATAGAGGGGCACGGCGCACAGCCTATGCCCTCGCCGCGGTGGAGGAAACTGCGCGCCGCCGCGAGGAGGGTAGGTTTGAGAGCGAACAGACCCTGCTGGCAAGGAGATGACTAAGTGGCGCGGATCGTGATCATCGGTGGAGGACCGGCAGGGTATGAGGCGGCGCAGGCGGGGTCGGCGTACGGTGCCGACATCACGTTGATCGACTCGGACGGCATCGGCGGCGCCTGCGTGCTGTGGGACTGCGTGCCGAGCAAGACGTTCATCGCCACCACCGGTGTGCGCACCGAGGTCCGCAAGGCCGCCGACCTCGGCATCTCGATCGATGTGGGTTCGGCCCCGGTGACGTTGCCGCAGATCAACCAGCGGGTCAAGGACCTGGCGTTCGCGCAGTCCGCGGACATCCGCGCGCGGCTGGTCAGCGAGGGCGTTCGGATCGTGAACGGCACCGGCAAGCTGTCCGAGACGCCGGCCGGCAGCGGCGTGCACGAGGTGATCGCCACCCACGCCGACGGCACCGTGGAGTCGTTCGAGGCCGAGGTGGTGCTGATCGCCACCGGCGCCTCACCGCGCGAGCTGCCCGACGCCAAGCCCGACGGGGAGCGGATCCTCAACTGGCGCCAGCTGTACGACCTCGACGAGCTGCCCGAACACCTGGTGGTGGTCGGTTCCGGCGTGACCGGCGCGGAGTTCGTGCACGCCTACACCGAGCTCGGCGTGAAGGTGACCCTGGTCTCCAGCCGCGACCGCGTACTGCCGCACGAGGACGAAGACGCGGCGCTGGCCCTGGAGGAGGCGTTCTCCGAGCGCGGCGTCACCCTGATCAAGCATGCGCGCGCCGATCGCGTCGCACGCGTCGACGACGGCGTGCAGGTGCACCTGGCCGACGGCCAGACTGTCACCGGCTCGCACGTGCTGATGACCGTCGGCTCCGTCCCGAACACCGAAGGCCTCGGCCTGGCCGATGTCGGCGTGAGGGTGGAACGCGGCGGCTACATCACCGTCGACCGCGTCTCCCGCACGTCCGTGCCCGGTGTCTATGCCGCGGGCGACTGCACCGGCGTGCTGCCGCTGGCCTCGGTGGCGGCCATGCAGGGCCGCATCGCGATGTACCACTCGCTGGGCGAGGGCGTGAGCCCGATCCGGCTCAAGACCGTCGCCTCGGCCATCTTCACCCGGCCGGAGATCGCCGCCGTCGGCGTATCGCAGAACGCGATCGACTCCGGGGAGTACCCGGCGCGCACCGTGATGCTGCCGCTGGCCACCAACCCGCGCGGCAAGATGAGCGGTCTGCGCCGCGGCTTCGTGAAGATCTTCTGTCGCCCCGCCACCGGCGTGGTGATCGGCGGCGTGGTGGTCTCGCCGATCGCGTCCGAGCTGATCCTGCCGATCGCCCTCGCCGTGGAGAACAAGCTGCAGGTCTCCGACCTGGCCAACACCTTCTCGGTGTACCCGTCGCTGTCCGGTTCCATCACCGAGGCCGCGCGCCAGCTGGTCCGCCACGATGATCTGGACTAGGGACGACCTGGACTAGAGCGGGGCGGTACCGGCGTGTCCGACGTCGTCGGTGGTTGGCGTGAACTGTTCGGCCCCGAACATCGGGCCCCGGTGGTGGTGTTGGCCGGCGGCATCGGACTGTTCGCGACCAACACCTACGTGACCACCAGTCTGCTGCCGAGTGCGGTGACGCAGATCGGCGGCGGCGAATTCTATGCCTGGACGATGACGGTCTTCGTCGTCGCGTCGGTGGCGTCGTCGATGCTGGTGTCGCGGGCCCTGGACCGGTTCGGCAGCCGGCTGTCGTACCTGGGGGGCTTCGGCGTGTTCGCGCTCGGCACGCTGCTGGCAGCCGTCGCGCCGAGCATGCCGGTGCTGCTGACCGGCCGCGCGGTACAGGGGTTGGCCGCGGGGCTGCTGGCCGGACTGGCCTTCGCGGTGGTGCGCCTGGTGCTGCCCGCGTCGCTGTGGCAGCGCGCGGTGGCGTTGCTGTCGGCGATGTGGGGCGTGGGCAATCTGGCCGGTCCGGTGGTGGGCGGCTTCTTCGCCCAGATCGGCTTCTGGCGCGGAGCCTTCCTGCTGCTGGCGGCGATCGCGGTGGGGTTGGCCGCGGTCGCGGCGCGGGTGCTGCCGGTGCGCAGCGGCACCGGGGGCGACGCCGATCCGGTGCCCTGGACGGCGCTGGTGCTGCTTGCCGCGGCCGCGTTGGCGCTCAGCGTCGCGTCGATCGTGTCGTCGTCGACGGCCACCGGCCTGTGGGTGCTGGGCGCCGTGGCGGCGACGGTGGCGTTCGTGTGGCGCGAACGCGGCGCCGCGCACCGGGTGCTGCCGCGCCTGGTCTACCACGGTGCGTCACCGCTGCGGTGGATCTATCTCGCCATCGGGCTGCTCACCCTGGCGTCGACCATCGAGACCTTCGTGCCGCTGTTCGGGCAGCGGCTGGGCGGCATGTCGCCGCTGGTGGCCGGACTGCTCGGGGCGGCGATCTCCTGGGGCTGGACGGTGGCCTCGCTGATCAGTTCCACGGTCACCTCCGACCGGGTCCGCCGCCGCGTGCAGGTGGCCGGTCCGGTGCTGATCTCGCTCGGTTTCGTGGGCTACGCGGCCCTCCAGGTCGACGGGCCGAGCGGTGCCGTGGTGACCGGCTGGTTCGTCGCGCTGTTCGTCGCCGGCTGCGGTATCGGCATGGCGATGGCGCACTGGCTCACCGCGGGCCTGCGCGTCAGCGACGACCCGCATGAGGCCGCCCACGTCTCGGCGGGCATGAACACCACGCAGCTGATCGCGACCGCCTTCGGTTCGGCGATGGCCGGGCTGCTGGTGGCGGTCGGCGGCCCCGAGATCCTGGGTTCGGCGCGCGTGCTGAGCGTCGGCTACGCCCTCGTCGGAGTGGTCGCGGTGGCCGCGGTCTTCGGTGAGTTCGCGGCCGACCGACGCCACCGCGCACAGCACGCGCGCTGAACCGTTCCGATCAGCGGGTCAGCCGGCCAGGAAGGCGTCGATCTGGTTGATGGCGGAACTGGCGCCCTCGATCACGCCCATGTCCAGCACCTGCTGCAGCGACGCGGCATCGGGGTAGACCGAGGTGTACAGCGCGCGCGTGCCGCCGTCGGCCGCTTCGAAACGGTAGACGTTCTTGCTGATCGGCATGCCGGGGGCCGGGTTGAAGTCGGCGTCGCCGAAGCCGTCGTCGAAGGTCAACAGGCTCGGGGCGTCGACCTCGGTGATGATCCACCAGCCGTAGTACTTCTCGCCGCTGTTCGGATCGGTCATGTAGTACGTGCACTTGGCGCCGGGCGTCAGGTTGTGGTCGACGAAGGTGGCGGGCACCTCCGGCGGGCCCCACACCTTCTCGAGCTGGCGCGGATCGGCGTACAGGGCCCACACGCGCTCGACGGTCGCGTCGAACGCGGCCTCGATGGTGAGGGTGCAGTGGGCGATGTCGGTGGTGACGTCGGTGACAGGCATGGTGACTCCCGGGTGAAAGTGGGTGGGATGGTCAGGGGGAGGGTGGATCGGCGGCGAGGAGGTCGTCGATCCGGGCGATGCGGCCCCGCCAGATCTGTTCGATGCCGGCCAGCATGGCCTGCACCGAGCGGACGGCGGCGACGTCGCCGGAGGCCAGTTGTTGTCGACCGTCACGACGTTTCGTGAGCAGTCCGGCCTTCTCCAGCACGGCGACGTGCTTCTGCACGGCGGCGAAACTCATGTCGTAGTCCGCCGCGAGCGCGGTGACCGAGTGCTCGCCGGCCAATACTCGCCGCAGGATGTCGCGTCGCGTCCGGTCGGAGAGGGCGTGGAACAGGGCGTCCGCCCGATCCTCGTCGACCTCGTTCACCCTTCCCAATATACAACCATTTGGTTGTAGGTCAAGGGTTGCGGCGAGATCAGGCCAGATCGTAGGAGTGGGTGACGGCGCGGTTCCAGCCCGCGAAGAGGCGCTCGCGTTCGCCGTCGTCCATCGACGGCGACCAGCGGCCGCCCTCGGCCCAGTTGTCGCGGATGTCCTGCGCGGACTCCCAGAAGCCGACGGCCAGACCGGCGGCGTAGGCGGCGCCGAGGGCGGTGGTCTCGTTCACCACCGGGCGCACCACCGGGACGGCGAGGATGTCGGACTGGAACTGCATGAGCAGTTCGTTCACCACCATGCCGCCGTCCACCTTGAGGGTGGTCAGGGCGACGCCGGAGTCCGCCTGCATGGCCTCGATCACCTCGCGGGTCTGGTACGCGCTGGCCTCCAGCACCGCGCGCGACAGGTGACGTTTGTCGGCGAACCGGGTCAGGCCCACGATCACCCCGCGCGCATCGGGACGCCAGCGCGGCGCGAACAGGCCGGAGAAGGCGGGCACGAAGTAGACGCCGCCGTTGTCCTCGGCGGCCGCGGCCAGCGTCTCCACCTCGGGGGCCGAGGCGATCAGGCCCAGGTTGTCGCGCAGCCACTGCACCAGCGAACCGGTCACCGCGATCGAGCCCTCGAGCGCGTAGCGGGCGGGCTCGTCGCCGAGGCGATAGCAGACCGTGGTGAGCAGACCGTGCCGGGAGAAGACCGGTTCGGTGCCGGTGTTCATCAGCAGGAAGTTGCCGGTGCCGTAGGTGTTCTTGGCCTCGCCGGGCTCCAGGCAGGCCTGGCCGAAGGTGGCCGCCTGCTGGTCGCCCAGGATGCCGGCCAGCGGCACATCGGGGTAGGTGCCGCCCAGGGTGAGCGGCGCGATGACCTCGGAGCTGGACCGGATCTGCGGCAGCATCGCGACCGGGATGCCCAGGTCGGCGCAGATGTCCGGGTCCCACGCCAGCGTGCGCAGATCCATGAGCAGGGTGCGCGAGGCGTTGGTGACGTCGGTGACGTGCAGGCCGTCGTGCCGGGCGCCGCCGGTCAGATTCCAGATCAACCAGGTGTCCATGGTGCCGAACAGCAGGTCGCCGTTCTCGGCGCGCTCGCGCGCGCCGTCCACGTGGTCCAGGATCCAGCGGATCTTGGGGCCGGAGAAGTACGTCGACAGCGGCAGTCCGGTGCGCTCGCGGTAGCGGTCGACGCCGGGGTCGCCGAGCGCGTCCGGGGCGGCGGCCAGTTCCTCGCACAGCTCGGCGGTGCGGGTGTCCTGCCAGACGATCGCGTTGTACACCGGCTGCCCGGTGTGGCGATCCCAGACGACGGTGGTCTCGCGCTGGTTGGTGATGCCGCAGGCGGCGATCTCGCCGGGGCCCACCTCGCCGGCGGCGATCACCGCGCCGGCCACCCGCCGGGTGTTGCGCCAGATCTCGATGGGGTCGTGCTCCACCCAGCCCGCCCGCGGGAAGATCTGGCGGTGCTCGGTCTGCTCGCTGGCCACCACCGTTCCGGCGTGATCGAAGAGCATGGCGCGGGTGGACGTGGTGCCCTGGTCGATGGCGGCGACATAGCGGTGGGCGGCGGCGGCAGTGGTCTGGCTCACGGTCGTCAGTCTCTCACGATGCGGGGTTACGCTCCGGTAGAGTTCGGGGCGTGTCCACTGAGAATAGCCAGGATCGACCTGCGGATTTGAGCCCGAGCCAGCGCGAGGAAGCGTGGCGGCGGCTCTCCGAGGAAGAATTCGACCTCGTCGTGATCGGCGGCGGCGTCACCGGTGTGGGCGCGGCCCTGGACGCCGCCACCCGCGGCCTGCGGGTGGCGCTGGTGGAGGCCCGCGACTTCGCGTCCGGCACCTCCAGCCGGTCGTCGAAGATGTTCCACGGCGGCCTGCGCTACCTGGAGCAGTTGGAGTTCGGTCTGGTGCGCGAGGCGCTGCGCGAGCGGGAACTCTCGCTCAGCCTGCTGGCGCCGCACCTGGTGAAGCCGCTGCCGTTCCTGTTCCCGCTGACCAAGCGGGTGTGGGAGCGGCCGTACCTGGCCGCCGGACTGTTCCTGTACGACCGGATGGGCGGCGCCAAGTCGGTGCCCGGCCAGCGGCACGTGACCCGCGCCGGCGCCCTCCGCATCGCGCCGGGCCTCAAGCGCAGCGCTCTGGTCGGCGGCATCCGCTACTACGACACCGTCGTCGACGATGCCCGGCACACCCTCACCCTGGCCCGGACGGCCGCGCAGTACGGCGCGGTGGTGCGCACCTCGACGCAGGCCGTGGGCTTCGTGAAGGAGGGCGACCGGGTGATCGGCGTGAAGCTGCGCGACTCGGAGACCGGCGCCACCACCACCGTGGCCACCCAGTCGGTGATCAACGCCGCGGGCGTGTGGACCGACGAGGTGCAGAAGCTGTCCGGCCAGCGCGGCCACTTCACAGTGCGCGCGTCCAAGGGCGTGCACATCGTGATCCCGCGCGACCGCATCGTCAGCGAGACGGCCATCATTCTGCGCACCCCGACGTCGGTGCTGTTCGTGATCCCGTGGGAGACGCACTGGATCATCGGCACCACCGACACCGACTGGAACCTGGACCTGGCGCACCCGGCGGCGACCCGTGCGGACATCGACTTCATTCTGGAGCGGGTCAACCAGGAACTGGTGACCCAGCTGACCCACGACGACATCGAGGGCGTCTACGCCGGCCTGCGCCCGCTGCTGGCCGGGGAGGACGAGTCCACGTCGGCCCTGTCCCGCGAGCACGCGGTGGCGGTGGTCGCGCCCGGCCTGATCTCGATCGCCGGCGGCAAGTACACCACCTACCGCGTGATGGGCGCCGACGCCGTCGACGCGGCCGCCGACTTCATCCCGGATCGGGTGGGCGAATCGGTGACCGAACGCGTGCCGCTGCTCGGCGCCGACGGCTACTTCGCGCTGATCAACCAGTGCGAGCACCTGGGTCAGCAGTACGGCCTGCATCCGTACCGGGTGCGTCGTCTGCTGAATCGGTACGGCTCGCTGCTCGACGAGGTGTTGGCCGCGGCCGTCGACGATCCGTCGTTGCTGAACCCGCTGGGTGCCGCCCCGCAGTACCTGCGCGTCGAGGTGGTCTACGCGGCGGCCAGCGAGGGTGCGCTGCACCTCGAGGACGTGATGGCCCGTCGCACCCGTATCGCGATCGAGTACAGCCACCGCGGCGTGGACTGCGCTCGCGAGGCCGCCGAACTGATGGCGCCGATCCTGGGGTGGAGCGACGAACGCCGCGAGTGGGAGATCGAGAACTACTGCGCCCGCGTGGCCGCGGAGATCGCGTCGCAGCGCCAGCCCGACGACGAGGCCGCCGATGCGCTGCGCGTGGCGGCGCCCGAGGCCCGTCGGGAGATCCTGGAACCGGTGCCCGCGCCCGAGTGATGATCGCCACGGCGGGACGTAGGGCCCTGGCCCCGCGCTCGCCTGCGGGGCGACTATGGGCGGCATAGGCTGGAAGTTCGAAGCGTCGGGGAAGTGCGAGAGGAAGAGGAGCCATGGAAGAGATCACCGTCCTGGACGAGGCCCAGTGCTGGAATCTGTTGTCCGAGAGCGTGATGGGTCGGTTGGCGCTCAGCGTCGACGGTGAGCCCGAGATCTTCCCGATCAACGCGTACGCGCACGACGGCAAGATTCTCTTCCGCACCGGCGAGGGCACCAAGCTCTCCGAGATCGCGGTGAACGGACGCGTGGCCTTCGAGACCGACGGCTTCACCAGCAAGATCGGTTGGAGCGTCGTGGCCAAGGGCCGCGCCCGCATCCTGACCAGCACGCACGAGATCATGGATGCCGACCAGTTGCCGCTGAAGCCGTGGGTCCCCACGCTGAAGATGAACTACGTCGAGATCGACGTGGAGGAGATCAGCGGCCGCCGCTTCAAGTTCGGCGCGGAGCCCGACCGCTACCCGGTGTGACCGGCTGGCACGCCGGGCAGAAGTAGATCGACCGCTCGGCGGCCGACCCGTCCGTGCCGACGCCGAGCACGCCGCGCTGCACCGCCGTGCCGCACCGTCGGCACGGCCGGTGCTCGCGGCCGTAGACCCAGAGTTCGCGTCCCCGTCGGCGATCGCCGGTGGTGGAGCGGACCGCGGCCAGCGCATTCGCGGTCAGCAGCCGGTGGGCGTCGGCGACGAGCGCCGCCGGATCGGCCTCGCGCACCGGCCGGGTGGGATGAACCCCGGCCAGAAAGCACAGTTCGCTGCGGTAGATGTTGCCGATACCGGCGAGGGTGCGCTGGTCGAGCAGCGCCAGGCCGACGGGCCGCTCCGGATCGGCGGCGAGCTGCGCCGCCGCGCGGGCCGGATCCCAATCCGGGCCCAGTAGATCGGGGCCCAGGTGCGCCACGGCCGCGGCCGGATCGCGCGTGATCTCCAGGATCCCCAGGTCGAAGCCGACGGCTTCCACGGCGGCACCGTCGCGGCCGTCGGCCGCCAGCACCACGCGCGCACGGAAGCCGGGCTTGCGCCACTTCTCGCCGCGGCGATACACGTGCCAGACGCCCTCCATCATCAGATGCGAATGGATCGACAGGGTGCGCCCGCCTGCGCCCGACAGGTCGATGAACAGGTGCTTGCCGACCGCCCGGACCCGCTCGACGACGGCGCCGCGCAGGTCGGTGGTCGCCAGCGACGGAATGCGGAAGTCGCTCCGGGACAGGGTCTTTCCGGCGAGCGCCGCATGCAGCCGGTGGGCGGCGCGATAGACGGTGTCGCCCTCAGGCATGGCGCGGGTCGTAGTTCATGCGCAGACCGCGCGGCGTGGTGGCGAAACCCTGTTCGGACAGCAGCGCGCCCAGCGGGGTGCGCAGCGCGGGTTCGGCGTCGATGGTGTCGATGCGAATGCGGGGGAGTCGTCCGCGGCGCACCGCGTCGGTGAGCGCAGCCGCGGCCGCCTCGAGCTGATCGGTGCGGTCGGTGCAGGTCAGGATGCGTTTGCCGCCGCGCTCGACGAAGACGGCGAGGGCGCCGTCGACCAGGACGACGAGGGCGCCGGGTTTGCGTCCCGGTCGGTGGCCGGTGTCGGCGGTGGGCCACGGCAGGGCGGCCCCGTACGGGTTGGCCGGGTCGGTGGCGGCCAGCACGTGCGCGGTGTCCTGCTGTTCGCGGGGCACCACGGCGGCCGCACGCAGGGTGTCGACGGTGTGACCGGCGGCGAACTGGGCGCCGCCGAGGCCGTCGATGAAGTAGCCGCGTCGGGCCTGGCCGGAATCCTCGAAGACGCTGAGCGCCTTGTAGATGCGCGCGAATCCGCCGGGCACCTCCTCGGTGGTGACGGCGCCCTTGGTCACCACGCCGTACCGGTCGAGCAGGATCTCGCAGGTGGCCGCGGCCAGGGTGGTGGGGTCGAGGGCGGCGCGTTCGAGGCGCACCCAGCGGCCGCCGACCAGCGGCGGCACCGGCGGTCCGTCGGTACCGGCGAGGTATCGGCTGGACAGGCGGGCGGCGCGCAGGCGCGGCGGGCGGGCGCCGCCGCGTACCCGGTGCGACGGGGTGGAGGTCTGGGCGCCCGACCGGGAGCGACCGGGGGTCAGCAGGGCGCGCAGCGGGGCGAACGAGTCGTTGGCGAGGCGCCCGGACCAGACCAGGTCCCACAGCGCCGCGTGCCGGGCGGGTTCGTCGCCGACGGCGAGCCCGGCGTCGTCGAGGTGGGTGGTCAACTGGGCGTAGCGCAGGGCGCCGCCGTCGACCGCGGCCAGGATCGCGGTGTGCAGGGCGTCGAGCTCGACGGGGTCGGCGGGCCGCAGGGTGAGCGGTGCCGATTCGGCCGGGTGCAGGCTGATCCATCCGTCCGAGGCACCGATCCGGCCGTGGCCGGACCAGACCACCTCGCCCGCGGAGAGCAGTTCGTCGAGCAGGGCCGGGCGATAGTCCTGCAGGCGGGTGGGCAGGATCAGCGATTCCCACGCCGATGCGGGGATCGGTTGCCCGGCAAGCTGTTCGATCACCGACAGCAGCCCGTGCACGCCGTGCAGGCGCGGGTCGCGGCCGCCGGTGGCCAGGGGGGCGCCGACGTGCTGCCAGTCGAGGAGGAAGCGCGCGTAGGTGTCGGCGCTGACCGGCTGCACCTCGGCGCGGCCGGCGGCGAGGGAACCGCGACGCAGCTGACCGAGGACGTCGGCGTGGCACCACTGGGCGCGTTCGGCGTCCTCGCGGGGCACGAACTCGCCTTCGATCACGATGCGGCGGCCGGCCAGCTTGGCCAGCGCCTCGCGCACCACGGCCACGCCCATGCCCAGGTCGGCGGCCACGTCGGCGGCGGTGAACGGCCCGTGGGTGCGGGCGTAGCGGTGCACCAGATCGCCCACCGGGTCGTCGGCGGGGGCGAGGTAGGCGGCCGGAACGCCGAGCGGCGGCGGGATGCCGAGCCCGTCGCGCAGGCGTGCGACGTCGTCGATCGCGGCGAGGTGCTCGAGGCCGCGCAGCAGTACGCCGATCACCCGGCCGGCGGCGACCTCCTCGGCGATCGCCGCGTCGAGATCGACTGTGCCCGCGTACCTTTCGTCGATCTGCGCGCGGGTGAGCGGTCCCAGCCAACGCAGCAGGTCGGTGATGTCCTGGCCGTCCCGGGCCCGGCGTTCCGGCGCGGTCCGCTGCAGACGGGCGACGGTCTCGGCGAGGACCACCGGATCGAGGAGTTCGCGCAGGTCCACCCGGCCGAGCAGCTGCGCGAGGAGAGCGGTGTCCAGGGTGAGGGCGGTGGCGCGGCGTTCGGCGAGCGGGGCGTCGTCGTCGTAGATGAACGACCCGGTGTAGCCGAGCAGCATGGCGGCCGCGAACGGTGACGGGCTCGGCGTCTCCACCTCCAGGAGCCGGACGCGGCGACCGCGGATGCGGGTGAGGACGTCGACGAGCGCGGGCAGGTCGTAGATGTCCTCCAGGCACTCGCGGACCGTCTCCAAGATGATCGGGAAGTCGGGGAACTGACTGGCCACCGCGAGCAGTTGCGCGGCGCGCTGGCGCTGCTGCCACAGCGGTGCGCGTTTGCCCGGGTTGCGGCGCGGGAGCAGCAGGGCGCGCGCCGCGCATTCGCGGAACCGGGCGGCGAACATCGACGAATCGGCCAGGGCGCGCGTCGCGATGTCCTCGATCTCGTCGGGGTCGACGTCGAAGACGTCCGCGCCGGGCGGGGTGTCGTCGGTGTCGGGCAGGCGCACGATGATGCCGTCGTCGGTGGCCGTGGTGGCGCCGTCCAGGCCGAGGTTCGCCGACAGTTGCGCGGCGATCGCGCTGGCCCACGGCGCGTGCACGCGCAGGCCGTACGGCGAGTGCAGGATCAGGCGCCAGTCGCCGAGTTCGTCGCGGAACCGTTCCACCACCAGGGTGCGGTCGGTCGGCAGGGCGCCGGTGGCGGCGCGCTGGTCGTCGATCAGGGCGGCCAGATTGGTCCGCGCGGTGGCCGACAACCCGATCGCGTCGGCGTGCGCGGCGAGCTGCTGTTCGGAGGTGCCGACCTCGCCGACGAAGCGGCCCATCGCGGCGCCGAGTTCGGCGGGACGGCCCACGGCGTCGCCGATCCAGAACGGCAGCCGGCCGGGCTGGCCGAACGCCGGGATCACCCGCACCTGGTCGGGGGTGATCTCCACGATGCGCCAGCTGCTGGTGCCGAGGGCGAAGACGTCGCCGACCCGGGACTCGTAGACCATCTCCTCGTCGAGTTCGCCGACGCGGCGCGCGGAGTCGTCGCCCACCAGGAAGACGCCGAACATGCCGCGGTCGGGGATGGTGCCGCCCGAGGTGACCGCGAGGGAGAGGGTGCCGCGGCGGGCGGTGAGGGTGCCGGTGGCGCGGTCGTAGTCGACGCGGGCGGCGAGGCCCGCGAACTCGTCGGACGGGTAGCGGCCGGAGATCAGGTCGAGCACGGCGTCGTAGACGTCGCGGGTCAGCTCGCGGAAGGGCGCCGCCCGGCGCACCGTCTGGTACCACTGATCCACCTCGACGTCGTCGACGGCGACGGCGGCCACGGTCTGCTGGGCGAGGATGTCGAGCGGGTTGCGCGGCACCCGCAGCTCCTCGATCTCGCCGGCGCGCATGCGGGCCACGGTCACCGCGCAGCCGATCAGGTCGGTGCGGTGCTTCGGGAACACGACGCCCGTGCTGATCTCGCCGACCTGGTGCCCGGCGCGCCCGATGCGCTGCAGTCCGGAGGCCACCGAGGGCGGCGTCTCCACCTGGATCACCAGATCCACCGCGCCCATATCGATGCCGAGTTCCAGGGAACTGGTGGCGACCACCGCGCGCAGGCGTCCGGACTTGAGGGCGTCCTCGATGTCGGCGCGCTGCTCCTTGCTGACCGAGCCGTGGTGGGCGCGGGCCAGGACCGGCGGTGCGCCCGCGGTGGTCACCGCCCCGGTGATGGTGGCCGGGGCGCCGCCGGGCACCATCGGATTGCGGCGCTGCGCGTCGACGTCGAGCCCGGCGCGGTCGGCGGCGATCTCGTTGAGGCGGGCGGTGAGGCGTTCGGCCAGGCGGCGGGAGTTGGCGAAGACGATGGTGGAGCGATGCTGGGAGATCTCGTCGACGATGGCCGCTTCCACGAACGGCCACAGCGAGCCGGCGGTGGGGGAGAAGGCGTCGTCGAGCTCGCTGTCGCCGGGTGGGACCGGCAGGTTCGTCATGTCCTCGACCGGCACCTCGACGCGCAGGTCGAAGGTCTTGCTCGCCGGCGGCGACACGATGGTGCACGCGGCCTCACCGGACAGGAAACCGGCCACCGTCTCGGGCGGCCGGACGGTGGCCGACAGGCCGATCCGCTGCGCGCGTGTGCTGGTCAGCTCGTCGAGTCGTTCCAGGGACAGGGCCAGGTGGCTGCCGCGTTTGGTGGCGGCGAGGGCGTGGATCTCGTCGACGATCACCGTCGTGACGCTGCGGAGCGTTTCGCGTGCCCGTGAGGTGAGCATCAGGTACAGCGACTCGGGGGTGGTGATGAGGATGTCCGGCGGGTGCGCGGCCAGGGTGCGGCGCGCGGCCGCCGGGGTGTCCCCGGAGCGGACCCCGACGCTCACCGCGGGGATCGGCAGCCCGAGGCTCGCGGCGGCGTGCCCGATGCCGACCAGCGGTGCCGACAGGTTGCGTTCGACGTCGACGGCGAGCGCCTTCAGCGGCGAGATGTAGAGGACCCGCACGCCTTCGGTGCGGTCGTCGGCCGGCGGCTCGGCGGCGAGTCGGTCGATGGCCCAGAGGAACGCCGCGAGGGTCTTGCCCGAGCCGGTCGGGGCGATGACCAGCGTGTCGTCGCCCTGGGCGATGGACTCCCACGCGTCGGCCTGCGCGGCGGTGGGCGCGCCGAAGGCACCGGTGAACCACTGGCGGGTGGCCGGACCGAAGCCCGCCATCGTGTCCGCGTCGTGGCCCATGGATCCATTCAACCGCACGCCTCCGACTCCCCGCGCGGCGCGCGGGGACGACGAGCGGGGATAAAATGCCGCTGACAACTGCATCATCGACACAAGGAGACCCGCGGGGATGTCTTCACCATTAGTGCCGGGGTGGTTCGACGTGCTGTTCATGCTCGTGCCGCTGTTCATCATCGCCATCATCGGTTTCGGCGTCTTCGTCGCCGTCCGCAACTATCGGGCGGCCAAACGCGGCGGCGTCGATCCGTTCGCCGTCGACACCGAGCTCAAGGTCCGGGCGATGGACAGCGCGGCCCTGGCCCCGGCTGCACCGTCGATCGAGGAGCGATTGGCCGAACTGAGCCGACTGCACAGCAGCGGGCTGATCACCGACGAGGAACTGGCGCAGGCGCGCATGCAGGCGCTCAGCGGCCGATAGCCGCACCGATGGTGTCCAGGAGCGCGGTGTAGCGCCCGGCTTCCGGGTGGCCACCGGGTTTTCCGGTGGAGACGACGGCGGCCGCCAGGTCGCGCTCGGGGTCGGCCCACATCGCGATCTGGGTGAGACCGGTGTGCCCGAAAGCGGCCGGTGCGTCGCGCCCGAAGGGGCCGAAGTGCCGCGAGCCGAGCATGAAGCCGGTGCCCCAGCGCAGCGGGACACCGCCGGTCGCCACATCCGGGCGGAGGCGTCGACGTTGCGCGGTGGCGGCGCGCAGGGTCGACGGCCACAGCACGCGGGTGCCGTCGAGTTCGCCGCCGCGGCGCAGGAGTTCGGCGAAGCGGGACAGCTCGTGCGCGGTGGAGACGGCGTTGGACGAGGGCACCACGCCGGTGAGGAAGGGCGCCTTGTTGGCCATCGGCACGATCTGGGCCATCGATCCGCCGACCACCCGGGTGAACGCGGCGTCGACCGCCCCGGAGTTGGGTGGCCCGGTCACGTAGCTCGGTGCGACGAGTCCGACGTCCTCGGGGGCGACCCCGAAGTTGGTCCACCGGAATCCCAAGGGCGCCAGGATCTCCGCGTCGAGGATGTCTCGAATGCTCGAACCCGTTGCGGCGGCGACGATCTCGCGCACCAGCGGACCCCAGGTCAGGGCGTGGTAGAAGTGCACCGTCCCGGGCGGATAGATCGGCCGCAGGTCGGCGAGCATGGCGCGCGTGTAGTCGCTGTCCTCGCTGCGCCGCAGATCCGGGCGCGGGCCGGTGGGGATCGGCACGCCCGCGCGGTGGGTCAGGACGTGGTCGACGGTGGTGCGCCCCTTGCCGTGCGCGCGGTAGCCGGGCAGCAGGTCGTCGACCCGGGTGTTCAGACTCAGTTCGCCGCGCTCGACGAGTAGGTGCAGCACCGTCGCCGCCATCGCCTTGGCCGCGGAGAACACGCAGACCGGGGTGTCGGTGCGCAGCGGGACCTTCTCGGCGTCGGGGCCGTCGTCGGGTCCGTTCCCGCGCGCGTGCCCGATGGCGCGATCGACCACCACCTCGCCGCGGTGGCGCACGCAGACCGCGATACCCGGCTGGAGTCCGGCCTGATACCAGTGTCGGGCCGCGTCCCAGATCTGCTGGGCGGCGTGCGAATACGCCGGCGACGACGCCTCGTCGCCGATATCGGTGCGGGCGTCGAGGCAGTCGGACGCGAGGCTGTCCGGCGCGTGGATCCGGCCGGGGGTCTCCTGGTCTGTCGCTGTCACCCCGATCACGCTACTGTCAGACCCTAAGTAGAACGTGTTCTAGCCCGGAGGTCTGAAGTTGTTCGAGTGGTCTGAAGAAGATCTGATGGTCCGCGACGCGGTGCGCGCCTTCATCGAGAAGGAGGTGCGCCCGCACATCGACGAACTCGAGACCGGCGCGCTGCCGCCCTTCGACATCACCCGAAAGATGCTGGCCGCGTTCGGCATGGACACCATGGCCGCGGAGAACCTGGAGAAGGAGCTCGCCGCCGAAGAGGCCGGGGAGAAGAAATCGGGCGGCGGCTCCACCACCCTCGCCAACCCGATGTTCATGATCCTGAACATGGAGATGGCCGGCGTGAGCCTGGGCCTGATCGCGTCGATGGGCGTCTCGCTGGGTCTCACCGTGTCGACCATCCGCAGCCGCGGCACCCTGGCGCAGAAGCGGCGTTGGCTGCCGCAGCTGGTCACCATGGAGAAGGTCGGTGCCTGGGCGATCACCGAACCCGACAGCGGCAGCGACGCCCTGGGCGGCATGAAGACCACGGTCCGTCGCGACGGCGAGGACTACATCCTCAAGGGCAACAAGACCTTCATCACCAACGGGCCCAACGCCGACACCATCGTCGTCTTCGCCAAGCTCGACGAGGGTGATGGCACGCCCATGCGCGACCGCAAGGTGCTGACCTTCGTCCTCGACACCGGCATGGAAGGCCTCACCCAGGGTCCGGCCTTCAAGAAGATGGGCATGATGAGCTCGCCCACCGGTGAGCTGTTCTTCGACGACGTCCGCGTCTCCAAGGACCGCCTGCTCGGCGAGACCGAGGACACCGGCGCGGACAAGCGCGGCGGCGACAACGCCAAGGCCGGCTTCACCGCCGAGCGCATCGGCATCGCCGCGCTCAGCCTGGGCATCATCAACGAGTGCCTGCGCCTGTCGCTGGACTACGCCAAGACCCGCACCCTGTGGGGCAACGAGATCGCCAAGTTCCAGCTGATCCAGCTGAAGCTCGCCGAGATGGAGATCGCGCGCCTGAACGTGCAGAACATGCTGTTCACCGCGATCGAGGCCTCGCAGGCGGGCAAGCCGCCGACCCTCGCACAGGCGTCGGCCATGAAGCTGTACTCCTCGCGCGCCGCCACCGAGGTGGCCATGGAGGCCGTGCAGCTCTTCGGGGGCAACGGCTACATGGCCGAGTACCGCGTGGAGCAGCTGGCCCGCGACGCCAAGTCACTGATGATCTACGCCGGCTCCAACGAGATCCAGGTGACCCACGTCGCCAAGGGCCTGCTGAACGGCTGACCCGCCGCGCCCGTCGTCGTCCCGCGAGACGACCCCGCTCCCGCGAGAGCTTGTCGTTCCCGCGGGCCTTTCCCAGGCCCGCGGGAACGGACACTTCTCGCGGGAGCGGATTGGTTTCGCGGGAGCGGGCGGGTCAGCGGAGCAGGCCGCAGCGGTACATGCGGCGGGTGACGCGGGGGATCATGCGGTCGGCCCGCAGGTCGGGCCAGTCCCAGCGGACGACGTCGAAGCCGAGGTCGCGCAGACCGTTCTCCCGGTTCTTCTCCTTGAGCACGACGTCGGCTTCGGTCTCGCCCTCGCGAAGGTAGTCGTGGTACTTGGCTTCGCCGTCGAACTCGCCGGCGAGTACGTCGTCCCAGCTGAAGTCCGGGAAGGCCTCACCGAGGTCGTCGTCGAGGAGCACACGTCGCTGCAGCACGGGCAGCGGCAGGCCGGCTTCGATCATCTGCGCGCGACTCCATGATTCCCCCGGGTTCGCCGCCCGTCCGTCGGCCATCGCGAGGGCGACGCGGGCGCGGGCGATGCCGCGCCGTCGACGATGAGTGAGCACCGTCGCCAATTCATCGCGGGGCGTGCCGATCCGGAGCGCGGAGTCGAAGACGGTGAGGGCCTGGGCGAAGGTGCCGCCGACGGCGACGTCGACCGCGGTGCGCACCACATTGGTCAGGAGCACGCCGTCGCGCTGGACGGCGGTGTCGTCCAACGGTGTGCAATGCGTGTGGCGCTTCGGTGAGGTCATGCCGCCCTGGCCGAGCCCGGTGGTGAGGTGGACGCGGGTGCGATCGGGTTCGAGCAGCTCCAGGCCGAGGACCGCGGCGGCGGACTGATGGCTCAGGACGCCGCACCGGGTCGGGCCGGTGGCGATCGCCAGACAGCGCAGGCGATAGAGGTCGGCGGTTCGGGTCCGCAGCGGCGCCAGGTCGGCGGCCACGTAGACGCCGCGGACCACGCGGAGCAGCGTCTCATCGGCCAGGAGATCGGCGATGTCCTCGTCGGTGAAACCGAGGTCGAGTGCGCGGGTGCGGCGGATGAGGCCGTTGCTGTCGTGCGGTAGGTCCATGACGTTTGGACGCTCCCGCACCCCGCCCGGTTCCGCCGCCGCGCACGCCCCCTGTGGACAACCCGCCCTGTCCACAGCCCGCACGCCGCGCCGCTCCCGCGAGAGGATTCCGCTCCCGCGAGACGAACCGGTTCCCGCGGGAGTTCTAGTGGCCCGCGGGAACGGAGTCCTCTCGCGGGAGCACAGAGCTCTCGCGGGAGGCGGTGACGGCGGCGTCGAACTCGGCGTCGACTGCCTCGGGATCGGCGCGGCGGGTCAGCAGGCTCACGACGACGATCGCGAGCATGCCGATCAGGAAACCTGGGATGATCTCGTAGGTGTCGGCCACGAAGCTCGCGACGGAGTCGGGCGCGCGGTCGGCCAGGAAGCTGTGGAACGAGTCCTGGCCCCAGACGAAGGCGACCACCGCGCCGGTGATGATGCCGGCGAGTGCGCCCGCCGTGGTGAGACGACGCCAGTACAGCGACAGAATCACCACCGGGCCGAAGGCCGAGCCGAAGCCGGCCCACGCGAAGGCCACCAGACTCAGGATGCTGTTCGACGGGGACAACGCCAGGATCACGGCGACCACCGCGACCGCGAGCACGCCGAGGCGACCCAGCCGCACATAGGTGGCCGGAGCCAGCTCCCGCCAGCCCGACTTCACCGAGATCAGTTTGTACAGGTCCTCGACCAGGGCCGACGAGCACACGATCAGCTGCGACGAGATCGTCGACATGATCGCGGCCAGCACCGCCGCCAGCACCAGACCGGCGATGAACGGGTGGAACAGCACCTGCGAGAGCGCGAGGAACACTGTCTCGGACTGGTTGTCGGCCTCCAGGCTCGCGCCGTAGTACGCGATGCCGACCAGGGCGGTGCCGACCGCGCCGATACCGCACAGCAGCATCCAGCCGATACCGATCCGCCGGGCCACCGGGGCGTCGGCCGGCGACCGCAGCGCCATGAACCGCACGATGATGTGCGGCTGGCCGAAGTAGCCCAGCCCCCAGGCGACGGCGGAGATGATCGCCAGGGCGCTGCCGCCGGACACCATCGACAGTCGTTCCGGGTCGATCGCCTGCACGGCGTCGACCGTCGCGCCGAACCCGCCCAACTCGATGACGCCGATGATCGGCACCGCGAGCAGCGCCACCACCACCAGGACGCCCTGTGCGACATCGGTCAGCGAGGCGCCGAGGAAGCCACCGAACAGGGTGTACAGCATGGTGATGCCGGCGACGATCAGCATGCCGACCACGTAGTCGACGTCGAACGACGACTCGAAGAACTTGCCCGAGGCCACCATGCCGCTGGAGACGTAGAAGGTGAAGAAGACGAGGATGATCACGCCGCAGGTGATGCGGACGGCGTGCGCCTTGTCGTGCAGACGTTTGCCGAGGAAGCTCGGGACGGTGATGGCGTCGTCGGCCACCTCGGTGTACGCGCGCAGCCGCGGGGCGACGAACTTCCAGTTGAGCCACGCGCCGACGATCAGGCCGATGAAGATCCACGACTCGACCAGGCCGTACAGGTAGATGGCGCCGGGCAGGCCCATCAGCAACCAGCCGGACATGTCCGACGCACCGGCCGACAGCGCCGCCACCCACGGCTTGAGGCCGCGATCGGCCAGCATGTAGCTGTCCAGATCGTCCTTGGTCTTGCGATAGGCGTAGTAGCCGATGCCCAGCATCGCCACGAAATACACGATGACGGCGGCGAGCTGCCAGGCCTCTTCGTTGGACGGTACCGCCATCGGATCCTCCTAGGTGCAGGCCCGGTCGGGGTTCAGGCCGGGTGGTGCCGGGACCGCCGGGGCCGGGGCCGGGGGCTCCCGCCCGCTGACGGTAGCAACTCCGCCGCGACCTGCTGCAGGAAATCATCCGGATTGCCGAAGCGGTGCAGCGTGATCGACACCGACTGTTCGAGCAGCCAGTACCGGAGTTCGACGGCGCCGGCAGCGACGACCGGATCGTCGAGCATCGCCGTGGCCGGGCGGGCGGCGAGCGCGGCACGGGTCGCCGCGGAGACCGTGCCGATCACCCGGATGCGTGCCGGTCCCGACGACGCCGCCGCGGCGGTGAATTGCGCATCGGTCGCGCGCACGACGGGGCCCACGTCCAGGTGGGCCCGTGCGGCGCGGAGCACCTCGTCGACGGCGACCGGTACCGGCTCGGCGAGGGAGGTCGCCGGACGGCTCCGCGCGCGGGCGGCCGCCGCGAGGACGCGGGCCAGGCGGGCCGGGTCGGCGTCGGCGCCCACCCGGACCGCGGTGTCGGCCCGGCGGTAGCGGAAGATGTTCGCTTCGGCCGCCAGCCCGGTCAGCTCGCGGGCGCGGCCGAACTCGGCGGACCAGGCGTCCTCGTCCGAGCGGGCGGCGGCGCGCAGCCACGCGTGCGACGGCGCGTCGAGCAGGGGTGCGACGGCGTCGACGAAGTCGGCGATGGGACCCGGCGGCAACCCGCGGGGAGCCGGGTTGCGGGAGTGCCGGGCGGCGTCGGACCAGGTGCCGAGCTGCCGCAGATAGTTCGGCCCGCCGGCCTTGGCGCCCGAGCCCACCGACGACAGCTTCCAGCCGCCGAACGGCTGGCGACCGACGACGGCGCCGGTGATCCCGCGGTTGACGTACAGGTTCCCGGCCTGCACGCGGTCGAGCCAGGTGCGCACCTCGACCGGATCGCGGGAATGCAGCCCGGCGGTGAGCCCGAAGTCGGTGCCGTTCTGCAGGTCGAGGGCGTCGTCGAGGTCGGTGGCCGCCATCAGCCCGAGCACGGGACCGAAGACCTCGGTGCGGTGGAAGGAGGAGTCGCGGGCGACGCCCACCTTGATGCCGGGGGAGAACAGGCGGCCGGAGTCGTCGAGGGCGCGCGGGCGCAGCAGCCACCGCTCGCCGGGATCGAGGACGGTCAGCGCGCGGGTCAGCTTGGCGCCCGGCGGCTCGGTGAGGGGACCGACGGTGGCCGACAGGTTCGTCGGCCAATTTACGATCAACGACGATGCGGCATCGATCAGCTGCCGACGGAAGCGTTCGGACGTCGCCACCGAGCCCACCAGGATCGCCAGCGAGGCTGCCGAACACTTCTGACCGGCGTGCCCGAACGCGCTGTGCACGAGATCGGCGATCGCCCGGTCCCGGTCCGCCGACGGGGTGATCACCAGCGCGTTCTTGCCCGACGTCTCCGCGGTGAGCGCCAACTCGGGCCGCCACGAGGCGAACAGGGCCGCGGTGTCCGAGGCCCCGGTCAGGATCACCCGGTCCACGCCGGGATGGGCGATCAGGCGGCGCCCCGCCTCGCCTTCGTCGGGGGCCACGGTGGCGCACACCGCGCGCGGCACGCCGGCCTCCCAGAGCGCCTCGGCGATCGCCTGCAGACAGCGCGGAGACGGACCGGCCGGTTTCGCGATCACCGCGGCGCCGACGGCCAGGGCGGCGAGCATGCCGCCCGCGGCGATCGCGATCGGGAAGTTCCACGGCGGCGTCACCACCACCAGCCGGTCCGGGGTGAACACCGCGGCGTCGGTGGCTAGGTGTTCGGGGTCGAGTCGTCCGGGGTCGAGGTCGAGGGCGCGCCGGGCGTAATAGCGGGCGAAGTCGACGGCCTCGGAGACCTCCGGGTCGCTCTCGCCGATCGTCTTGCCGACCTCGGCGGCGGCCAACGCCACCAGCAGGCCGCGGCGCTCCTCCATCAGATCCGCGGCCCGGTCCAGCACGCGCGCACGGTCGAGCGCCGGCCGCGCCGCCCACGCGACGGCGGCGGAGCGGGCGCGGGCGACCAGGTCGTCGATCGCGGCCGCGGACACCGCCGGCGGGGCGGGAGCGGCGTCGAGCCAGCCCGTCCGCGCGCTCGTCGCGAGCACCTCGCGCGCCCACGCCTGGTTGGCCGGCACAGCAGGGTCGGTGTCGGGGGTGTGCGTGAACGGCGGCAGTTCCGGCAGGTCGGCGGTGTCGGCGGTGATGCGGCGGCGGTCCTGGCGGCGACGCGGCTCGGGCGGCGACAACGGGCCGCGATCCAGTTCGTCGGCCAGGGCGGCGACCGCGGCGTCGAACCGGTCGGCCTCGCGCCGCGCCCCGGGACTGCCCGGCCGCAGATCCACGGTGGCCGACAGGAAGTTGTCGCTGGAGGCGTTCTCCTCCAAGCGGCGGACCAGGTACGAGATGGCGACGTCGAACTCCTTCGGCGCAACCGTCGGCACGTACAGCAGCAGCGGCCCGACGGTGGCCGCGACCGCACGGGAGTGGGCCGTCGCCATCCCGGCGAGCATCTCGAACTCGACGCGGTCGGCGACGCCGCGACGGTGGGCCAGCAGCTGCGCGAAGGCGACGTCGAACAGGTTGTGCCCCGCCACGCCTACCCGCAGTCCGGTCAGCGTCTCCGGCGTCAGGATCGCGTGCAGCACCCGCTTGTAGTTGACGTCGGTGGCGAGCTTGCTCTCATAGGTGGCCGACGGCCAGCCCGCGAGCTCGGCGTGCACCCGCTCCATCGCCAGGTTCGCGCCCTTGACCAGCCGGACCTTGATCCCGGCGCCGCCGTCGGCGACACGCTGCGCCCCGAACCGCGCCAACTCCTCCATCACGCCGAGCGCATCGGGCAGGTAGGCCTGCAGCACGATGCCGGCCTCGTAGCGGCGGAGTTCGGGCAGGCTCAGCAGCCGGGTGAACACCTCGACGGTCAACCGCAGATCCCGGTACTCCTCCATGTCGAGGTTGAGGAAGGCGGTGCCGGGCGGGGCGGCGGCCGCCTCCCGGTACATCGGGGCGAGTCGGTCGGTGACCGCGGCGGCGGTGGCGTCGAAATCCCACATCGACAGCTGGGAGGTCACCGCGGAGACCTTCACCGAGACGTAGTCGACGTCGTCGCGCCGCAGCAGGCGACGCGCCCCCGACAGCCGTCGCGCCGCCTCGGTCTCGCCGAGTACCGCCTCGCCGAGCGGATTGACGTTGAGGCGGTGGCCGTCCCGGCGCAGGCGCGCCACCTGCCGGGCGAAGCGGCGCGGCCGCGCGTCGACGATCAGGTGCCCGACCATCGACCGCATCCGCAGTCGGGCGGCCGACACCACGAGCCGCGGCAGATGCGGCGCCAACCGGCCGCCCAGCCGCAGTTGCAGGCGATCGACGGCCCGCAGCGACGACGGCAGGTCGGCGGTCAGCTCGGTCAGGGCCAGCGCGGCGGCGCGGATGTCCTCGACGCCGATCACCCGGTCGACGAACCCGACGGTGAACGCCAGCCCCCGCGGGTCGGCCAGCACCGCGACCAACCGGGCCGCCGCCGGATCGGGACGGGTGGCGGAGGCGGCGGTGACGGCCAGCCAGTGCTCGACCAGCGCGCGGCTGTCGGCCGCGAGCTCGTCGAGTTCGGTGCGGACGTCAGACCTTCCGCGCGGCGGCTGCGGGCCCATGCCTCTCAGTACACTCCTGCGCGCGCGTTCTGTCACCGCGTGCGCGCAGGAGCGGGTCAGCGGGTGACGGCCGACCCGTCGGACCCGAACTGCTCGCGGAGGGTCCGTTTGAGCAGCTTGCCGGTGGCGTTGCGGGGGAGCACGTCGAGGAACTCGATGCGACGCGGGCTCTTGAAGTGCGCGATCCGGTCGCGGCAGTAGGCGAGCAGATCGTCGGCCGAGACCGATGCCTGCGCGCGCAGCGACACCACCGCGGTGACGCCCTCGCCCCACTTCGGGTCGGGCAGCCCGATCACCGCGGCGTCGTCGACGTCCGGGTGACTGAGCAGGACCTGCTCCACCTCGATCGGGTAGACGTTCTCGCCGCCGGTGACGATCATGTCCTTCTTGCGGTCGACGAGGGTGATGAAGCCGTCGGCGTCCATGCGGGCGAGGTCGCCGGTGTGGAACCAGCCGCCGCGCATGTCGTGGGCGGTCACCTCGGGCAGCCCCCAGTAGCCGGCGAAGACGTTGGGTCCGGCCATCAGCAGTTCGCCGACCTCGCCGGTCGCGACGTCCCGGTCGTCGCCGTCGACGATGCGCACGTCGTCGTGGAACACCGGGCGGCCCACCGAACCGGCGTGCGTGCGGACGTACTGCGCTTCCAGGATCATGGCGGCCGGGGCGAGCTCGGTCATGCCGAAGCCCTCCATGAAGGTCAGGCCCTTGCCCTGATAGAAGTCGATCACCGGGAGCGGGCAGGGCGCGCCGCCGCACAGCAGAGTCCGCAGCGACGACAGGTCGTGGTCGTCGAAGTTCGGCACCTTGCGCATCGCATCCCACATCGCCGGAACCATGAAGTGCACGGTGACCTTGTGCGCCTCCAGGAGTTTCAGCGCGGCGGCCGGATCGAAGGCGGGCGCGACGACGATGGTGCCGCCGGTGTACAGCAGCGGCAGGACGTAGAGGCTGAGGCCGCCGATGTGGAACAGCGGCGCGACGGCGAGGGTCTTGTCCCGCGGGGTCATGCCCTCGCCGGCCACCAGCATGTTGATCGCGTTCCACTCGAAGTTGCCGTGCGTGAGCATGGCGCCCTTCGGCTTGCCGGTGGTGCCGGAGGTGTACATCAGCATCGCGACGTCGTCGGCGGTCACCGGATCCTCCGGAGCGAAGACCTCCTCGGGTGCCTCGAGCGCGTCCAGGTGGACGAGGTCGACGGCGCGCGGGGCCTGCTCGGCGGCGGTGGCGGCCAGTTCGGCGAACATGTCGTCGTGCAGCAGCAGGGTGGGGGTGGCGTCGGAGATCAGGTAGGCCACTTCGCCGGGGCTGAGCCGGAAGTTGACGGGCACGCTGATCGCGGCGAGGCGGGCGACGGCGAACATGGTGGCCAACTGGGCGGTGGAGTTGAGGCCGATCATCATGACGCGATCGCCGCGTCGGACGCCGCGGGCGCGGAGCGCGGCGGCGCGGCGGGCGCTGTCGGCGGCCAACTGGGCGTAGGTGGTGGTGGCGCCGGTGGTCGCGTCGATGAGGGCGATCGCGTCCGGGGTGCGCTGGGCGCGCCGGGTGATCCAGGTGCTGATACCTGCCATGGTGGTGTCTCCGAGTCCTCGCAGTGGGTGTTACGCGGTGGGTGTCACCGCTGAACCTAGGACAAAACCCGCACCGGGGATGCGGGGTTCGTCAGACGCGTCGGAGAATCGCGCGCGGCTACACCAGGCTGGGTTCGCTGATACGCGCGTAGTGCAGGAACTCGTCGTCGACGGGCCCGCGGCGGATGAGTCGGACGTCGGCGTAGACGCTCATCGACATCTTCCACGGGTCCACGGCGCCCTGCTTGGGCAGACCGTCGAGGGCGCGCTGGACGTACCCTGCGCCGAAGTCGAGCAGCGGGCGCAGTTCCATCGCCGGATCCGGGACGGCCTCCACGCTGGTGTAGCCGTTCCGGTCCATGTGGGCCAGCATGCGCACGAAGTACTGGCACAGCATGTCGACCTTGAGCGTCCACGACGAGTTGGTGTAGCCGATGGCCATCGCGAAGTTCGGCAGCCCGGACAGCATCATGCCGCGGTAGGAGACGCTGTCGGTCAGGTCCACGTCGACGCCGTCGCGGGCGAAGGTCATGCCGCCGAACATCTGCAGGTTCAGGCCGGTCGCGGTGACGATGATGTCGGCGGCCAGCTCCGCGCCGCTCTCCAGCAGGATCCCGGTCTCGGTGAACGAGGCGATCCGGTCGGTGACGATCGACGCCGCACCGCGCCGCAGCGCGGTGAACATGTCGCCGTTGGGCACCACGCACAGGCGCTGATCCCACGGGTTGTACGGCGGGTTGAAGTGCGGGTCGAGCGGGAAGTCCTTGCCCAGCATGGCCTTGTTGGTACCGCGGATCACCCGGCGGGCCAGGCGCGGGAAACGCTGGCACAGCTCGAAGACCACGCGCTGCTGCAGGATGTTCTTCTCGCGGCTCAGCCGGTAGCCGCGACGGGGCCCGAGCACCTTCTTCATCGCGTTGGCGATCGCATCCTCGCGGGGCAGCGGGATCACGTAGGTGGGCGTGCGCTGGAGCATCGTGACGTGCTCGGCCTGGTCGGTCATCGACGGCACCAGGGTCACGGCGGTGGCGCCGGAGCCGATCACCACGACGCGCTTGCCGCGGTAGTCCAGGTCCTCCGGCCAGTGCTGCGGGTGCACGATCTGCCCGGTGAACCGCTCCCGGCCGGGGAAGTCGGGGGAGAAGCCCTGCTCGTAGTCGTAGTAGCCGGTGCCGGCGAAGATCCAGCGCGCCTTGATGATCTCCGGCTCGGCGGCGTCGTCGTCGGTGCGGCGCACGGTGACGTGCCAGGCCGCCTCGTCGGTGTGCCAATCGGCGGACACCGCACGACGGTGGTAGGTGATCTTGTCGGCGAGCTGATCGTCGTCGATGGCCTCGTGCAGGTAGTCGAGGATGCGCGGGGCGTCGGCGATGGCCTGCTTGTCGGTCCACGGCTTGAACTCGAAACCGAAGGTGTGCAGATCCGAGTCCGAGCGGATGCCGGGGTACTTGAACAGATCCCAGGTGCCGCCGGCGGTGTGCCGCGACTCGAGGATCGCGAACGTCTTCTCCGGGAGTTCGGTGGTGAGGTAGTGCGCCGCGCCGATACCGGAGATGCCGGCGCCGATGATCAGGACGTCGAGCAGATCGGTGGGGGTCTCGGTGGCCATCGGTACTCCAGATTCGTCGAGCGGTGGGCGAGGGGGATGCGCCGTCGCTATCAATGATCGATGGCATCGCGGTCCCGGGGCAAGGGCATTCTGTACCGGGTTGACGCATTGCGGTGTGCATAATCGACCACATGGCTGCGGGCGGGCACGGTGCGGAGGAACTTGAACGGTCGACGTGGCAGGCGGGTCCGGGGCCGGTGAGTCCGGCCGTCGCGGACCTGATCCGGGCCGGGGTGCAGGTGATCCTCGAGGCGCCGACCGAGTGGACCCAGGCGCTCGACGACAGTGTGCTCGCGGGTGCGGGCATGGGCCTGATCGCCGAGGATCCGGCGCTCACCGAGGTGGTGCTGCGCACCAACGCAGGCAACATCGCGCACTGGGCGGCGATGAACGCCGCGCACCCGGGCGAACGCGTGAGCGTCGCGATCACCGACGAGACCGTGGTGTTCGTCCGCGACGCGGTGCGCCGCGGCTTCGACTCCGGGGTGCTCGACTCCTTCCGCACCGCACAGAACCTGGCGTGGCGCCTGTGGATGGAGATCTGCTTCGGACTCACCGACGATCCGGCGCTCCTGCGCGAACTGTTGGCGGTGACCCTCGATTCGATCGCGCGGTTCGTCGACGACACGGTGTCCGCGCTCGCCGAGATGATCGACGTGGCGCGCGCCGAACTCGCCGGAGACACGCACGCCCAACGCCGCGCGGCGGTCGCCCTGCTGCTGGAGGGCGCGCCGCTGTCGGAGGCCCGTGCGGTGGCGCAGCTCGGCTACCGGCTCGACGGGCCGCAACTGGCGGCGGTGATCTCCGGCGGCCCCGAGTCGGGCGCGGATCGGCTGGAAGCGGTCTGCGAGGCGATCATGACCGCGAGCGGCATCGCGACCCGGCTCACCGTGCTGGCCGGGGCCTCCCAGCTGTGGGTGTGGTTCCCGGCGGTCACCGTGGACGTGGACGCGGTGCCGGCCGACGTCGACGACGTGCGAGTGACCCTCGGGGCGCCCGGCGTGGGTCGAGAAGGCTTCCGGCGCAGCCACTTTCAGGCCCTCGCCGCCTTCCGACTGCTCGGGCGGCTGGGCTCGCAGCGACGCTTCGCGCGCTACGACGAGCTGCGTCTGCTCGAAGTGGTGACCGACGACGATGCGCGCATCGACGAGTTCCTCGCCGCCACCCTGGGCGATCTGCTCGACGCCGAGCCCGAGCTCGCCGAGTGCCTACGCGTCTGGTTCGCGCAGCGGTGCAATGCCGCCGCCACCGCCGAGCAGCTGTACACCCACCGCAACACCGTGGTGCGCCGGCTGGCCAAAGCGGAGTCGCTGCTGCCGGTCTCGCTCGCCGAGTCGGCGATCACCGTGGCCGCGGCCCTGGAGCTGCAGCACTGGCGTCGTCCGGCCTCAGGGTGAGACCGGCGCGTACGGCGTTGCGGGACTGACCGTTTCGCTGTGCTCGATGGGCGTGCCCAGCATCGGAAAGGCGCGCTGGCTGCAGGCCGGGCGCGGACACACCTTGCAGCCCGCGCCGATCGGGACCACGGTGCGCGGCTCGCGCAGATCCACCCCGGTGGCGTAGATCAGTTCCTCGGCGTGCGCCAGATCGCAGCCTAGGCCGACGGCGAAGTTCGACGGCGTCGCGAGGTGCCCCTGCTGCGCCGGATCGGTGGTCCGCGCCAACCAGAAGTAGGTGCGGCCGTCGGGCATCCGGGCGAGCTGCGTGTGGATGCGGCCGGGCATGGAGAAGGCGTCGTGCACCACCCACAGCGGGCAGCTGCCGCCCACCCGGGAGAAGTGAAAAGCGGTGGCGGACTGGCGTTTCGAGATGTTCCCGGCCTTGTCGACCCGGACGAAGATGAACGGCACGCCGCGGTCGCCGGTGCGCTGCAGCGTCGACAGGCGGTGGCACACGGTCTCGAAACCCACCTCGAAGTCGCGGGCCAGCAGGTCGACGTCGTAGCGCAGCCGGCGGGCGGCGGCCGCGAACTGCGTGTACGGCAGCAGCAGGGCGCCGGCGAAGTAGTTCGCCAGCCCGGTGCGGGCGACGGCGACCGAACTCGGGTCGACGTCGTCGATCAGTCGGTCGATCAGGTCGCGCTGGCTCAGCAGCGCCAGCTGGGTGGCGAGTTGGAAGGCACGCTGGCCCGCGGTGAGGCGGCGGGGCAGATACACGGTGGCCGTCGCCGGGTCGTAGCGGCGCTTGGGGAGCTCGCTGTCGTCCCCGGGGTCGACACCGCTGATCTGCACCGCTATGCCGTACTCGGCGTCGAGGAAACGGGCCAATTGCAGGTCGAGGCCGCCGATGGTCAGGCCGGCGCGCGCGAACAGGTCCTCGGCGGCCGCGTCGAGTTCGGGCAGGTGATTGCGGCGGTCGTAGAAGTAGTCGCGGACCTGCTCGAACGGGGTGCCGCCCACCGTCTCGGCGTCGGCGGCGACGGCGCCGAGAGTCCCGCGCATGCTCTCCAGCTCGCTGGTCGCGGCGGTCAGGCGCCGCTGCAGCGCCACCAGCGTCTGGCCGACGCCCGGCATGCGGGCCACCAGTTCGCTGATCTCCGCGGTGGACGGGGTCTGGTCGCCGTGCTCCAGGAGGATGTCGGCGAGGTCGGCGGTGAGGCGGGCGTCGCCGTCGGCCGCGAAGAAGTCCGGCGCCAACTCGAACTCGCGCGTCAGGCGCAGCAGCACCGGGACGGTGATCGGCCGCTGGTCGTTCTCCAGCTGATTGACGTAGCTGGTCGAGAGCTCCAGCCGGCGCGCGAGCGTCGCCTGGCTGACCCCGCGTTCCTCGCGCAACCGGCGCAGTCGCGCGCCCACGTACGTCTTGGCCATGGGGACAGCGTAGTGGCCCCGGCGTCCGCAACCTTCGCAAGGTGTCGGAGAAAAATTTGCAGAAATACGCATTTGCCAGGTCTTTCGCAGTCCTATCGGGTCTGCGTACGGTGCGAACATGATCAATCACGAGGTGTACACCCGTCGCAGTGCCGAGGCCTTCCCGAAGGAAGAGCACCTGGCTTACAAGATCGCGCAGATCGCCGTCGACCCCGTCGAGGTCCCCGAGGACACGGCCGAGATGATCGTCAACCGGATCATCGACAACGCCGCGGTGAGCGCCGCGTCGGTGGCCCGTCGACCGGTCACCAGTGCCCGCCGGCAGGCGCAGACCCGGCCGCTGGCCGGCGGCGCGACGGTGTTCGGCATCGACGGCGAGTACGCCCCGGAGTGGGCCGCGTGGGCCAACGGCGTCGCGGTCCGCGAACTCGACTTCCACGACACGTTCCTGGCCGCCGAGTACAGCCACCCGGGCGACAACATCCCCGCCCTGGTCGCCGTCGGCCAGCGCGTGGGCGCCAGCGGCCGCGACCTGATCCGCGGCCTCGCCACCGCCTACGAGGTGCAGGTGGATCTGGTGCGCGGCATCTGCCTGCACGAGCACAAGATCGACCACGTCGCCCACCTTGGCCCGTCGGTGGCCGCCGGCCTGGGCACCATGCTGGGCCTGCCGATCGACACGATCTACCAGGCCGTCGGTCAGGCCCTGCACCTGACCACCGCCACCCGCCAGTCGCGCAAGGGCGAGATCTCCAGTTGGAAGGCGTACGCCCCGGCGCTGGCCGGCAAGGTGGCGGTGGAGGCCGTGGACCGCGCCATGCGCGGTGAGGGTGCGCCGTCGCCGATCTGGGAGGGCGAGGACGGCGTCATCGCCTGGCTGCTCGGCGGCCCGGACGCCCGCTACACGGTGCCGCTGCCCGGACCGGGCGAGGCCAAGCGCGGCATCCTGGACACGTACACCAAGGAACATTCGGCCGAATACCAGAGTCAGGCGCCGATCGACCTGGCCCGTCGGATGCGCGCGCGGATCGCCGACGTCGCCGACATCGAGTCGATCGTGCTGCACACCAGCCACCACACGCACTACGTGATCGGCACCGGCTCGGGTGATCCGCAGAAGTTCGACCCGAATGCCAGCCGGGAGACCCTCGACCACTCGGTGATGTACATCTTCGCCGTGGCCCTGCAGGACGGGGAGTGGGACCACGAGCGCAGCTACGCGCCCGAGCGCGCGCGGCGCGCCGACACCGTGGAGCTGTGGAACAAGATCTCCACCGTCGAGGACCCGGAGTGGACCCGCCGCTACCACTCGACCGATCCGAACGAGAAGGCCTTCGGCGCCCGCGCGGTGATCACCATGGCCGACGGCGAGGTGATCGTCGACGAGCTGGCGGTGGCCGACGCCCACCCGCTGGGCGCGCGGCCGTTCGCGCGGGAGCAGTACCTGGGCAAGTTCGCCGCGATGGCCGACGGCGTGGTCGACGCCGCCGAGCAGGAGCGGTTCGTGGCGGCGGCGACCGGTCTGGCCGACCTCCCGGCCGGTGGGCTGGGCGGCCTGAACGTGCGGGTGCTCGGCGACGTGCTGGCCTCGGCGCCCGCGACCGGCGAGGGCATCCTCTGATGCGCCTGTTCTCCTCCGGCGTCACCGACGCCGACAAGCGGAAGGCACTGCGCGCCGGGCTCGCCTCCGGCGACCTGCAGCGCTGGCCGGGGGCGTTCTCGCCGCTGGTCGCCAAGATCGTCGCCGACGCCGGGTTCGAGGGCGTCTACGTCTCCGGGGCCGCGCTGTCGGCCGACCTGGGTCTGCCCGACATCGGGTTGACGACGCTCACCGAGGTCGCCGCCCGCGGCGGCGCGATCGCCCGCGCCACCGACCTGCCGACGCTGATCGACGCCGACACCGGCTTCGGCGAACCGATGAGTGCCGCGCGCACCGTCGCAGCGCTCGAGGATGCCGGGCTGGCCGGGTGCCACCTGGAAGACCAGGTGAACCCGAAGCGCTGCGGCCACCTCGACGGCAAGGAAGTGGTCCCGACGACGGAGATGGTCCGCCGACTGGGCGCCGCGGTCAGCGCCCGCCGGGACGAGAACTTCGTGATCTGCGCGCGCACCGACGCCCGCGGCGTGGAGGGACTCGACGCCGCGATCGCCCGGGCCACCGAGTACGCGGCCGCCGGTGCCGACCTGATCTTCACCGAGGCACTCGCCGACCTCGACGAGTTCGCACGCTTCCGCGACGCGGTGGACGTGCCGCTGCTGGCCAACATGACCGAGTTCGGCAAGTCCGAACTGCTGACCGCCGACCAACTGCGGTCCATCGGCTACAACGCGGTGATCTACCCGGTCACCACGCTGCGGCTGGCGATGGGCGCCGTCGAATCCGGGCTCGCCGCGATCGCCGCCGACGGCACCCAGGCCGGCGTCGTCGACCGCATGCAGCATCGTGCGCGCCTCTACGAGTTCCTGCAGTACGCCGACTACAACGCCTTCGACTCCGAGATCTTCACCTACAGCCGCCCGGGAGGGACGTCATGACCGACATCGGTGCCACAGAAATCCGGAAGGGCCTCGCGGGCGTGGTGGTGGACACCACCGCCGTGTCCAAGGTGGTCCCCGAGACCAACAGCCTCACCTACCGCGGCTACGCGGCAGCGGACCTCGCGACCACCAAGAGCTTCGAGGAGGTGGCCTACCTGCTCTGGTACGGCGAACTGCCGACGGCGGGGCAGCTGGCGCTGTTCACCCAGCGCGAGCGCGCGAACCGGCGGCTGAACCGGTCGGCGCAGGCGGTGCTGAACCGGATCCCGGAGACCTGCCACCCGATGGACGTGATGCGGACCATGGTGAGCTACCTCGGCAGCGAGGACCCGGACGAGGACGTCCCGACCGCGGCGGCGAACCTGGACAAGGCGCTGCGCCTGCTCGCAGTGCTGCCGACCATCGTCGCCGCCGACTTCCGACGACGCCGCGGGCTGGCGCCGATCGACCCGCACCACGGCCTCAGCTACGCCGAGAACTTCCTGAACATGTGCTTCGGCGAGGTGCCCGACCCTGTCATCGTGGAGGCGTTCAACCAGTCGATGGTGCTGTACGCCGAGCACAGCTTCAACGCCTCGACGTTCGCCGCGCGGGTGGTCACGTCCACGCAGTCGGACCTGTACAGCGCGGTGACCGCCGCGATCGGGGCGCTCAAGGGCTCGCTGCACGGCGGCGCCAACGAGGCCGTGATGGCGGACATGATCGAGATCGGCGCCCCGGAGAACGCCCGCGCCTGGCTCACGGCCAAGCTCGACGCCAAGGACAAGGTGATGGGTTTCGGCCACCGCGTCTACAAGCGCGGCGACTCGCGGGTGCCCACGATGTACGACGCGCTGGTGCAGGTCTCCGCGCACTGTGTGCAGTCGGATCCGAGCGCGGGCCGCTGGCTCGAGATCTACCGGGAACTCGCCGCCGCGATGGACGAGCGCACCGGCATCCAGCCCAACCTGGACTTCCCGACCGGGCCGGCCTACTACCTGATGGGCTTCGACATCCCGATGTTCACGCCGCTGTTCGTGATGAGCCGGATCACCGGGTGGACCGCGCACATCGTCGAACAGACCCGGTCGAATGCGCTCATCCGTCCGCTCTCCGCGTACGACGGGCCCGTTCAGCGCCCCGTTCCCGCGTAATTCTCTACCGTTTTCCGTAGCGGCCGGCGCGTCGACGTGCGCCGGTGCATCGACAGTGAGGCATGACATGTTCGGCAAAGTCCTGGTGGCCAACCGCGGCGAGATCGCGGTGCGCGCGTTCCGCGCCGCGTACGAGCTCGGCATGGGCACGGTGGCGGTCTATCCGGTGGAGGATCGTAACTGCGTGCACCGGGGGAAGGCCGACCAGTCGTATCAGATCGGCGAACCCGGGCATCCCGTCCAGGCGTACCTGTCCGTCGACGAGATCCTGCGGGTGGCCCGGCACTGCGGGGCCGACGCCGTGTACCCCGGCTACGGTTTCGCGTCGGAGAACCCGGAACTGGCCGCCGCCTGTGCCGACGCCGGCATCACCTTCGTGGGGCCCAGCGCCGCGGTGCTGGAGCTGACCGGCGACAAGAAGCGGTCGGTGCAGGCGGCCCGGGAGGCCGGGCTGCCGGTGCTGGCCGGCAGCGAGCCGTCGTCGGACGTCGACGAACTGCTCGCGGCGGCCGCCGACATGTCGTTCCCGATCTTCGTGAAGGCGGTGGCCGGCGGCGGCGGGCGCGGGATGCGTCGGGTCGACGACCCGGCCGAGCTGGCCGAGGCGATCGGGGCCGCGTCCCGCGAGGCGGCGGCGGCCTTCGGCAACCCGACCGTTTTCCTGGAGCAGGCCGTGGTGAACCCGCGGCACATCGAGGTGCAGATCCTCGCCGACGCCCGCGGCGATGTGGTGCACCTGTACGAACGCGACTGCTCGCTGCAGCGGCGGCACCAGAAGGTCATCGAGATCGCGCCCGCACCGAACCTGGATCCGGTTCTGCGGCAACGCATCTGCGACGACGCGGTGCGCTTCGCCCGGCACATCGGCTACTCGTGCGCGGGCACCGTCGAGTTCCTGGTCGACGAGCGCGGCGGCCACTTCTTCATCGAGATGAACCCGCGGATCCAGGTGGAGCACACCGTCACCGAAGAGGTGACCGACGTGGACCTGGTCGCCGCGCAGCTGCGCATCGCCGCGGGGGAGACGCTCGCCGATCTGGGGCTGTCGCAGGACGCGATCGCCCTGCACGGCGCCGCGCTGCAGTGCCGCATCACCACCGAGAACCCGGCCGACGGCTTCCGGCCGGACACCGGACAGATCAACGTCTACCGCGCACCCGGCGGCACCGGCGTCCGCCTGGACGGCGCCGCGGCACTCGGCAGCGAGATCACCGGCTACTTCGACTCGATGCTGGTGAAGCTGACCTGCCGCGGCCGCGACTTCGCCACGGCGGTGACCCGCGCGCAGCGGGCGCTGGCCGAGTTCAAGATCCGCGGCGTGCACACCAACATCGACTACCTCAGCGCGGTGCTGGCCGACCCGGACTTCCAAGCCGGGGCGATCACGACGTCGTTCATCGACGAACGCCCGGAACTGCTTACCGCGGTGCGCTCGTCCGAGCGCGGCTCGCGGCTGCTGAACTACCTGGCCGACGTGACCGTGCACCGCCCGCACGGCCTGGTGCCGACGGCCGTGCACCCGCACACCAAGCTGCCGCCGCTGAGCCCGGAACTGCTTGCCGATCCGCCCGCCGGGTCCAAGCAGCGCTTGGATGCGTTGGGGCCCACCGGTTTCGCGCGGGCCCTGCGCGAGCAGAAGGCGCTCGCGGTGACCGACACGACCTTCCGGGACGCTCACCAGTCGCTGCTCGCCACCCGCGTGCGCACCAGCGGCCTGGTGTCGGTGGCGCCGTATGTGGCCGCCCAGACCCCCGAGTTGCTGTCGGTGGAGTGCTGGGGCGGGGCCACCTTCGACGTGGCGCTGCGCTTCCTCAAGGAGGATCCGTGGGAACGCCTGGAACGGATCCGGGCGGCCCTGCCGAACATCTGCCTGCAGATGCTGCTGCGCGGCAAGAACACCGTCGGCTACACCCCGTACCCGGTGGAGGTGACACAGGCGTTCGTCGAGGAGGCGGCGCGCACCGGTGTGGACATCTTCCGCATCTTCGACGCCCTCAACAGCGTCGACGCCATGCGTCCGGCGATCGACGCGGTACTCGCCACCGGCACCACGGTGGCCGAGGTGGCGTTGAGCTACACCGGCGACCTCGCCGACCCCGCCGAAGACCTGTACACGCTGGACTACTACCTGGCCCTGGCCGAGCAGATCGTCGAGGCCGGCGCGCACGTGCTGGCCATCAAGGACATGGCCGGACTGCTCCGCCCGGCGGCCGCGCGGACCCTGGTGGGTGCGTTGCGTCGCGAGTTCGACCTGCCCATCCACGTGCACACCCACGACACCCCTGGCGGCCAGCTGGCCACCTACCTGGCGGCGTGGGAGGCCGGCGCCGACGCGGTCGACGGTGCGAGCGCACCGCTGTCGGGCACCACCAGCCAGCCGTCGCTGTCGGCGATTGTCGCGGCGGCCGCGCACACCGAGTACGACACCGGGCTGGATCTGGACAAGGTGACGTCGCTGGAGCCGTACTGGGAGACGTTGCGGCGTATGTACGGGACCTTCGAGTCCGGCGTCCCCGCGCCCACCGGGCGCGTGTACGACCACGAGATCCCCGGCGGCCAGCTCTCCAACCTGCGCCAGCAGGCCATCTCGCTCGGCGTGGGCGACCGCTTCGAAGCCGTCGAGAACGCGTACGCCGGCGCCAACCGGCTGCTCGGACGGCCGGTGAAGGTGACGCCGTCGTCGAAGGTGGTCGGCGATCTGGCACTCGCCTTCGTCGCGCAGGGCATCACCGCCGCCGACTTCGCCGCCGACCCCACCGCCTACGACATCCCGGACTCGGTGGTCGGTTTCCTGGCCGGCGAACTCGGGGTGCCCGCCGCGGGCTGGCCGGAGCCGCTGCGCGAGCAGGTGCTGGCCGGACGCAGCGTGCACCAGGCCGAGGAGACGGTCGACGCCGCCGACAGCGCCGCGCTGAAAGTGCCCGGCGATCAGCGGCGCGCCACCCTCAACCGGCTGCTCTTCCCCGGCCCCACCGCGGAGTACCAGGCGCACGTGGCCGAATACGGCGACACCTCGCGACTTGCGGCCTACCAGTTCTTCTACGGGCTGCAGCAGGGACTCGAGCACCGAGTTCGCCTGCGCGACGGCGTCGACCTGCTCATCCGCCTGGAAGCGGTGTCCGAGCCCGACGCCGCGGGCATCCGCACGGTGATGTGCACCTTGAACGGTGAGCTGCGGCCGGTGCCGGTGCTCGACCGCAGCGCCGACGTGTCCACCGAGGTGCGCGAGCGCGCCGACGCCGGCAACCCCGCGCACGTGGGGGCGCCGTTCTCCGGCGTGGTCACGGTGACCGTCGCGGTGGGCGAGGAGGTGGCCCCGGGCGGCGTGATCGGCACCATCGAGGCGATGAAGATGGAGGCCTCGATCACCGCGCCCGCCGGCGGCACGGTCCGCCGGATCACCGTCGGACCGGCCACCGAGGTGGGCGCCGGCGACCTGCTCGTCGAGTTCGAGTAGCCGCCGCCGAGCGCGGGTGACTGTCCGGTAGCGGTCGGGTGGGGTAGACCCATGGGTATGGAACTGACCCGGGAGCTGGCCGAGCAGCGCCTGTCGGCGTGGGAGCGACGGGCGATCGACGACGCCGCGTTGAAGCCGTCGGCGGTGGCCATCACCGTGGCACCCGTCGACGGCGAGCGCGGCATCTGGGTGGCGCGACGGCCGTCGACGCTGCGCAGCCACGCCAACCAGTTCGCGCTGCCCGGCGGCCGCCTGGACCCCGGGGAGACCCCGGTGCAGGCCGCGCTGCGCGAGCTCGACGAGGAACTCGGGGTCTCGCTCGGTGAGGACTCGGTGGTCGGTCTGCTCGACGACTACGCCACCCGCTCGGGCTATCTGATGACGCCGGTGGTGTGTTGGATCGACGAACCGGTGACCCCGGCGCCCAGCCCGGACGAGGTGGACCAGCTGTTCTACGTCACCCTCGACGAGGTGACCGCCCCGGCGGTGTTCGACACCATCGCGCAGTCACCCCGGCCGGTGATCCGGCTGCCGATCATGAACCGGTGGGTGCACGCGCCCACCGCGGCGGTGATCTACCAGTTCGCGCAGGTGGTGGTCCTCGGGCTCGACACCCGGGTGGACCACCTGGAGCAGCCGGTCTTCGCCTGGCGCTGACGCGCGGGCTTCGACGGGGCTCAGGGAGCGTCGTGCGACGCTCCCTGAGCCCCGTCGAAGGGTCAGGCGCGGACGGCCTTGGCGGCGTCGACCATCGCGGTGAGGGCGGCGGTGACCTGCGCGGTGGTGCGGGTCTTGAGGCCGCAGTCCGGGTTCACCCACAGGCGGTCGGCCGGGACGGCGGCCAGCGCCTCGGCCAGCAGCGTCGTCATCTCCTCGGCCGCGGGCACGCGCGGGGAGTGGATGTCGTAGACGCCCGGGCCCACCTCGGCGGCGAAACCGATCGCGTTGAGGTCGTCGAGCACCTCCATGTGCGAGCGGGCCGCCTCGATGGAGGTGACGTCGGCGTCGAGGTCGGCGATCGCGCCGATCACGTCACCGAACTCCGAGTAACACAGGTGGGTGTGGATCTGCGTCTCGTCGTTCACACCCGCGGTGGACAGCTTGAAGGCGTTCACCGCCCACTCCAGGTAGGCGGCGCGTTCGGTGGCGCGCAGCGGCAGCAACTCGCGCAGGGCCGGCTCGTCGACCTGGATGATGCCGATCCCGGCCTCCTGTAGGTCGAGCGTCTCGTCGCGGATCGCGAGGGCCACCTGATCGGCGGTCTGCGCCAGCGGCTGATCGTCGCGCACGAAGCTCCAGGCCAGGATGGTGACCGGCCCGGTGAGCATGCCCTTGACCGGCTTATCGGTCAGACCCTGCGCGTAGACCGCCCAGTCGACGGTCATCGGCGCGGGACGCTGCACGTCGCCGAACAGGATCGGCGGCCGCACGCAGCGCGAGCCGTACGACTGCACCCAGCCGTTCGCGGTGGCGAAGAAGCCGGTGAGCTGTTCGGCGAAGTACTGCACCATGTCGTTGCGCTCGGGTTCGCCGTGCACCAGCACGTCCAGCCCGATCTGCTCCTGCAGGGCGATCACCGCGGCGATCTCCGCCTCCATCTGGGCGCGGTACTGCTCCGCGTCGAGCGTGCCCGCGCGCAGCCGGGCGCGGGCGGCCCGGATATCGCCGGTCTGCGGGAACGACCCGATGGTGGTGGTCGGCAGTGTGGGCAGCGCCAGGTGGGCGCGGCTGAGCTCCTGCCGTTGCGTGGCCGCGGTGCGGATGCGGTCGGCGTCGGTCAACCCGGCCAGTCGGGCACGCAGGTCGGCGTCGTGGCGACGCGGATCGTCGGCGCGGGTGGCCAGCGCGGCCCGGGCCGCGTCGAAGGCCGCCGCCTGCGCGTCTCGGCCGTCGGTGAGCGCCCGGGACAGGGCGACGACCTCGTCGAACTTCTCCGCCGCGAACGCGAGCCAGCCGCGCAGGACGTCGTCGAGACCGGTCTCCGGCGCCAACGAGTACGGCACGTGCAGGGTGGAACACGAGGTACTCACCGCCAGCGTGCCGACGTGCGGACGCAGGTCGGTGAGCACGGCGAGCGCGGCGTCCAGGTCGGTGCGCCAGACGTTGTGGCCGTCGACGATGCCGGCGACGACCAGCTTGTCGGCCAGACCGGCCGCCTCCACCGTCGCGACCGAGCCGCGGACCAGGTCGACGCCGACCCCGTCGATGTCGGTGCGACCCAGCGCGGCCAGCGCGTCGCCGGCATCGCCGAAGTAGGTCTGCACCAGCAGTCGCGGGCGGGCGGCCACCGCGCTCAGGCGCGAGTAGACGCGTTCGGCGAGTGCGGCGAGCCCGTCGTGGGCGTCGGTCACGAGGATCGGCTCGTCGATCTGCACCCACTCGGCGCCGGCCGCGGCGAGGTCGGTCAGCAGCTGCTCGTAGAGCGGCAGCAGATCGTCGATCCGGTCGAGCGGCACGAGGTCGTCGACACCCTTGGACAGACCGAGGAACGTGATCGGGCCGATCACCACCGGCCGTGCGGGCACGTCGTCGGCGAGGGCTTCGGCCAGGTCGGCGAGCACCGTCGCGGCGTCGAGACCGAACACCGTGTCCGGACCGATCTCCGGGACCAGGTAGTGGTAGTTGGTGTCGAACCACTTGGTCATCTCCAGCGGCAGCACGTCGGCGGTGCCGCGGGCGGCCGCGAAGTAGCGGTCCAGCGGGTCGGCGATGGCGGCCACGCGCGGCGGCAGGGCGCCGAGCGTCGCGGCCATGTCGAGCATCTGGTCGTAGTACGAGAAGGTGTTGACCGGGATCGAGTCCAGGCCGGCGGCCAGCAGCTGCTGCCGGCCGCTGCGCCGCAGGTCGGCGGCGACGCGGTGCAGCTCCTCCCGGCTCAGCCGCCCGGCCCAATAGCCCTCGACGGCGTGCTTGAGTTCCCGGTCGGCGCCGATGCGCGCGGTGCCGGTGACAGTGGTGTGAAAGCCCATCTTGTGTTCTCCATGCAATACAGAAGCTGACGACGAGGCGCCCTACCGGGAGGCGACAGACGACGAGCCCAGGCATGCACGGGTGCGTCGACGCCGCCCGGTCCACGAGGCGATCCGTCCTCGGATGCGGCGCATCCGAGACAACGGGCAGGTCTTCGGGCTCCTCGGCGAGCGCCGTCGAAAGGCGCACCTACTGGCCGTCGCTTCCCAGACGCACACGCGTGCGTCCAGTGCCGGTGACGGCGGTCGTTCCAAGTTACCGCTGCGGGTCAGCTCCGGAGTCTCACCGGATTCCCTCTCGCGAAAGTCGTTGCCGCAGCAGCGAATTCGCTCGACGTCCGCGCGGTCGCAGGGGCTCCTTGGCGACGGCGCTACGGACGAACCGATTGCGTCTACGACCATAGGCCCGGCGCGCGGACCGTGTCATCCCGCGCGAAGAGCGTGATTCTAATTCCCCCGCGGACTTGCGCGCGGGTGCGGCGGCGGACTCACCCGGCACCGGCCACTGCGGCGAGTATCCTGGGCGAGCATGGTGGCGTTGCAGGATGATCTCGGATCCCGCGACCGGCCCGCGCCGGTCGTCGGGATCGTGCTGGTGGCCCGGGGCGATGAGCGGGAGGCCCCGACTGAGGCGGATGTGCCGCAGCTCGAGCGGCTCGAAGTGCTGCTGGCCGGGTTCGGTGCCGGTGGCTGCGACAAGCTGTACGTGGCGCTCGGCAGCCGGGTGATCGCGGCGCCGCGGGACACCTCCACCACCTTCTACCTGCCGTCCTGGTACGACGGCCTCGACGCGACGGTGCACGCCGCCCTGACCTACGCCCGCGGGCTCGACCCGATCGCCGGGGTGCTGCTGCAGACCGTCGACAGCGCCGACGTCGGCGGGGTCGGGGTGGCGCGGGTGCTGGCCGCGGCCGGGCGACGCCGCGACGCGGTGGTGCGCGGGGTGCGGCACGGGCACTGGGCGCAGCCGGTGTACGTGGGCGCCGACCTGCTCGACGATGCGGCCGGGCTGCTCGCGGCGTCCGGGGGCGCGATCGGCTTCCTCGGCGACCACGCCGGCGAAGTGACCACCGTCGACTGCTCGGACCTCGCCGGCCCGGACGCGCCCGGCGTGTAGCGCTACACTGACCTGCTGCACTGACATAGAGAGCACCGCCGTGGTCATAGTGACCACGGCGGTGCTCTGTATGCCGGTGAACTGCTGCTGATCAGCTCTGTTTCGCGGCGATCGCGTTGATCAGGCTCGGGCGGAGGTCGGCGGCGCGGACGATCGCGTCGGCCGAGCCCACCTGCACGGCCCGCTCGATGCTGTGCACCGCGTCGAATTCGGCGGCCACCTCGGCGAGCTTCTCGGCGCGCACCGAGGTACGGGCCTCCTCGAGTTCGGCGGTCACATCGGCGTGATCGGTGTCCGAGGCGTGCTCCAGGCGCGTGTGCAGGGCTTGCACGCGCGGATCGTTCTCGGTGCGCGTGCGGACCTCGCCGGCGAAGACCACGGCCGCGGCCGGGGCGCCGCCGAGCACCGAGGCGAACGAGCCCTCGATGGCCAGCACGGTCATGTTCGGGTTCAGGGCCTTGGAGAAGACCACGAACGCGCCGCCGTGGTAGCGGGAGATCACGCAGAAGACGATCGGGCCCTCGAAGTTGATGATGGCCCGGCCGATCTCGGCGCCGTACTCCAGCTGCAGCTTGCGCAGCGACTCGGGGGAGCCGTCGAAGCCGGACAGGTTGGCCAGCACCACGACCGGACGGTTGCCGCTGGCCGCGTTGATCGCGCGGGCCGCCTTCTTCGACGACTGCGGGAACAGCGTGCCGGCGCTGAAGGTGTCCGGGCCGTCGGTCGGCAGGAAGCCGCGGCGGGCCACTGGCGTCGACTCGATGCCGATCAGCGTGATCGGGTGGCCGCCCAGGTGGGTGTCCTCCACGACGACGGTGTCGGCGTCGGCCATGTCGGCCCAGCGCTCCAGCGCGGGCAGATCCTGGTCGACGACGGCGCGCATCACCGAGCGGATGTCGAACGGCTTCTTGCGGTCCGGGTTGGCCTCGGCGGAGAAGATCTCGCCGACCGTGGCGAACTCGCTGCCTTCCAGCTCGTGCGGGAAGTCCGAGACGTCGCGGTCCGCCGGGTCGGTGGTGACCGCCTGGCGCGGACCGGCTTCGCCGGGCACCACGTAGGTGTGGTCGTAGTGGCTCATCATCACGCCGATGGCCGCCGTCAGGTTCGGCGCCCAGTACTGCGCCTCGCCGTTCGGGCCCATCACGCGGTCGTAGCCGCCGATACCGAAGTTGTCCTCGGCGGAGACGCCGCCGGAGAAGTCCAGGGCCTGCTTGCCGGTGAGCACCATCGACGAGTCCGGGGTCATCACCAGGATGCCCTTGGTGTGCATCAGCATGGTGGCCTCGGCGTTCCAGTAGGCCTGGCCGCCGACGTTGATACCGGACACGACGATGTTGATCTCGCCGCCGTCCTGGGTGAACTCGACGATCCGCTTGAGGGCCGCGGCCACCCAGTCGAGGTTCTCGGTGCCCGAGTCCATCTTCACGGCGGCACCGGACGAGACGGCGTACCACTCGACGGGCAGCGTCCGCTCTTCGGCGAGGTCGAGGGCCGCGATGTAGCGGCGGCACTCGGGCTCGGTGAGTGCACCCAGCGACTTGGTCGGGTCGCCCAGCATCACGACGCGCTCGACACCCTCGGGGTACTTCTCGGTGGGGGTGCTGACGGTGCCGACCACCACGGCCGCGGTGTTGCGGCCCTTGGGGCGGTCCACCGGGACCAGCTCATCGGCGTCGTTCAGGTCGTACTCGGTGAACGTGCCGAGCAGGTCGGTCAGCTCGTACGGGTACACGGTGTTGCGGCGGGCGGCGCGCAGCACCTTCTGGCGGTACTCGTCGACCGGCTCGATCGGGGTCTCGACGGGCTCGTCGACGGTGATCTGGGTTTCGCCTGCGGCGTCGAGGGTGACGCGCACCGACACCTTGGACAGCTCGCCGGTGTCCTGGTCGCGGTGGCGGGCGATGAGCTCGATCTCCTCGAGCCCGGCGCCGTCGGTAGAGGCGGCGGTGCCCAGGGTGTGGCTCACCACGCGGGCCACCTGCTCGCGGCTCACGTCCAGCGGCGGCCAGATGTACATGACGATGCGGTTGGTGTTGAACCGCTTCGACGACGGACGACGCGCCTGCGCGCGGCGGATGGAGTCGACGCACGCCTCGAAGGTGCGCTCGGCGGTCGGCAGCGTCAGGATGCTGCCGTCCTGTTCGGACACCGCGATCAGGTCGCGGACCTGGGCGAAGGCGATCAGGCGGTCGTCGCCCGGGTTGGCCTTGGCCACCGCGCGGTAGAGGTACACCTCTTCGTCGTCCGACGAGCGCAGGCGGGTCACGTCGAACTTGCGCAGGCGCTCCATCTGCATGCGCCGGGCGATGTACGGATGCAGCCCGCGGATCAGCCGGTCCTCGGACATGCCGGTGGCCGTCGGCCGGAAGGTGACGTGATGGTGCATGGCTTCGTCGCCGAGTCCGGCCACGGTGACCGTGACGCGGTGCACCTGGTTGGGCAGCAGGCGTGCGCTGACCACCTCGTGCAGGGCGGCGGCCATCTCGTCGAGGTCCTCGGGCTGGTCGTCCCAGCGCACGTAGACGTCGGCGTCGATCGACGCGGCGCCGTCGACCAGCTCGGCCAGCCCGCAGAGTGCGGTGTCGAGCTTGTCGAAGCTGGTGGCGGCGGAGACCAGCAGCGAGCCGCCGCGCTGGGCCAGCACGAAGGTGCAGCCGCTGGCACGGTGAGTGGCGACCGCGGACAGGCCCTTGTTGCCGTAGTAGCGGCGGGTCAGCACCTCGAGCATCGCCGAGTTGTCCAGCGAGTCGTCGACCAGGCGACGGCTGAGGACGCGGACCAGCGGCTCGGTGCTCTTGACCATCTCGGCGATGCGCTCGGCGCGATCGGACGCCTTCGGGTGCTCGTCGAGATAGTTCAGGTCGCTGTCGATGGCGGCGTAGACGCGTTCGCGCTTACGGCGCAGACGCGGCTGGCCGTACCAGGCGTACAGGACACCGCGGGCCAGGTCGGAGATCACTGGGAAGCGCAGCTGGGTGGCGGCGACGAGGTGCTCCAGCGCGTGGCCGGTGTCCTCGCGCAGCTCGGCCGGGGGCGGCGGCTCCTTCATCCAGCGGCGCAGCAGGGTCGCCATGCCCGGCACCACGTCGTCCAGGCGCTGCAGCGCCAGGAAGATCCGGAAGACGGCGCTCTCCAGCTCGTCGGTGCGTTCCAGGTCGGTGACGCCGTAGTGGGCCAGCGCGGCGGCCAGCTTGGTGCGGAACTGCTCGGGCACCGCCGACAACTCCACGTCCAGGCTCTGCAGGTAGGTGTGCAGGTGCTCGCGGGCGCTGTGCACGCGGTCGTGGACGTCGTCGTCGGACGGACGACGACGGGCCAGCTCGGCGAGGTCGGCGAAGACGCCGACCAGCTCGAGCTCGGCGCCCAGCGGGCGCTCGTCGGCGTCGATCTCGGCCTGGCGCAGCGCCAGGTAGTCGGTCATGCGCGCGCCCTCGCTGGGCTCGATGTCGAAGCCGAGCATCAGGGCGCGCAGCATCTCGCGTTCGGCGGCGGCGCGGTCGGTGTCGGACACGTCGGTCGGCGTGTCGGGCAGATCGAGCACGGCGTCGTCGGTGCTGTCGGCGGCGTCGTCCTCGCCGTCGGCGATCGGCTCCAGGCGCAGCAGCGGCGCACCGGTCTCCACCTGGGCGCCGACCGAGACCACGCACTCCTTCAAGCGGGCGGCGAACGGTGCGCGCAGCACCGTCTCCATCTTCATCGACTCCAGGACCAGGACCGGATCACCGGCCGCCACCTCGGCGCCCACCTCCAGTGGGGTGGCGATGACCAGCGCGGGAGCGGGGGAGCGGACCACGCCGCCCTCGTCCCGGCTGACCCGGTGGGTCACGCCGTCGACGTCCACCAGGTGGACCGGGCCGTGCGTGTCGGTGAGCACGCGGAAGCGCTCGCCGTTGACGGTGATCCGGCCGGTGTGCTCGTCGTAGCGTTCCACCTCGACGTCGGCGGTCTGCGTCTGCGCGCCGGCCTCGATGGCGACGCTGAAGCGCTGTGCGCCGACGCGGGCGACGCTGACGCGGTACGCGACGCCGCGCAGCTTGAAGTCGACGGGGCGACCGCTCTCGTGCATCACCTGCGGGCGACCGCCGCGGGCGGTGGCGAGCAGGCGGTTGAGCTCGGCCCGCTCCTCCTCCTCGTAGGCGTCGATGGCGGCGGCGGCCAGCGCGATGGACGAGTGCCGGTGCGAGACCAGGCGGCCCTGCTCGCGGACGCGGTCGATCCAGCCGGTGTCGGCGCTGCCGTCGATCACCTCGGGCTGATCGAGCAGGTCGATGATGAAGCTGCTGTTGGTGGCGCCGCCCTCGATCACCACGCGGGTGCGGGACATGGCGCGGCGCAGGCGGGCCAGCGCCTGATCGCGGGTGCTGCCGTAGGCGATGATCTTGGCGATCATCGAGTCGAAGTCGGCGGGGATGGTGTCGCCTTCGCTGACGCCGGTGTCCACGCGGACGCCGGGGCCGCTCGGGAGTTCCAGGCGGGCGATGTAGCCGGGCGACGGCGCGAAGTCGCGGTCGGGATCCTCGGCGTTCAGGCGGGCCTCGACGGCGTGCCCGCGCTCGACGGGGCGTTCACCGTCCAGGCGGCCGCCGGCGGCGACGTGCAGCTGGGCGCGGACCAGGTCGAAGTCGTTGGTGACCTCGGTGATCGGGTGCTCCACCTGCAGGCGGGTGTTGACCTCGAGGAAGGCGAAGAGCTTCTCGCCCGGGTGATACAGGAACTCGACGGTGGCCGCACCGCGGTAGCCGACGCGTACCGCGAGGCGTTCGGCGGCGGCCTTGACCTCGGCGACCTGATCGGGGCCGAGGACCGGGGAGGCCGATTCCTCGATGACCTTCTGGTTGCGGCGCTGCACCGAGCAGTCGCGCACGCCGAGGGCCCACGCGGTCTCGCCGTCGGAGATCACCTGGACCTCGACGTGGCGGGCGCCGGTGACGAGACGTTCGAGGAAGACGACGCCGCTGCCGAAGGCGCGCTCGGCTTCGTCGCGGGTGCGCTGGTAGGCGTCGATCAGCGCCGAGTCGTCGGCGACCATGCGGATGCCGCGACCGCCGCCGCCGGCGGTGGCCTTGAGCATCAGCGGGTAGCCGATCCGCTCGGCGGCCGCGACGGCCTCCTCCTGCGTCTCGACCGGGCCGCGGCTCCACGGAGCCACCGGCACGCCGACCTCTTCGGCGATCAGTTTGGCGCCGATCTTGTCACCGAGCTGGCGCATGGCCTCCGCGGACGGACCGACGAAGGTGACGCCCAGCTTGGTGCAGAGTTCGGCGAACGCCGGATCCTCGGCGACGAATCCCCAGCCGACCCACGCGGCGTCGGCGCCGGTCTCGGTCAGGGCCCGCTCGAGGACCTCGAGGTTGATGTACGGCCGGGCCGCGGCCGGACCCAGGTCGTAGGTGAGGTCGGCCTCGCGCACAAAGGTGGCGCCGGCATCGACGTCGGTGTGTAGAGCGATGGTCTGGACTGATTGTCCGGTCTCGGCATTCAGGTCGCGGACGGCGTTGATGAGCCGCATCGCGGCCTCTCCACGGTTGACGATCGCAATACGACGGAACATGCGCCCTTCTCTGTTCGGGGGTGCCAGGGCTGCTGGCGGGGGTCTCGGCACGACGATGCGCACGCGAAAGGATCGGTCTTGTCTCGATCCGGTTCTTTCACGGTAAGCCGCCGGGGGCCGCGGGGGTAGTACCTACTCTCACGTAACCGCCCGGGAAGCGACCAAGGACACACTTACCGGGCAGTCAACCGATCGGTAGGGGTGTTATGGGGGTTCGGCGATCAATTCGCCCGGACGCAGTCCGAGGGCCTGCTCGGCGTACCGCCGCACCACGGGGAGCACATCGCCGAGGGCCGTAGCGAAGTCGGCGCGGGCGAGGCCGCGCACCGCGGCGGGCCCTTCGGGGACGCCGGACACGCCGACGAGCGCGACCAGTTCGCCGGTCGTCGGCTCGGCGACGGCCCAGACGCAACGAACGCTCTCGTCCGCAGCGCGGACGAGAGCGTCGTCGTCGTTGTCTGCCGTCCCGGCGACGTAACCGGCCGGGTCGGTCAGACCCAGGTCGGTCAACGCCGGGACATCGGAGAGACGGTCGTCGTGCCGCAGGGCGCGCAGATACCACGCACCCGCATTGATCTCGACGGCAGTCACTCGGCAGCGTTCGCGGCCTGCGCCGCGGACTACTTGATTTCCAGCAGGACGGTGCCCTGCGTGACGGCGGCACCGGCGTCGACGGCCAGGCCGGTCACGACGCCGTCCTTGTGCGCGGTCACCGGGTTCTCCATCTTCATGGCTTCCAGGATCACGACCAGATCGCCCTTGGCGACGGTGTCGCCCTCGGCGACGGCCACCTTGACGACGGTGCCCTGCATCGGTGCGGCCACGGCGTCACCGGAGACGGCCTTGCCGCCGCCCTTGGTGCGGGTGCGCGACTTCGGCTTGCGACGCAGGGCGCCGCCGTTGCCGTTGCCGCCGCCGGACAGGTTCAGGTCGCCCGGCAGGGACACCTCGACGCGCCGTCCGCCGACCTCGACGACCACTGCCTGCCGCGGCAGGGCCTCCTCGTCATCGGTGGCGGCGCCCAGGCCGCTGTAGGCCTCGATCGGGTTCTCCCAGTCGGTCTCGATCCACTTGGTGTAGACCTCGAACGATTCGCCGTCGCCGACGAAGGCGGGGTTCTCGACGATGTGGCGGTGGAACGGGATGACGGTCGCGAGGCCGTCGACCTCGAACTCCGCGAGGGCGCGGGCCGAACGCTCCAGCGCCTCCTGGCGGGTGGCGCCGGTGACGATCAGCTTGGCGAGCATGGAGTCGAACTGGCCGCCGATCACGTCGCCCTGACGGACGCCGGAGTCCACGCGCACGCCCGGGCCCGAGGGCTCGCGGTACACGGCGACGGGGCCGGGGGCGGGGAGGAAGCCGCGGCCGGCGTCCTCGCCGTTGATGCGGAACTCGAAGGAGTGGCCGCGCGGGGCGGGGTCCTCGGTGAGCTCCAGCTCGCGGCCCTCGGCGATCAGGAACTGCTGGCGCACCAGGTCGATGCCCGCGGTCTCCTCGGTGACCGGGTGCTCCACCTGCAGGCGGGTGTTGACCTCGAGGAAGGAGACGGTGTCGCCCTGCACCAGGTACTCCACGGTGCCCGCGCCGTAGTAGCCGGCCTCGCGGCAGATGGCCTTGGCCGACTCGTGGATCATGGTGCGCTGCGCGTCGGTCAGGAACGGCGCGGGGGCCTCCTCGACGAGCTTCTGGAAACGGCGCTGCAGCGAGCAGTCGCGGGTGCCGGCGACGATGACGTTGCCGTGCTGGTCGGCGATGACCTGCGCTTCGACGTGGCGGGCCTTGTCCAGGTACTGCTCCACGAAGCACTCGCCGCGGCCGAAAGCGGCCACGGCCTCGCGGGTGGCCGAGTCGAACAGCTCGGGGATCTCCTCGACGGTGTGGGCCACCTTCATGCCGCGACCGCCGCCGCCGAAGGCCGCCTTGATGGCGACCGGGACGCCGTGGGCCTTGGCGAACGCGACGACCTCGTCGGCGCCGGACACTGGGTCCTTGGTGCCCGCGGCCATCGGGGCGTCGGCGCGCTCGGCGATGTGGCGCGCGGTGACCTTGTCACCGAGGGCCCGGATCGCGGCGGGCGGCGGGCCGATCCAGGTGAGACCGGCCTCGATCACGGCCTGGGCGAAGTCGCCGTTCTCGGACAGGAAGCCGTAGCCGGGGTGGATGGCGTCGGCGCCCGAGCGCGCGGCGGCGTCGAGGATCTTGTCGAAGACGAGGTACGACTCGGCCGAGGTCTGGCCGCCGAGTGCGAAGGCCTCGTCGGCCAGCTCGACGAACATTGCGCCGGCGTCGGGCTCGGCGTAGACGGCGACGCTGGCGATGCCCGCATCTCGTGCCGCACGGATCACACGGACCGCGATCTCACCGCGGTTGGCGATGAGTACCTTCTTGATGGTCTTCTGGGGGATCTCGGTGTTGGGCACTGGCTCTCCTGGCTGCGGTGCACCCCGGCCGGCGGGCCCGCGGTGACGGGCCGTTGTCCGGAGAACAACTGATTCTCTGTGTGGGAAGCTCGTTGTGGCGAACTCGTTATGGGTACTGCTGTGCGTCGTCGCAGTGCGCTGGGCGCGGGCGGACGATCGCCACGACGTCCCTCACTCTAGGCGTCGCGGTCGGCCGTCCTCATACCAACCCGGCAAGAGTGGTCTCGGCGGGCCGCACAGGACACCCGTCGATATTTACCCGTCGCGCGCGATACTCGCGAGTAGGTCGGCGAAGTCGTCGACAAAACCCTGCAGAATCGCGTCCAGGCCGGGGTAGGCGGCCGGTGCCGGGAAGCGCGCGTGCATGCGCAGACCGCCCGGCGTGCGGTTGACCCAGAGGTAGAACTCGTCGTCGGCGTAGGCGTGCGAGCGCAGCGCCTGGGCGGCGCCCTCGTCGGCTGCCGCGGCCCCCGGGACCGCGCGCGTGTCCATGAACGAGACGACGAACTTGGGCTCGGGCGTGAAGCCGAGAATCTCCGCCAGACGCAGCAGCGGCAGCGCCGCGCCCTCCTTGGCGTGATCGAGGGACACCATGATCCGCTCGAGCGCGGTGGGGAAGTCCGGATCGTCGGAGACGTCGATGGTGACCGGAGCGAGCGCGACGAACCAGCCGAGGGCGCCGTGGAACCGCGCATGGTTGCGCGTGTGCCGCGGCATCAGGGTGGCGAACCGGTCGACGCCGCTGTGCGCGCGGTAGACCTGCGCGGCGGCGGCCAGGATGCCGCCGACCAGGGAGCCGCCGAGGTCGGTGCACCGGCGGGCGAGGGCTTCGGCGGCGTCGTCGTCGAGCAGGCGCTGCGTGCGGGAGCGCTGCGCCGGGGTGCTCGGATCATGGGGGTCGCTCGGGAGTCCGTCGGCCGCGGGCACCACCGCGAACGGGGGCAGCTCGGGTCGGCCGCCCAGGAACTCCTGCCACGCGGCGACCGCGGTGTGCCGATCGTCGGCGGCATCGGCCTCGGTGCGCTCGGCGCCGGAGAAGTCGATGTAGCTGCCCGTCGGTGGCAGGTGCGGCGCGCGCCGGGCCACCGCCGCGGCGTACAGCTCCCGCAGCTCGTATTGGGCGTTGATCAGCGAGTAGCCGTCGACCAGCGAGTGGTCGGCGGCGAAGAGCAGCGTGAAACTGTGGGCGCGGGCGACGGTCGCGAACCGGTAGGCCGGCCAGTGCAGCGGGGTGGTGGCCCGGTCGAAGGAGCCGCCGATCTGCTCCATCAGGAGCTCGGCCCGCTGATACCAGCCGATGCGCGTCATCCGCAGGTGCACGGTGCCGGGGTCGGTGGTGTACCGCGCGGTGTCCTCGCCGACCAGGGTCACGTGGGTGCGCAGTACCTCGTGCCGGTTGATCCACCCGAGGATGGCGGTCCGGATCGCCGCGAGGGAGATCTGCTCGTCGAACTCCACCGCCAGGCCGAGCCAGGCCTCCCGCCCGCCCTCGCGCTGCGTGCGCAGCCGATAGTCGTGGGCCGCGCGCAGATGCTGCTCGTGATTGTGCGACGTGCCGCGCGGATCCCGGTGCCAGCTGCCGAGCCCGCCGGGGACGGCCGGGATCCATTCGGCGAGCCCGCCGGGACGCACCTTCGCGTCCAGAAACTGCGTGAATTCCATTGCGGCGGAACGGCTTCGGGCGGCCGGTTAGGAGGGCGCCGCGGTCTGCTCGGCGACCTGGCGCTGGATGCGCACCAGCATGCCGGTCATTCCGCGCAGGCGCAGCGGCGAGATCACCGAGCCCAGGTGCAGCGCGTTGGCGAAGTCCACCGGCACGGCGGCGATCTCCGCCGCCGAGGCACCGTCGAGCCCGGCGTGCAGGATCGACGCGAAGCCGCGGGTGGTCGGCGCCTCACGCGGCGCGCTGAAGTACAGCCGCACCGCCGCCGGATCGGACGCGTCCACCGACAGGAAGATCGGCGACTGGCATTCCGGCACCGGCTCCATGGACTCGGCGTGCAGATGCTCGGGCAGGTCCGGCAGATCGTTGGCGAATTCCAGCAGCAGCGTGATGCGATCCGGCTGGCCGAGGTCGCCGAAGTCGTCGACGATCTCGGCGAGGGCGGGGGTGAGGCTCATCGGCGGTGCGCTAGCCCTCGAGCGAACCGGGCTCGGCGCCCATGACGATGGGTGCGCGCACCGCGTTGCCCCACTCGGTCCACGAACCGTCGTAGTTGCGGACCGCCTCGAAACCCAGCAGGTAGGTCAGCACGAACCAGGTGTGGCTCGAGCGCTCCCCGATGCGGCAGTAGGCGATGGTCGGCGTCGCCGGATCGAAGTCGGCGTAGATCTCGTCGAGCTCGGGGCGGCTGCGGAAGCGGCCGTCCGGGGCGGCGGCACGCGCCCACGGGATGGACACCGCGGTGGGGATGTGGCCGCCGCGCAGCGCGCCCTCCTCCGGGTAGTCCGGCATGTGGGTGCGCTCGCCGGTGTACTCCTCCGGGGAGCGGACGTCGATCAGCGGCTCGCTGCCGAGCGCGGCGCGGACCTCGTCGGCGAAGGCGCGGATCACGGTGTCGTCGCGCTCGATCACCGGGTAGTCGCTGCGCGGGTATTCGGGCACGTCGAAGGAGGTCTCGCGCTGCTCGTCCATCCACGCGGTGCGGCCGCCGTCGAGCAGGCGCACGTCCTCGTGGCCGAACAGGGTGAAGACCCACATCGCGTACGCGGCCCACCAGTTGTTCTTGTCGCCGTAGACCACGATGGTGTCGGTGCGCTCGATGCCCTTGCTGCGCATCAGCTCGGCGAAGGCCTCGCCGTCGATGTAATCGCGGGTCACCGGGTTGTTCAGGTGCAGGTGCCAGTCCACCTTCTGCGCCGTCGGAATGTGTCCGATGTCGTAGAGCAGCACGTCCTCGTCGGACTCGATGATCTTGAGTCCGGGGGCACCCAGGTGCGCGGACAGCCACTCGGTGCTGACCAGGCGCTCCGGATGGGCGAAGGCGCCGAACGACGGGTTCGGATCGAATTCCACTGTCACGTTCTACTCCTGATCGGCGCTGCCAATCCGCCGCATGCGGATTGCTCTCGCGCTCAAGCATACGACCGCCGGGCGGCGACGCATTCGGTGGCGGTCGCCTGCGGCGCGCCGCGCGCCTACGCCCACAGATCGGTGACGTCGATGCCCACCTCGGTGAGCAGATCGCGCGTCAGCGGCAGACTGATGCCGATGACCGACGACGGATCTCCGTCGATACCGTCGAGCAGCCATCCGCCGCGGCCGTCGAGCGTGAACGCGCCGGCCACCTGCAGCGGTTCGCCGGTGGCCACGTAGCGCTCGATGGTGCGGTCCGAGACGTTCGAGAAGGTGATCTCGGTGGCCCTGGTCGCGGCGGCCTCGGCGACCACCGCGCCGCCGCGCAGGCGGGTGACGGCGTGGCCGGTCAGCAGGTGTCCGGTCGTCCCGCGCATCCGACGCCACCGCTCGACGGCGACCTCGGCGGTCAGGGGTTTGCCCGCCAACTCGCCGTCGATCAGCAGCATGGAGTCGCAGGTCAACACCACACCGTCGGCGGCCACCTCGGCGATCTCGCCGTCGGCCGAACCGAGGATGCGTGGCAGCAGCGCCGCCGCCTTGGCCCGCGCCAACTCCGTGACGATCTCGGTCGGCGTCGCACCGTCGGCCCGCAGGCCCTCGACGAGGGCGTCCTCGTCGAGGTCGGCCACCAGCACCAGCGGTGCCAACCCGGCGTCGAGCAGGACGCGCCGCCGGGCCGGCGAGGCGGACCCCAGCAGGACCCGCGTCATCTCAGAAACCGTGCAGGTAGCTGGTCGGCATTCCCCACGAGGGCCGGTGCAGATCGGTGGGGGCGCCCCACTGATCGTTGATCGCCGGGCCAGCCGGAGCCGACGAACCGGCGGCCGCCGACAGCACGACGACCAGCGCGGCCAGTTCCTCGTCGCTCGGGTCGCCCTTCACGACGGACAGGAACGGCTCGGTCGGCTTCGTCTCTGTAGTCACGTCTTCGACACCCTTCTCGCTCGCTGCGCTCACAGGGGGATGTTCCCGTGCTTCTTGGGCGGCAACTGCACGTACTTGCGCTCCAGCAGGCGCAGCGCGTTCGCGATCTGGCCGCGGGTGTGGCTGGGCGGGATCACCGCGTCGACGTAACCGCGTTCGGCGGCCACGTACGGGTTCACCAGGGTGTCCTCGTACTCCTGCTGGAGTTCCAGGCGCAGCGCGTCGACGTCGGTGCCGTTGGCCTCGGCCTCCTTGAGCTGGCCGCGGTAGACGAAGCCCACCGCGCCCGAGGCGCCCATCACCGCGATCTGCGCGGTCGGCCACGCCAGGTTCACGTCGGCGCCCATGTGCTTGGAGCCCATCACGTCGTATGCGCCGCCGTAGGCCTTGCGGGTGATGATGGTGATCTTGCCGACGGTGGCCTCGCCGTACGCGTACAGCAGCTTGGCGCCGCGGCGAATGATGCCGTTGTACTCCTGGTCGGTGCCCGGCAGGAAGCCCGGGACGTCGACCAGGGTGATGATCGGGACGTTGAAGGCGTCGCAGGTCCGCACGAAGCGGGCGGCCTTCTCCGAGGCGTCGATGTCCAGGCAGCCGGCGAACTGGGTCGGCTGGTTGGCGACGATGCCGACGCTGCGGCCGTCGACGCGACCGAAGCCGACGATGATGTTCATCGCGCGCTCGGCCTGCACCTCGAGGAACTCGTCGTCGTCGAGCAGACGGCGGATCACCTCGTGCATGTCGTACGGCTGGTTCGGGGAGTCCGGGATCAGCGTGTCCAGCTCGAGGTCTTCCTCGGTAAGGTTGTCCTCGATGGAGCCGACGCGGTCCGGCGCAGGCAGGCGCGGGGCCTCGGCGCGGTTGTTGCTCGGCAGGTAGCTGAGCAGTTCCTTGACGTACTCCAGGGCGTCCATCTCGTCGTCGGCGACGTAGTGGGCCACGCCCGAGCGGGTCATGTGGGTGTGGGCGCCGCCCAGATCCTCCATGGTGACGTCCTCGCCGGTGACCGTCTTGATCACGTCGGGGCCGGTCACGAACATCTGGCTGGTCTTGTCCACCATCACCGTGAAGTCGGTGAGCGCGGGGGAGTAGACGTGGCCGCCAGCGGCGGGGCCCATGATCAGCGAGATCTGCGGGATCACACCGGACGCGCGGACGTTGCGGTGGAAGATCTCACCGTACAGACCGAGCGAGACCACGCCCTCCTGGATGCGGGCGCCCGCGCCCTCGTTGATGCCGATCAGCGGGCGACCGGTCTTCACCGCGAGATCCATGACCTTCACGATCTTCTCGCCGTAGACCTCGCCGAGGCTGCCGCCGAAGACGGTGACGTCCTGGCTGAAGACGCAGACCTCGCGGCCGTCGACGGTGCCGTAGCCGACGACGACGCCGTCGCCGACCGGGCGCTTGTCGGCCAGACCGAAGTTGGTGGCGCGGTGGCGGGCCAGTGCGTCGAGTTCCACGAAGGAGCCCTCGTCGAGCAGGTTGATGATGCGTTCGCGGGCGGTCATCTTGCCCTTGGCATGCACCTTCTCGACGGCGGCCTCGCCGGCGGGATGCTCGGCGTCGGCCAGCCGATTGCGGAGATCGGCCAGCTTGCCGGCCGTGGTGTGGATGTCGGGAGCGGCGTCGTCGTCGCGGCGAGCAGTGGTCATGGGATCTCATGCTAACGAGAGTCGGGCCGCGAGTGTGAACCGCCACAGGTACTGGCCAGTAGAAATGGGCGTCGCATCCGGTGCGCGCACCCGCGAGATTAGGCTCGACGTCGTGAACTCTCCCGTGCTGCCCGACCCCGTCGCCCTCGCCGCCGCGTTGACCGATACCCGTTGGCGGGAGGTCGCGGTGGTCGCCGCGACCGGTTCGACCAACGCCGACCTCGTGGCCCGGGCCGGCGAGGGGGACGCCGCGGTGGACGGCGCGGTGCTGATCGCCGGTGAGCAGACCGCGGGCCGCGGCCGGTACGCGCGGGTGTGGCAGACCCCGCCCGGACAGCTGGCGGTGTCCGCGGCGCTGCGGGTGGAGGCCGAGCAGACGCCCGCGGTGGGGTGGCTGTCGTTGCTGACCGGGCTGGCCGTGCGCGAGGCGGTCGTCGAGGTGACCGGCGTCGCGGTGGACCTCAAATGGCCCAACGACGTCCTGGTGCCCGCCGACGGACGAAAGCTCTCTGGCATCCTGTGCGAATTCGTGCCGTCGCCGAGCGGTGGCGGGGTGGCCGTGATCGGCACCGGGCTCAATCTGGATCTGACGCAGGCGCAGCCGCGGCTGGAGACCGCCGCCTGCCTGCGGGAGCTCACGGGCGGCGCGGTGGATCCCACCGCGCTGGCCGCCGCGTACCTGCGGGCCCTGTCCGGACTGCTGGATCGGTGGCCCGCCGAGCTGCCCGCGCTGGCCGAGCGGTACCGCCGCGCCTCCGCGACGTTGGGCAAGCGGGTGCGCCTGATCCTGCCCGGCGACACCGAGGTGATCGGGACCGCCGTCGACGTCGACGACGAAGGGCGCATCGTGGTGGACGGGGTGGACGGGGAGAAGGGGGAGAACGGCCGCGTGGCGGCCTCGGCCGGCGACGTGACGCACCTGCGCCTCACCTGACCGGGCGGGACAGGTCCGGTCCGGGGCGTTCGCGCCCCGGACTCAGTGACGCTGTTTGCTGCGGTTGCCCATCGTCGGGATCAGGGACAGCACCGGCAGGCCGATGCACACGTGCAGCACGCCGGTCGCGAGGCCGCGCCAGATGTCGCCGTCGGCGGCCAGCGGGACCACGAACGCCGCGATGATCAGCAATCCGACGATCCAGCGGTAGAAGCTGTCCGGCGTCGGGGTGACCAGCTGCAGCAGGTACCAGAGGGCGCCGCCGACGAGGGCGGTGATGAAGCCGGCGAGTGCGAACCAGTACTCGCCGCCCGGCTCCAAGGGATTCCAGGCGCCAAACTGGCCGGTCGCGGTCACCGCGCGGGCGATGAGTCCGATGATCCAGGCGACCAGCCACGCGGCCAGACCGGTCACCACACCGGTCATGAAGACGCCGCCGGCGAACAGCAGGGGATCGACGTCGGGGCGGCGGCTCGGGCGCTGCGGCGCGGGCTGACTCGACTGGGGGTAGCCCGACTGGGTGTAGCCGGACTGGGTCTGGCCGGACTGGGTGGGCGGATAGTTCGGGTATCCGCCCGGGTCGGCGCTGTACGCGCGGGTCGACGGCGACTGCCTGCGGGGGTCACGCGGATCGGAGTAGGTCATCTGGTCCCTGCCTGTGGTCTGCGGTGGTGCCGCTCGCGGGCGGCGCGGACTCCTGGCTCAAGTGTAACGGCGGCGCTGCGTCGGCCGCCGACTACGCTGTGGCCTATGGCATACCCGCGGGACAATCTGGCCCCCGACGAGGTCGTGGTGGTGCACCGGCATCCGCACTGGAAGTCGTTGGTGCCCCCGATTCTGCTGTTCTGGTTGATCACCGCCGTGTGCGGGCTGGGTCTGGGCCTGCTGTGGGGTTCGCAGGACTCCGAGGCGACACAGACCTGGGGGACGGTGGCGATCGCGGTGGTGTGGGGGCTGTGCACCGTCTGGTGGCTGATCCGCCCCCTGCTGACCTGGCGCTTCACCCATTTCGTGGTGACCGATCGGCGGGTGATCTACCGGACCGGCATCCTGACCCGCTCGGGCATCGACATTCCGATCAGCCGGATCAACACCGTCGAGTTCGAGCACGGCCTGATCGATCGTCTGCTGCGCACCGGCTCGCTGCAGATCCAGTCGGCCTCCGAGGATCCGCTGACCTTCGCCGACATTCCGCGCGTCGAAGCGGTGCACGCCCTGCTCTACGAGCAACTGCTCGACGATCCCGACGACGACTGGGGGCGACGGTGACCGGCGGCCGCGCGATACTGCTCGCCGAGGACGATCCGGCGATCGCGCAGCCGCTGGCCCGTGCCCTCAAACGCGAGGGCAACGACTGCACGGTGGTCGAGTCCGGCCCGGCCGCGCTGGCCGCCGCCGTGTCCGGCGCGTACGCGCTGGTGATCCTGGATCTCGGGCTGCCGGGCATGGACGGGCTGGAGGTGTGCCGACGAATCCGCGTCGAACGACCGCAGTTGGCCGTGTTGATGCTGACCGCGCGCACCGACGAAGTGGACTTCGTGGTGGGCCTGGACGCGGGCGCCGACGACTACGTCGGCAAACCCTTCCGACTGGCCGAACTGCTGGCTCGGGTGCGGGCGCTGCTGCGGCGCAGCGCTGGCGCCGACGATGTGGTCCTCGACAGTGGTGACCTCCAGCTCGACGCGCGGGCGCGGCGGGTGGTGATGGACGGCCGCGAACTGACGCTCGCCAACCGCGAATTCGACCTGCTGCGCTGTCTGATGGAGACGCCCGGGCAGGTCCGGACCCGCGACGAGATCATGACCGAGGTCTGGGGTTCGACGGACCTGCGGTCGTCCAAGACGCTCGACATGCACATCTCGTGGGTGCGCAGAAAGCTCGGCGACGACCAGCCGGGCCGACGCAAGCACATCGCGACGGTGCGCGGCGTCGGCTTCCGATTCGACCCGTAGCTCATGCGTCGTCGTCTGCTTCGGGCCATGATCGCCACCATGCTGGCGCTGGCGGTGCTACTCGGCGTGCCGCTGACCACGCTGACGTGGACCGGGATCTCGTTGGCCGCCCACGAGGACCTGGCCGACCGGCTCAAGAGGATCTCCGAGTACGTGCTGACCGAGGAGACCGCGGGTCGGTTGAGCGGACCGGAGGCGCTGGACCTGGACGACTTCCGTCTGTTGGTGCCCGGCAACGGCACGCTGGTGCTGCTCGGCCCCTCCGGGGTGGAGCAGGTGGGCCAACCGGCCGCCGAGCACGAGCTGTCCGAATCGGTGAATCTGGGACCGGGCTACGTGTTGACGCTGTCCATCCCGCGCAACGACGTGCGGTCGCGGCAATGGATCGCGGTGGCGGTGGTGGTGGTGGTGATCCTCGCGACGCTCGCCGTGGGCGTTCTGGTCGCCGTCGTCACGGTGCGACGGATGACGCAACCGCTGGAACAGGTGGCCACCCGCGCCTCGGCGATGGCGCGCGGCGACCTGAGTTCGCCCTGGCCGTACTACGGGATCGACGAACTGGACCGCGTGACCACCGCGCTGTCGGAAGCGAACACCGCGGTGGTGCGTCGCCTGGAACAGGAGGGGCAGGTGATCGGCGATGCCTCCCACCAGCTGCGCAGCCGTCTCACCGCGATTCACCTGCATCTGGACGAGCTGACCCTGCACCCGGATCCGGAGGTGGTCAGCGAGGCCGCCGAGACGGTGGCCCTGGTGGAGAAGCTGACCGCTGAGCTCGACGAGTTCGTCGCCGCCTCACGCTCGACGGGCGGCGAGCGCGCGCTGGTGGACGTGCCCGAGCTGCTTTTCGCCCTGGCGGGCGACCACGACGCGATGTTCAGCGCGGAGGGCCGACGGATCGCCGTCGAGGTCGACGGCACGCCGTCGCCGGTGCACGGCGGGCCGGGTCGTCTGCGCGAGGCTCTCAGCGCGTTGCTCGACAATTCGCTCCGCCACGGCGACGGCACCGTCACCCTGCGCGTGGAGGAGTTGGAGCCCGCGGAGGTGGTGCGTATCGCGGTGTCCGACGAGGGGGTGGGCGTGCCCGACGAGTTGGCGCCGGAGGTCTTCCGGCGCGGCTTCTCCGGTGGATCCAGCAGCGGCGTCGGACTGTCGCTGGCGCGGGCGCTCGTCGAGGCCGACGGCGGCCGACTGGACTTGGCGGCACGACGGCCAGCGGTGTTCACGATCGTGCTGCCGACCGGGCCGAGCGGCTCGGGCGGGCCCGGCGGGGGCCTGGTGTCGCCCGAATTCAGGCGTGGCCCAGTTCCTCATCGGTGAGTTCTTCGGGCGTGGGATCGAGGTCGGTGGAACCGCCCTGGCCGCCGGGCAGCTGCTGCTCGGGGAACGCGAAGCGGCGCAGCGCCCAGAAACGGAAGGCCATCTGCAGCAGATTGCCCAGGATGAAGGCGAGCACGAAGTCGACCACCGCCAACTCCACGGCGCCGAGGTTGTGGCGCATGTCGAAGACGTTGTTGCCCAGCCACAGCGGTGCGGCGGCCAGCACCACGCCGATGCCGCTGATCGCGAAGAACAGCAGGGCCTCGTGGTGTCGGGCGCGTCCGCCGCGGTTCTTGAACGCCCATTCGGCGTTGAGGATGTAGCTCAGAATGGTGGCGATCACGCCGGAGATGATCTTCGCGACCACCGGCTTCTCTTCGAGGACGGTGAAGATCAGGCCGTAGTAGATGGCCATGTCCACCACGAAGGTGGTGCCGCCCACGATGGCGAACTTGATGAACTCGGAGTATCGCAGTGCCAAGCGATGCAGGGGGTCGGGCAGCAGGGAGGCAAGCCCGTCGATGGATGGCACAAAGAGTCATTGTAGGGCTCCCGCGGTGCGGGCCGGAATCGTCGGCCCGGTTTGTGAGCCATTCGGTCCCGGGTACCGGGCCGAATCCGTCCGGTGCCCGGGGCCTCGTTGTGCCGATCGGGCGCCGATCGTGCCAGGATTGGCACCGTGAGTACGCCTTCTCCTTCCTCCCGCGCTGCTTCCCCCCGTGCTGCATCCTCCGGGGGCGGTCTGCCGACGGTCACCATGATCGGCGGCGGACAGCTGGCCCGCATGACCCACCAGTCCGCGATCGCGCTGGGCCAGTGCCTGCGCGTGCTCGCCGGGTCGGCGAGCGAGCCGGCCGCGGCGGTGAGCCCGGACGTGGTCCTCGGATCGCACGACGACCTCGACGACCTGTTGCGCGCGGCCGAGGGCGCGGTGGCGCTGACTTTCGATCACGAGGGCGTGCCCTTGGACCATCTGCGGGCGCTGGAGGCGCGCGGCGTGGTGGTCCGGCCGCCGTCCGCGGCCCTGCAGTACGCGCAGGACAAGATGCTCATGCGTGAGCGGCTCGCGAAGCTGGGGCTGCCGGTGCCCGCGTTCGTCGACCTGTCCGGTGACGTCGCCGCGGCCCGCGCCGCGCTGATCGAGTTCGGCGCCGCCCAGGACTGGCAGATCGTGCTGAAGGCGGTGCGCGGCGGGTACGACGGCCGCGGCGTCTGGCTGATCGACGGCGACGAGGCCGCCGCGTTGGCGGCCTTCGACGCCGCTGCGGGCGGCGACACCGTGCTGATGGCCGAGCAGAAGGTGCCGATGGCGCGCGAGCTCTCGGCCATGATCGCCCGGTCCCCGCACGGCCAGGGCGCGGCCTGGCCGGTGGTGGAGACCATCCAGCGCAAGGGCCAGTGCGCCGTCGTGCTGGCGCCTGCGCCCGGATTGGACCCCGAGACCGCCCAGCGCGCCCAGCAGATGGCGCTGGCGCTGGCCGACGAACTCGGCGTGGTCGGCAACATGGCGATGGAGCTGTTCGAGACCGTCGACGGCGACCTCGTCGTCAACGAGCTGGCGATGCGCCCGCACAACAGCGGCCACTGGACCATGGACGGCGCCGTCACGTCGCAGTTCGAGCAGCACCTGCGCGCGGTCCTCGACTACCCGCTCGGGGCCACCGCCGCCACGTCCGACGTCGTGGTGATGGCGAACATCCTCGGCGCCGAGCAGGCGCCGGCGATGTCGATGGACGAGCGCCTGCACCACCTGATGGCACGGATGCCCGAGGCCAAGGTGCACCTGTACGGCAAGGACGAGCGGCCCGACCGCAAGGTGGGCCACCTCAACATCGTCGGCCGACCGGGCCAGAGCCTCGACGATGTCCGCGAGCGCGCCGAGCGTGCCGCACACTGGATGAGCCACGGCGTCTGGACCGACGGCTGGGATCCCCACGAAGGAGAGAACTGACATGGCTGAAACCCCGGCAGGCCCCCCGGCCCCGCGCGTCGGACTGATCATGGGCAGCGACTCGGACTGGCCGGTGCTCAAGCCGGCCGCCGAGGCCCTCGCCGAATTCGGCGTGCCCTTCGAGGTCGGCGTGATGTCGGCGCACCGCACCCCGGGCCGCATGCTCGACTACGCGCAGACCGCCGCCGACCGCGGCGTACAGGTGATCATCGCGGGCGCCGGCGGCGCCGCGCACCTGCCCGGCATGGTGGCCGCGGCCACCCCGCTGCCGGTGATCGGCGTGCCGGTGCCGCTGAAGTACCTGGACGGCATGGATTCGCTCCTGTCGATCGTGCAGATGCCCTCCGGTGTGCCGGTCGCGACCGTGTCCATCGGCGGCGGCCGCAACGCCGGTCTGCTGGCGGTCCGCATCCTGGGCGCCACCGACGCGCGACTGCGCGCCGGGATGGCCGAGTTCCAGGCCGACCTGCAGGCCATCGTCCTGGAGAAGGACGAGAAGCTGCGTCGTTCGATCCTCGAAGACTGAGCATGCCGGGCGCGTCCGAGCGCGACGCGGCGCTGGAGGCCGCCTACGCGGTGGTGGCGGGTGAAACCTTCGACACCATCGCGGCCGTGCTGGACCGGTGCGACGATCGCACCGTCAACGCCGTCGTCGCGGAGGTGCCGGGCATGAATTCGGTGTTCGCGCTGGTGACGCACCTGGACGGCGTGATCGCCGATTGGGGCGGCAACCTGGTGGCCGGGGAGAAGATCCCGCGCGACCGGGCCGGAGAGTTCGCCGCGACCGGCACCGTCGTGCAGGCCCGCGTCCTGGTGGACCGGATGCGCGAGCGGCTGCCGCGGTACGTTCACCGCGCTTTGGCCGACGGGATCGCCGACCGCTCGGCCATCGGCTCCACCCGCGCCGACGCCGCGGCCGCGACCGGAGAGTTCGTGATCCTGCATCTGCTTCGCGAACTCACCCAGCACACCGGTCACCTGCAGATCTGCGCCGACCTCGTCGCGGGAGGAGAGGCCGCTGGCGCGAGGTGACCGGGGGGGCCGGTCACCACTGCAAGGTGCCGGTGGCCCGGTTCGCGTCCACGCACACGACCACGTGGTCACCGGCTTCCCAGGTCACTGCGTGCGGGTAGGCGAAGTTCAGCGTCTTCTGCGGATCATCGCCGGAGCGACTCGGTCTCCATCGTCGCTGCCTTCATGATGGCGGTCAGCGAGGCGGTAAGGACAGACCGATCCTTACCTGCGACCCATGCGGTACGCAGGCCGTGGCGGTATTCGACGAGGGTGATGGCCTCACTGTCGTTGCCGGCACCGGTACTGGTCTGATGGAGACTCAGGATCTCGACCGGGAATCCGTTCTGCGTGAGCGCTGTAGTGAGTGCCTCGATGGGCCCGATGCCGTCGTGGGCCGTGGTGCTGTCGACACCGCCGACGCCGAGGGTGACGGTGGTGTGGTGGCCGTTCGTATCGAAGCCGACGAGTTCGACCGGTGCCTCAACCGGAGCAGCGAGGTACGTGGTGCGGAAGATGTCCCAGAGCTGTCCGGCAGCGACTTCGCTGCCAGTATTGTCGGTGTGCTCCTGGACGTGGCGTGCGAAGTCGATCTGCAGGCGGCGCGGGAGTTCGATGCCGTACTCGGCTTCCAACAGGTACGCGATGCCGCCCTTGCCCGATTGTGAGTTCACGCGGATCACGGCGTCGTAACTGCGCCCGATGTCGGCGGGGTCGATGGGCAGATACGGCACCCGCCACTCGAGCTCCGACTCGGGCCGGTCTTCTGCGGCGGAACGGGTGCGGTGTTCGGTGAAGCCCTTCTTGATGGCGTCCTGGTGGGTGCCGGAGAACGCGGTGTGCACGAGGTCTCCGACGTAGGGGTGTCGGGGATGGATCTCGATACGGTTGCAGTGCTCGACGGTGCGGCGGATTTCGTCGATGTCGGAGAAGTCGATCATCGGGTCGATCCCCTGTGCGTGGAGGTTCAGGGCGAGGGTGGCGAGGTCGACGTTCCCGGTGCGTTCCCCGTTACCGAAGATGCACCCCTCAACGCGTTGTGCGCCGGCGAGGACGGCCAGCTCGGCGCAGGCGATGCCGGTGCCGCGATCGTTGTGGGGGTGCACGGAGAGGATCACGGCGTCTCGGCGGGCGAGGTTCTTATGCATGTACTCGATCTGGTCCGCATACACATTCGGCGTCGCGACCTCCACCGTCGCCGGAAGGTTCAGGATCACCGGCCGAGCGGTGGTGGCGTCCCACAGGGTTGTCATCGCGTCGCACACCTCGAGGGCGTAGTCGGGCTCGGTCAGGTTGAACACCTCGGGTGAGAACTCGAACCGGACGTTCGGCAGGTGTCCGGCGAACTCCAGTACGTCGCGACCGCCCGCAATGATCAGCTCTTTCACTCCGTCGCGCCGCTGGCCGAGGACGAGGTCGCGCCAGGTCGGGGCGGTGGCGGTGTACATGTGGATCACGACGGGATTCCGGATGTCGCGGATGGACTCCACGGTGCGCTCGATCAGCTCCCGCCGCGCCGGGGTGAAGACCACGATGGTGACGTCATCGGGGGCGATGTCGGTCTCGGCGATGAGGCGGACGAAGTCGTAGTCGGTCTGCGAAGCCGACGGGTAGCCGACCTCGATCTCCTTGTAGCCCATCGCGACCATCAGTTCGAAGAACTGCTGTTTACGGGCCGGATCCATCGGCTCAGCCAGCGCTTGGTTCCCATCACGCAGGTCCACCGGCACCCACAACGGTGCGGTCCTCAGCCGGTTGGCAGGCCAGTCGCGGGAAGTGATCGGCACCGGGACCCGCGCATAGACGTCCCGGTAGCGGTGCGAAGGCATCTGCGAGTGCCGTTGCCGATTCCACGTCAGCGCGTTGTCCGGGAGCGGGCCCACGGGGGTGACGAGGGTCGGGTAAAGGCTGCTGGTCATGGTCTGTTTCCTGTCTGAATCCTGCAGAGTCGATCGACCGGCGCACGTTGCGGCTCCACGTCGGGAAGCCGGTCTGGCTAGGCCCCGCCGTGGCAGCGAAGGAGAAGGAACCATGAGATGAGCACAGACCGAAGCTACCACAACTCCTCAGACAAGTAGAGGAGTGAATGGTTGTGGGAGAATACGCACATGACGATGGTGCGGCGCGAATCCCTCGCTGAGCAGGCCGCCGAACTCCTTGCCGTCCGCATTCGCGACGGGGAATGGGACATCGGGGGGAAGCTGCCGGGGGAGACGACGCTCGCTCCGCAGCTCGGCGTCGGACGCTCAACGGCGCGGGAGGCCATTCGTATCCTCGCGGGCCGCGGCCTCCTCGCGACCCGGCAGGGGGCGGGGGTGTTCGTGACCGCGACGGATGTCCCAGCACGGTGGGATGTGGTGGTTCAGCGTGCCGACATCGTCGCGGTCATCGAAGCGCGGACCGCGATCGAGGTCGAAGCGGCCGCGCTTGCCGCCGAGCGCCACTCGTCTGCGGAATTGACGGCTCTTCGCGAAGCATTGGACGAGCGGGAACAGCACCGCTCCGACATCGACATGCACGTGGCGACCGACATGGCGTTCCACCGCGGCATCATGGTCGCCGCACACAGCCCGATCCTGCTGGAGATCTTCGACAGCTTCGCGCCCCGCAGTCGTCGCGCCATGACCGACATGCTCCGCCTCCGCAGTCGCCACGGAGATGACGTCGATCAGGGCGTCCACGAACGCATCTACGAGGCGATCGCTGCACGGGACGTCGACGCCGCCGCCGGGCTGACCCGTGCCCACCTCCGCGCGCTCGAAGAGATGCTCGGCTGACCGCGTCGGCGGAGCACTAGTTGTTCGGGTTCAGATGTGCGACGACCTCGGCGGCCGACGCCGGCCGGGCGCCGCGCCAGCCGGTGCCCGCCCAGAGGTTGATCACCTGCGGATCGTCGGCCGCGGCCCGGCGCAGCGGCCCGGTCAGGGTGTTGACCTGCGGGTAGACCGGGGGTGCGACGTCGGTGAAGTCGCGGACGAAGTCGTTGACCAGCGCCCGGGCCAGCCGGCCGGAGTAGGCGCGGGTGGTGGCAGTGGCGGTGAAGCGCGGGTCGGCCAGCGCCGCCCGGTGCGCGGCCCGCGTGCCGGCCTCCGGGGTCGGCAGGAACAGGGTGCCGACCTGCGCGGCGACCGCCCCGGCCGCCAGGATCGCGCGGACGTCGTCGACCCCGCCGACCCCGCCCGCACCGATCACCGGTACGCCGAGACCGGCGACGGCCACGATCAGGTCGCCGACGCCGATCTCGCTGTCGTCGGCGAGGATCTCGAACGTGGACCGGTGCCCGCCGGCTTCGATGCCCTGCGCGCACAGCGCGGTACTGCCGGAGGCGACCGCGATGCGGGCCTCGTCAAGGGTGGTCACCGTGGTGACGGTGGCGATGTCGCGGTCGGCGAACGCGGCGTAGACCTTCGGTGCGGGAGCGCCGAAAGTGAACGACACGGCGGCGACCCGCTCGTCGAGCAGGACGTCGACCTTGGCCGCGAACGCGTCGTCGGTATAGGCGGGGGCGGTCGGCAGCTCGGCGCCGAACATCCCGGCCAACGGCAGCAGGCGGGCGCGGTACTCGTCGAACGCGGCGGCATCGAACACGAGCTCCTCGGGGACGAAGAGATTCACCCCGAACGGCGCGTCGGTGGCGGCACGCACCGCGGCGATCTCGGCGCGCAGCGCGTCCGGCGACAGGTAGGCGCCCGCCAGGATGCCGAAGCCGCCCGCCGCGCTGATCGCGGCGGTCAGCGCCGGGGTGGACGGACCGCCCGCCATGGGCGCCCCGACGATCGGCACGGCGAGCGTGGACGGATCGAACGCAGAAAGATCGAACGCAGAAAGATCAAACATGGACGGCTCCTCACTGTCGCGGGACCCCGGGTCGGCGGGGCACGCGCACGATCTCCAGGGTGACGGTGTTGCGGTGGACAAAGCCCATCGACTCGTAGAGGCGGCGAGCGGGATTGTCCTCGGTGGTGTGCAGGAAGACCTCGTCGCCGCGGTCGCGGATCCCGGCTGCCACCGCCGCGACGAGGCGGCGGGCCAGACCGCGGCCGCGGGCGTCGGGGTGCGTGCAGACCGCACTGATCTCGGTCCAGCCGTCGGGTCTGGCGCGCTCGCCGCCCATGGCGAGCAGGCGGCCGGTCGCCGGGTCGCGGTAGCCGAGGTAGCGGCCCAGCTCGATGGTGCGCGGCAGGAACGGGCCGGGGTTGGTCAGTTCCACCAGTGCGGTCATCTCGGCGACGTCGGCCGGACCGAGCACCACGAGTTCGTCGTCGGGAACGCCGGGCACGTCGACGCCGGTGTACTGAACCATGCCGAAGGTGCCGGCCACCGTCCACCCGTCCGGCAGTGGCACGTGGCGATCGCGCAGCCCGAGCGTCTGACCCGGTCCGGCCAGGGTCGCGAGGTCGGCGTAGACGGCGTCGGTCAGCGGCTCGGGATGGGCGAAGAAGACCGAGACGTCCGGCCGATAGGCGATCGCGGTGCCGTGGGTGCGGGCGAAGGACCGCTGCCGCCCGCGCAGCGCGTTCCCGAACGGATCGTCGAGAACGGCCTCGTCGAGGCTCACGCGGACGCCTCGAGCCGGGTGGCGAGGAAGTCGATCACCTGGTCGAGGGTGTCGCGGGTGGGCTGCCCGGGCTCGTCGATCAGGTGCTCGGTCAGCACCGAATGCGGCGGTATCCGGGAGGCGGGGTTCGCGGCGTCGTCGGGCAGTTCGACGCCCACGAACGCGTCGCCCAACTCCTCGCGCAGGAACTCGAAGCGGCTGCCCGGCACCAGCCGGTCGCCCTCGAAGCGGGCGCCGAGGACCTGCAGGCCCTTGGCGCAGCGCGCCTTGACGGTGTTCAGGTCGGCGCGGCTGATGTCGATGGTGCGGGCGCGGCCCGGGGTCAGGGCCAGCGGCAGCGACGGCTGGGACAGGACGGGTGCCAGCATGCGGTCGTCGACGGCCATCGCCAGGGCGAAGCCTCCGGTGACGCACATGCCGACCGCGCCGACGCCCGGACCGCCGCACTCGTCGTGCGCGCGGGCGGCCAGCGCCCGCAGCCAGGTCACGACCGGCGAGGACCGACCGGTCGCGAAGAGGGTGAACTCGCGGGAGACACATACCCTGCTGAAGGCCCGGGTGAAGACCGCGCCCACCCGCGCCAGGTCGGTGGCGCCGTCGGGCATCGGGTCGGCGCCGTCGGTGCCGAACAACGACGGCACGTACACGGTGAGGCCGCCGGCGGCGACCCGTCGCGCGAACGTGATCACCTTCGGCGTGATGCCCGGGATCTCGGCCAGCACGAGCACCGCGGGGCCGGCGCCGAGCCGGTAGTAGCGGTGCGTGGTGCCGTCGTGGGTGAAGTCGGCGCGGGCGAAGTCGTCGAGCAGGTCGGTCACGACGGCTGCTCGACGATGCGGCCGAACAGCACGCCCTCGAACGGGCGGCCGACGTAGCGGGCCAGGCCGACGATGTCGGGGGAGTCGGGCGGCAGGATGCGCGCGCCCGCGACGTGCACGCGCTCGCCCTCGCGCACCAGGGTGAACTCGCCCGCGGCGAGCACGTTGCGGACCCAGTCCGACTGGGTGCCGTAGGTCAGCGGAATCGACACGCGGCCGTGGTCCACCCAGCACAGCACCGGGTTGGAGTAGGCCTTGCCGGACGTGCGGCCGACGTGCTCGACCACCGCCCACGGCGCGACCCGGGGCGCCCAGATGCCTTGGATCGGATTGGTGACGTACTTGTTGATGCGGGCGACGACCTGGGGGACTCTCATGCCCTCGAACGCTACCGCTACCGGGACGGGATCGGCGTGACGTCGGCGTCGGTCACCAGCAGTGCCTGGTCGTCGGGCAGCATGATCAGCGGCATGCGCGGGGAGTAGCGCGCGTCGATCTCGGCGATGATCTCCGCCGGATACTGGGGGATCTGGCCGTCCGAGTGCGGCACCACCGACGCCTCGAGCAGCCCCAGGCCGCGCAGGTCGGTGAGTCCGGGCGCGGCGGCGACGTCGTCCATCAGCGAGACGGGTTCGGTGCTGGCGCCGGCGAGCACCGATCCGGCGCTGAGGCCGATGTACGGGAGTCCGGCGCGGACCTTGTCGGCCAGCACGACGTCCAGGCCGTGCCGGCGCAGATGATGGAGCAGCACGTAGGTCTCGCCGCCGCAGACGTACAGCGCGTCCAGTGCGTCCAGGCGCGCCGCGAAGGCCTCCGGCGAGGTGTAGTCGCGGGCGGTCACCACCTCGGGGCGGTACCCCAGTTCGGCGAGGCGCGCGGTCTCGATGGCGGTGAACACCGCGTCTCCGTAGGGCAGCGCCGCGTCGTTGAGGTAGCCGAGGCGGACGGCCGAGCGCGGGCCGGGGGCGGCGTCGTCGAGGAAGTCGGTCAGGGCGCCGATGCCCCACGAGAGCAGTAGCAGTCGCATACCGGCAGCGTAGTGCCGGGGAGACGCCGCCGCCGGGCGCGGTGAATACTGGGGCGCATGGTCACCACCGAGCAGGCGTCGATCGACGCATCCGAGTTCCGGTTGCATGTGGCATCCGAGTCCCTGCGGCTGTTCGCCGAGCGCGGGTACGAGGCGACCACCGTCGATGACATCGCCGCGGCCGCGGGAACGTCCCGCCGCACCCTCTTCCGGCAGTTCGGGTCCAAGGAGGACCTGATCTTCGCCGACCACGAGTCCCTGCTCGATCAGGTCGCCGAGCACCTGGCCTCGGCCGTCGACGACGACGATCCGTGGTGGGTGGTGTGCGAGGGCGCGGAGACGGTGTTCGCCCATTTCGCCGACAACCGCGATCTGGCCGCCCGCCGCTACGCGGTGGTGTCGCAGGTCGCGAACCTGCGCGACCGGGAACTGGTGACCGCACTGCGCTACCAACGGCTCTTCGAGGAGCACCTGCGCCGCACGCGGCCGGATGCGCCGCCGGCTCGGGTCGTCGCCTACGCGGCCGCGGTCACCGCGGTGCACAACTATCTGCTCCGCCAGGTCAGCCGCGGCGATGCGGACGCCACGGCCGCGGTGCTGAACGCCGAGCTGCGACGACTCTGGGAGACGCTCGCCGAACGCTGAGTGTTGACTCACCCCCGCCGTCGTGGTGCACTTGAACCGAACCGGCTGTGGCACTTAGTGCCAGGAGGAGTGTAGACAATGGCATTCGGCAACCCTGATTTCGATCTGTTCCAGCTTCCCGAGGAGCATCAGGCGCTGCGCGAGGCGATCCGTGCCCTCGCGGAGAAGGAGATCGCCCCCTACGCCAAGGAGGTCGACGAGAACGCCCGCTTCCCCGAGGAGGCCCGCAAGGCTCTCGTGGACAACGGCTTCAACGCCATCCACGTGCCGGAGCAGTTCGACGGCCAGGGCGCGGACTCCGTCGCCGCCTGCATCGTGATCGAAGAGGTCGCCCGCGTCGACGTCTCCGCGTCGCTGATCCCCGCCGTCAACAAGCTCGGCACCATGGGTCTGATCCTGGCCGGTTCCGAGGAGCTCAAGGCGCAGGTGCTGCCGTCGATCGCCTCCGGTGAGGCGATGGCCTCCTACGCGCTGTCCGAGCGCGAGGCCGGTTCCGACGCCGCCGCCATGAAGACCCGCGCCCGCCGCGAAGGCGATTCGTGGATCATCAACGGCTCCAAGTGCTGGATCACCAACGGCGGCCAGTCGAGCTGGTACACCGTGATGGCGGTGACCGACCCGGAGAAGGGTGCCAACGGCATCTCGGCGTTCATGGTCCACAAGGACGACGAAGGCTTCACGGTGGGCCCGCTGGAGCACAAGCTCGGCATCAAGGGCAGCCCCACCGCTGAGCTGTACTTCGAGAACTGCACCATCCCGGCCGACCGCATCATCGGCGAGGAGGGCACCGGCTTCAAGACCGCGTTGGCCACCCTCGACCACACCCGCCCGACCATCGGCGCGCAGGCCGTCGGTGTGGCGCAGGGCGCCCTCGACCAGGCCATCGCCTACGTCAAGGAGCGCAAGCAGTTCGGCAAGACCATCAGCCAGTTCCAGGGTGTCGAGTTCATGATCGCCGACATGGCGATGAAGGTCGAAGCCGCTCGCCTCATGGTCTACAGCGCCGCGGCGCGCGCCGAGCGCGGTACCGGCAAGCTGGGCTTCATCAGCGCCGCCTCCAAGTGTCTGGCCTCGGACGTCGCGATGGAGGTCACCACCGACGCCGTGCAGTTGTTCGGCGGTGCCGGCTACACCACCGACTTCCCGGTGGAGCGCATGATGCGCGACGCCAAGATCACTCAGATCTACGAGGGCACCAACCAGATCCAGCGGATGGTGATGGCGCGCGCTCTGCTGCGCTGACACCCCGCCCGATCGGGCAGACCCGGGAAGCGGATCGCGGCCACCATCGGTGGCGGCGGTCCGCTTTTCACGTCAGGGTGAGGTCGGTGTGCTCGGTGTCGGCGATCGCGGCCAGATCCAGGTCCGCGGCCGGATCGGCGTAGACCAGCGCCGCACCGACTGCCATCGGGGCCACCAGGTGGGCGAGGACGTCGTCGGCGGTGCGCCACGGTCGTGTCGACAGCACCCGTGCCCCGGCGGCGATCCCGTCCGCGGCGGCGGACGCGCGGGCGGCGGCGAGCGTCTGGTCGACGCTGCGGCCGAGCATCGCTTCGCCGCCGACGCCGCCGGGGGAGAAGTGGTCGCCGTGCGGACGCACGGTGTCGCCGAAGTCGGCGGCGAACGGCGGCAGATCGGCGGTGCGTCCGGCGAACGGATCCAGCGGCAGCACCACCGTCTCCTCGGCGTCCGGGTAGGCGTCGACGCCGGCGAGGTCGGTGAAGACCACGCGCGCCTCGGTGGCGGCGTCGTCGCCGATGTCCACACGCAGACCCGCCCACCAGCTGCCGAGCAGCACGGCCGCGGTCTGCCAGTGCTCGGGCGCCGCCACGCCCACGGCGTCGCCGGGGAACAGGCCGGCTTCGTCGCGCAGATAGTTCGCGATCTTGGCCGCCCAGTTCTCCAGGGTCGCACCGGACAGGCCGATGCGCTGGGCCGCCCCGTAGTAGGTCAGCAGGGGGCGTGCGCGGTCGTCGACGGCGGCCAGCAGGGCACCGGTGAGCGTCGGATCGGCCATGTCAGTTCACGCAGACCGGGCCGTCGGTGTCGGCCTTGATCGCCGTCGGAGCCTTGGCGGTGGATCCCGGCGCGGCCGGCGAGTTGCCGTCGGCGGCGTTGTCGCCCTGCGGGCCGGTGTTCCAGATGGCGCCGAGACCGGTGTAGGTGTTGGTGAGCACCGCGCGGACGCGGTCGTCGGGCAGCGAGGAGTCCTCGCGGATCTCGATGTTTCCGCCGAGATCCCGGGCGAGCTGGCGGGCGCCGTCGTTGTCGGTGGAGTTCGCGAAGATGATCGAGTCGAACTCGTTCATCGGCTTGCTCGACGCCTCGCCCTCCTTGTAGCCCTTGGCGGTCAGCAGCCCGGCGACGTTGGCGGCCAGACCGTCGACGGTGCCGGCGTTCACCACGTCCACGGTGATCCCCGCGCGGCCGCCGGACTCGCCCTGGGCGGCGGTGCCGAGCTGACGATCGACGAACGTCTTGACCTGTGCGGGATCCACCTCGACGACGCTCTGCGTGCCGTCGTCGCTCCACCCGTGATCGGTGATCACCGGGATGGTGGTGAATTTGACGTCGCCGCCGCTGAGGTCCTTGAGCGAGTTCGCGAGGTTCAGGATGTCCCAGCCGTCGTCGATCGCCACCGACCGCGCCACGGCGGTCTCGAGCTCGCCCAACTTGGCCGGGTTGGTGAGGGTCTGGGTCGACAGGATGCGCTGCGCGAGGGAGGCCATGTACACCTGCTGGCGGGTGATGCGGTCGAGGTCGCCGCGCGGCAGATCGTGACGCTGGCGCACGAAGCTGAGCGCCTTGGGGCCGTTGAGGGTCTGTCGTCCGGCTCGGAAGCGGGCGCCGGACAGCGGCTCGCGGACCGCCTGCTTGAGGCAGACCTCGACGCCGCCGACGGCGTCGGTGAGCAGCGCGAAGCCGAGCAGACCCACCTCCGCGTAGTGGTCGACGGTGACGCCGGTGAGGTTCGCGACCGAATCGATCAGCGCCTTGCGGCCGGCTTTGATGCCCTCGTTCTCGGCGGTCTTCTCGTCGGTCCCCGACTCGACGGCGGTACGACGCACCGTCTCGCGGGTGGAGCCGTAGGCCGCGTTGATCTTGCTCATGCCGATGCCGGGGACCTCGACGTAGGAGTCGCGGGGGATGGAGACGGCGGTCGCGGTGGTGCCGTCGTTGGGGATGCGGATCAGCAGGATCGTGTCCGTGGAGGTGGTGATCTCGTCGCCGACCCGCAGCCACTTGAGCTCCTCGTCGCTGAGCGGGTTGCCCTTGGCGTCGAGGCGGGAGTCGGTGCCGACCAGCAGGATGTCCATCGCGCCGTCGGCGCCGCCGCCGAGTCCGAGGCCGCCGACCAACGTCACCGACGAGTTGAGGCTGGAGATCCGGCTCCAGCCGTATCCGGTGACGACGAGGACCACCACGGTCAGCAACGCGACCAGGCCGCGGCCGAAGGGCAGCAGCTCGTGGATGGTGCGGCGGGGTCGCGGCGGCCCAGGCTTGCGCGGTCCGGTCTTGGTGGTGGCCGCGGCACGACGCGGCCGGGTGTGGATCTCCTCCGAGGAGGTGCGCTGGCGTGTCGAGCGGGCCCGCGTGGAGACCGGAGTGGCCTTGCCCGAGCCGCGGGCGGCCTCCTCGGCGGCCCGCATCGGAGGCGTGCGGCGTCCGCGACGTTCCGGCTCGCCGCCGCCGGACGATGCCCGGCCGCCGGCGCGTCGGTCTCGACCTTCGCGGCGTGGTTCCACCCTCGTGCGTCCCCTCGGTGTTGCAGATGTGACAAGTGTGGTTTCACCCTACTGGTTCGCGACGGCTGGACGCGGTGCGCAACGCCGGTGGTGTCGGACACGCACGCGTGGCGCGAGGGCGGGATCGGCGGTGCGGTGCGGCACCATGGCACCCATGTCCACCCGCATTCATCTCGTCGGTGCGGCCGGCCAACTGGGGGCGGCCTTCGCCGCGCGCACGCCGGCCGACGTCGACCTGGTCCGCTACACCTCGACCGACCTGGACGTGACCGACGCCGCGCAGGTGCGGTCGGCATTGGCCGAGCTGCGGCCCGGGGAGACGGTGGTCAACGCCGCCGCCTACACCGATGTCGACGGCGCGCAGGAGGACGCGGCGGGAGCGTATGCGGTCAACGCCGACGGGCCGGGTCACCTCGCCGCCGCCACGGCCGCGGCCGGCGCTCGGCTGGTGCACGTGTCCACCGACTACGTCTTCGCACCGCCGCCCGGGCAGAGCGCGCCGCTGGAGCCCGGCGATCTGGATCCGGCCGCGACCCCGGCGACGGTGTACGGGGCCAGCAAACTGGCGGGGGAGCGCGCGGCCCGCGCCGCCGATCCGTCGACCACCGTGGTGCGCACCGCGTGGGTGTACACCGGCGGCCTCGACTCCCCGGACTTCGTCGGCACCATGCGTCGCCTCGAGGCCGCCCGCCCGGAACTGTCCGTGGTCGACGATCAGCGCGGCTCGCCCACCCATGTCGGTGACCTGGCCGACGGACTGTGGGAACTGGTGGGGCAGGTGGGCGAGGCCGACGACCGCACCGCGGGCGCCGTGCTGCACGCCGCGGGCGGCGGCGAGGCCACGTGGTACGACCTGGCGTGCGCGGTGTTCGCCGAGATCGGCGCCGACCCGGCGCGGGTGCACCCGTGCACCACGGCTGATTTTCCGCGCCCCGCGCCGCGCCCGGCGTTCTCGGTGCTCTCCGGGCGCTCCTGGGCGGCCGCCGGACTGACCCCGCTGCCGCACTGGCGCGGCGCGCTGTCGGCGGCGCTCGCGCCCGACGCTAGGCTGTTGCGGTGACTTCCCAGCCCGTCCCGCCGGTCGGCGTAGTGACCGTGACGTACTCCTCCGGCGAGTATCTGCACAATTTCCTGCGCACCCTGAAGACCGCGACTACCGCGCCGGTGCAGGTGATCATCGCCGACAACGGCTCCGACGACGGCGCACCGGAGGCGGCCGCGGCCGACGATCCCGCGGTGACGCTGGTGCACACCGGCGGCAACCTCGGCTACGGCGGCGGCATGAACCGCGGCGTCGCCGCGCTGGACCCGGACGTCGAGTTCATCGTCATCGCCAACCCGGACATCGAATGGTCACCCGGCTCGCTCGACGAGCTGCTCGCCGCGGCGCGCCGCTGGCCGCGCGCCGGCGCCCTCGGCCCGCTGATCACCGAACCCGACGGCACCGTCTACCCGTCGGCCCGCCGCGTGCCCGATCTGGTCTCCGGCACCGGTCACGCCCTGCTCGGCAAGGTGTGGAAGAACAATCCGTGGACGGTGCGCTACCGCAATGAGGACGCCGCACTCGTCGAGCGGCCGGTGGGCTGGCTGAGTGGCTCGTGCCTGCTGGTGCGTCGTGCCGCGTTCGACAGCATCGACGGCTTCGACTCCCGCTACTTCATGTTCATGGAGGACGTGGACCTCGGCGACCGCCTGAGCACGGCGGGCTGGCTGAACGTCTTCGTACCGTCCGCGGTGGCGATGCACGCCAAGAGCCATTCGGTGTCCCGGCATCCCGAACGCATGATCGCCGCGCACCACGACAGCGCCTACCGCTTCCAGGCCGATCGGCACCCGGGCCCCGCGTGGGCGCCGGTGCGCTGGGGCCTGCGCGCCGGACTGGCCGTGCGCGCCAAACTCGAGATCGCCGCCGCGCTGCGCGCGCAGGCCGCCGACTCCGCGTCTACCGAAGAAGAAAGGTGACCCTCGTGGCTACTGACGTTCAGGCCGTGATCCTGGTGGGCGGCAAGGGCACGCGCCTGCGGCCGCTCACCCTGTCGGCCCCGAAGCCGATGCTGCCGACCGCCGGCGTGCCGTTCCTCACGCACCTGATCTCCCGGATCCGGGATGCGGGCGTCACCGACATCGTGCTCGGCACGTCGTACCAGGCGGAGGTCTTCTCCGATTACTACGGCGACGGCGCCGACCTCGGCGTGAAGCTCACCTACGTCACCGAGACCGAGGCCCTCGGCACCGGCGGCGGCATCCGAAACGTCTTCGACGAGCTCACCGCCGACACGGTGCTCGTGTTCAACGGCGACGTCCTCGGCGGCACCGACATCCGCGAGGTCCTCGACACCCACCGCAGCTCCGATGCGGAGGTCACCCTGCACCTGGTCCGCGTCGGCGATCCGCGGGCCTTCGGTTGCGTGCCGACCGACGGCGACGGCCGGGTCACCGCGTTCCTGGAGAAGACGCAGGATCCGCCCACCAACCAGATCAACGCCGGCACGTACGTGTTCCGGCGCGAGGTGATCGCCGAGATCCCGGCCGGACGTCCGGTCTCGGTGGAGCGCGAGGTGTTCCCGCGACTGCTGGCCGCCGGCCGTCACGTGCACGCCTACGTCGACGACGCCTACTGGCGCGACATGGGCACCCCGGAGGACTTCGTCCGCGGCTCGGCCGACCTCGTGCGCGGCATCGCGCCGTCGCCCGCTCTCCGCGGCGCGGGCGGCGAAGCACTGGTCAAGGACGGTGCGCAGGTCGCGCCCGACGCGGTCCTGATCGGCGGCACGGTGATCGGCGCGAACGCGAAGATCGGTTCCGGCGCCCGGCTCGACGGCGCGGTGATCTTCGACGAGGCCGTCGTGGAGGACGGCGCGGTGGTCGAGCGCAGCATCGTGGGCTTCGGCGCCCGCGTGGGTGCCGGCGCCCTGGTCCGCGACACCGTGATCGGCGACCACGCCGTCATCGGCGCGCGCTGCGAACTGCTCCGCGGCGCCCGGGTGTGGCCGGGAGTACAGCTGCCGGAGAGCGGTATCCGCTTCTCCACCGACGTCTGACCGCGGCGGTCAGCGCGCCTTCGCGGCCGCCAGCAGACCCGTGCCCACCGGTACGACGGCCGGCAGCAGCCGGTCGTCGTCGGCGATCAGCTGGGCGGCCTCGCGCGCGGTGAAGGTGCGCGGATCGTCGGACGACGGGTCGGCGATGGTGCCGCCCGCGGACGCGTTGTTCACCACGAGCACGCCGCCCGGCCGCAGGATCCGCACGGCCTCGGTCACGTAGGCGGGGTAGCTCAGCAGCGGACCGTCGATGAACACCACGTCGTAGGTCTCGTCGGCCAGCCGGGTCAGCACGTCCGTCGGCGCGCCGGTGATGAGCCGTGTGCGTCCCGGCGCGATGCCGGCATCGGCGAACGCCTGGCGCGCGGCCCGGTGATGTTCGGGTTCGGGATCGATGGTCGTCAGGATGCCGGTCGGTGGCATGCCGGCCAGCAGCCACAGCCCGCTCACGCCCACCCCGGTGCCGATCTCCACCACGTGCTGGGCGTTCGCGATCCGGGTGAACAACGACAGCAGGGCACCGGTGGCGGGGGAGACGGCCGTCGCCCCCAGTTCCTGGGCGCGGGCCCGCGCCGACCGCAGTGCATCGTCTTCGATGATGGCGGATTCGGCGTAGGCGGCCAGCGCGGCGGCGGACTTGTCAGTCGTGCCCAGTTCAGTCATGTCCAGTAGGGTGCCACGACCTCGACCGACCTGCGCGAGTGGCGCGCCGGACGTGGGCCGCATCGCACGCCGACTCCCGCCCGGACGCTTCCTCAGCGAACACTCAGGCCGGTAACAGCGATCGCACACCGGAGTACGACAGGCTGTGCTCTGTCGGTTCGGGAATACCGGCCGCACCAGCGGTGTTGGACCGCTCACAGTCACGAAAGGACTCGATCAACACGGTGAAGGCATCACAACGCAGTGAGGCACACGCTTCCTTCGCGGGAACCGCAGGGTTCGACGCGAGCGGCGACCGCACGCTGATGCCGACGTGGGAGGACCTGGTCGCCGAACACGCCGACCGGGTGTACCGCCTCGCTTTCCGGCTCAGCGGCAACCAGCACGACGCCGAGGACCTCACGCAGGAGACGTTCATCCGCGTCTTCCGTTCGCTGAACAAGTACCAGGCCGGCACCTTCGAGGGCTGGCTGCACCGCATCACCACGAACCTGTTCCTGGACATGGTGCGCCGCCGCGCGAAGATCCGCATGGAGGCCCTGGAGACCGGCTACGAGCGGATCAGCGCCGACACGCCCGATCCGCAGCAGGCCTACGCCGACGCCAGCCTGGACCCGGACCTGCAGCAGGCGCTCGACGCGCTGGCGCCGGAGTTCCGCGCCGCCGTCGTCCTGTGCGACATCGAAGGCCTCTCGTACGAGGAGATCGCGGCGACCATGGGCGTCAAGATGGGCACCGTCCGCAGTCGTATCCATCGCGGCCGGCAGGGGATCCGCGAATTCCTCGCGGCGCGCGGGCACACCGACAGTCGTTCGGTGGCCGTCGGCCACGGTGTTTGATCCCTCGGTGTTTGATCCCTCGGGGTTTGATCCCTCGGTGTTTGATCCCTCGGTGTTTGATCCCTGGGGGCGTAGTCCTTGTGGGCCTGATCGCTTGGGGCTGGATCCGTCGGCGGCTGAACCCCTCGGCGGGGACGTTCGGTTAGGCTGGATGCATCTCCGCCGCGACCGTGGTGGGAGTCCTGCTGGTGTGAAAGAGGTGCCGCCCGTGGCAGACGACCGAACCTCCCGGACACGGCGCTGGACGTCGGCGGGTGCGACCTTCGCCCCGAATCCGGAGTATCGCGCCGGTCGCGCCTTCGGCTCCACCGATCACCTCGCCGCCGACGCGGTCGTCGCCTACGTCGACGGGGTGCTGCGCGGTACCGCCCGCGGCCGCGCCGAGGAACACCTGCGTCTGTGCCCGGGTTGCGCCGCCGAGGTGTCCGCCCAGACCGACGCGCGGTCCCTGCTGCGCGGCTGCGGCGAGGTCCATGCGCCGTCGAGCCTGATCGGCCAGCTGAGCCAGATCCCCACCCGCGAGATCGATGTGCGCGACGTGCGCCGACGGAGCCGCTGACACGTGAGCACTACTCCCGACTGGGCGACCCGCGATGAGGCCGACCCGCAGCCCGCTCCCGCGCGCCGCGAGCACCCCGCGGTCTCCCCGCAGACCGCCGCGGTCTTCGGTCGACCCGACGGTGTGGCGGGCTCGTTCTCCACCGCGCCCAGCCGCCGCCCGCAACCCGAGCTCGCGCCGCCCGACCCGGTGCTGGCCGAAGCCTTCAGTCGTCCCGCGGGCGCGTCCAGCGCCCTGCAGCGCGACCCCTACGCGACCTACGGCAGCGAGGTCGCCGAGACCGAGCCCGACGATCCGTGGCGCGATCCGGCCAGCGGTGCGCACCTGGAAGGTCCCGCGCTCGCGGAAGCGTCGTCGACCACCGAGCGCCCGGCCGGCCCCAAACTCGGCGTCACCGACCTGCTCTTCGGTCGGCGCGTGCACTGGTGGGCGCTGGCCTCCCTCGCCATCGTGGCCCTCCTGGTCGGCGTGGCCGGCGGTCTGATCGGCCGGTGGACCGCCGAGGCGGTCCCGCCGCTGAACTCCAACTCGGTGAGCCTCGACGTGGACGACTCCGCGGTGGCCTCCACCGACATCGCGAAGGTCGCCAAGGCCGTGGCGCCCTCGGTCGTGATGATCGAGGTCCGCACCGCGGGCAGCGGCGGCTCCGGCTCCGGCTTCGTTGTCGACAAGCTCGGCTACATCGTCACCAACAACCACGTGATCTCGCTCGCCGCCAACGACAAGAGCGCCAAGCTTGAAGTGGTCTTCTCCGACCACTCCCGCGTCCCGGCGCGCATCGTCGGCCGGGACGTGAAGACCGACGTCGCCGTCCTCAAGGTCGACAACGTGGAGAACCTCACCGTCGCCAAGCTCGGCGACTCGGCCAAGCTCGAGATCGGGCAGCCGGTGATCGCCTTCGGTGCGCCGCTGGGCCTGGACCGGACCGTGACCACCGGCATCGTGAGCGCCGTCGACCGTCCCGTGCCGCTGCGCCCGGACGCCTCGTCGGACACCGACGCGGTGATCAACGCGATCCAGACCGACGCCGCCATCAACCCCGGCAACTCCGGCGGCCCGCTGGTCGACGGTCAGGGACGCGTGATCGGCATCAACACCGCGATCGCCGCGGCCGGCGGCGGCTCGATCGGGCTGGGCTTCGCGATCCCCATCAACGAAGTGATCCCGATCACCGAGGCGTTGATCAAGGACGGCTCGATGCGGCACCCGCAGATCGGCGTCACCGCGTCGACGGTCCGCAACGACCAGGTCTTCGGCGCGCGCGTCAAGGACGTGGCGGCCGGCAGCCCCGCGGCGAGCGCCGGGATCAAGGAGAACGACGTCATCACCGAGTTCGACGGCAAGCCCATCGAGGGTGCCGACGAGTTGACCGTCGCCGTGCGAACGTCGACCATCGGTGAAGAGGTGAAGTACACCTACTGGCGAGACGGGCGGACCTTCACCGGCACCATCACGCCGCGCGGCGACTAGAGGCGACAACGATGTTCAGCAGTATCGGATGGGGCGAGGTCCTGATCCTCATCGTCGCGGCCCTGGTGATCCTGGGCCCCGAACGCCTGCCCGGCGCCATCACCTGGGTGATGCAGTCGGTGCGGAAGGCGCGCGACTACGCCACCGGCGCGTCGAAGGACCTGCAGGACCAGATGGGCACCGACTTCGACTCCATCCGCGAACCCCTGCAGCAGCTCAACGAACTGCGCCAGATGACGCCCAAGGCGATCGTCACCAAGCATCTGTTCGACGGCGACTCGTCGTCGATCGACTCCCTGGAGGGTTCGGTCCGCGACTCGCTGAGCCTGTCCGGCCCGGCCCCGGCCAATCCGCACCCGGTCGCGCCCACCGGCGAGACGACGCCCGTCCCGCCGGTCACCCAGGTGGATCCGGCGCGGCTCAACGCCGACACCCCGCCGCCGCCGCGCGCCGCCCGCGCCCACGACGTCACCGACTGGGACGCCACCTAGCTCGCAGCCAGCGCGTTCCCGCGAGAGCATTCCGGTCCCGAGAGACGACTCCGCTCCCGCGGGCCTCGTGGAGGCCCGCGGGAGCGGAATGCTCTCGCGAGAAGCGGCGGCGGCGGGCCGCCGAATAGCTCAGTGGCGGACGGTGTCGATGCCCAGGCTCATACCGGCCAGACCGCGGCGGCGGACGGCGAGCTTGTCGGCGACGGCGCGCAGCGCCGCACCGGAGGGGGAGTCCGGCGCCGAGAGCACCACGGGGACCCCGCTGTCGCCGCCCTCGCGGAGCTGCTGCTCCAGCGGGACCTGACCGAGCAGCTCCACCGGGGCGCCCACCGCGCGCGTGAGGCGCTCGGCGACGGTCGCGCCGCCGCCGGAGCCGAAGGGCTCCATGCGGGTGCCGTCGGGCAGCTGGAGCCACGACATGTTCTCCACCACGCCGAGGATCTTCTGGCGGGTCTGCAGGGCGATCGCACCGGCCCGCTCGGCCACCTCGGCGGCGGCCTGCTGCGGGGTGGTGACCACCAGGATCTCGGCGCCCGGGATGAGCTGCGCGATGGAGATCGCGACGTCGCCGGTGCCCGGCGGCAGGTCCAGGAGCAGCACGTCCAGGTCGCCCCAGTAGACGTCGGCCAGGAACTGCTGCAGCGCGCGGTGCAGCATCGGTCCGCGCCAGGTGACCGGGGTGTTGCCGTCGGTGAACTGGCCGATGGAGATGAACTTCACGCCGTGGCTGATCGGCGGCATGATCATCGACTCCACCTGCGTGGGCTTGGCATCGCTGCCCAGCATGCGGGGGACGCTGTGGCCGTAGATGTCGGCATCCAGCACGCCCACCGACAGGCCGCGGTCGGCGAGCGCCGCCGCGAGGTTCACCGTGACGCTGGATTTGCCGACGCCGCCCTTGCCGGAGGCGATGGCGTACACGCGGGTCAGGTTGCCGGGCTTGGCGAACGGGATCTCCGGCTCGGCGCGGTCGCCGCGCAGCTGCTTGCGCAGGGCGGTGCGCTGCTCGTCGTTCATCACGTCGAGTTCCACGCGGACCTCGCCCACGCCGGGCACGTCGGAGACGGCGTCGCGGACGCTGTCGCTGATCTTGCCCTTCATCGGACAGCCCGAGGTGGTGAGGTAGATGCCGACGTCGACGCTGCCGTCGTCGGCGACGGCGACGGACTTGACCATGTTCAGATCGGTGATCGGTTTGCCGATCTCGGGATCGGCCACCTTGCTCAACGCCGAACGGACAGCGGATTCGGTGGGGGTGCCTGCGGTGCTCACACCGACCACCCTAGTCGGCCCGCGAACGGGGTGTTCAGCGGCCGTTGGCAGGCTTCGGTGCGGGACTGGTGGCCTTGGGCTTGGCAGGTGCGGGCTTCTGCTGCGGAGCGGGGGCGGGCCCGATGCCCGGCGGCAGGCAGATCGCGCCGAGGCAGTTCTGCGGCGGCGTGGTCGGCTTCGGCTTGGGCGTGGTGCTCTTGTCCGGCTTGTCCCCGGGCTTGTCACTGTCCGGCTTGTCCTGGGCCTTCTTGTCCTTGTCGTCCTTCTTGTCGGACTTCTTCTTGTCCTTGTCGTCCGGCGCGGAGTGGCTCATCTCCGGGATGCCGCCGGTCGGGACCACGCCGGTGGCGTAGGCGCCGGCCCAGCCGAGGACGTTGTTGGCGTAGGCCACCGAGCGGTTGTAGCGCAGCACGGCGCCGACGCGGGTGGGCTCGGCCATGATGTCGGTGACGCCCGCGCAGAGGTAGCGGCCGGCCGAGAAGGTGGCGTCGAAGATGTTGTCCGGGTCGGCCTTGCCGTCGCCGTTGGCATCCGAGCCCCAGGAGGCCCAGGTGCTCGGAATGAACTGCATGGGGCCCATGGCGCGATCGTGCTTGCCGTCGCCGTCCCAGCGGCCGCCGTCGGTGTCGGTGATGACCTCGTTGCCGGCCAGTGAACCGTCGAGCACCGGCCCGCGGATCGGGGTGCGGGTGTTGCCGTACTCGTTGACGTTGCCGCCGCCGGCGTGCCCGGACTCGATGCGGCCGATGCCGGCCAGCAGATACCAGGGCAGCTTGCACTGCGGACTCTCGGCGGCGACGCGGGTGGCGGCCAGCTTGTAGGCCTGCAGCACCACACCGGGGATGCCGAGCGGGCCGTTGGGCAGATCGGCGGCGATACGGAACTGGGGCGCGGCGGTCGAGGCGGCCGCAGGCGGGGTGAAACCGTACAGGACGGGGGTGGCGGCGGGCACCGACTGCGCGACGGCGACGGACTGTTGCTCGTCGGCGGTCAGGGTGACGCCGGGCGCGGTGACCGGCGGCTGGGCGTCGAGGGTGCTGCTCGCGGAGGTGCCGACCATCAGGGCGGCACCGACGGCGGCGATGCCGGTGGTGACCGCGACGCCGCGCCACGGCATGCCGTGCGAGCGGTGGAAACTCATCCCCATTGTTTCTACTTACTCCAGTCGAGACTTCTGGCCGAGTACGTCTGGCGCCCGATTCCGTCAGTTGTTCCCCCGGGTGGACGAGACGTGAGTCACCATACCCTGCCCGGATTCCGTGCGATCGGGGTTATCGGTGATCCGGCCCGCCGCGCGCCGGTTCCTCGCTGTCGGCCGCCGGGGCCTGCGCGGCGGCGAGTCGTTCGACGAGGTCGTCGAGCAGGTCGTCCAGTTCGCGGCGCAGATAGTCGCGGGTCACGGTCTCGCCGACGGCCAGGCGGACGGCGGCCAGTTCGCGGGCCAGGAACTCGGTGTCGGCCTTGGTCTGGGCGGCACGACGACGGTCCTCGTCGAGCGAGACCTTGTCGCGGTTCTCCTGACGGTTCTGGGCCAGCAGGATCAGCGGGGCGGCGTAGGCGGCCTGCGTGGAGAACGCGAGGTTGAGCAGGATGAACGGGTACGGATCCCAGCCGAACGTGAAGACGCCGATGTTCAGGAAGATCCAGACGATCACGACGACCGTCTGGATGGCCAGGTAGGAGCCGGTGCCGAGGAAGCGGGCCACCCGTTCGGCGTAGACGCCGATCACATCGGCGTCGATGTTCGCCGAGAAGCGCCGTCGGCCGTCGCTGGGGGTGTCGAGGCGACGTTGGTTCACCGGGCGGCCTCCGGCTCCTGGTCGCGCCAACCGCGGGGGAGCACGGCGTCGAGGAGGTCGTCGACGGCCACCGCGCCCAGCAGGTGCGCGGTCTCGTCGACCACGGGGGCCAGGGCCAGGTTGTAGGTCGCGAAGAAGCGGGTCACCTCTTCCAACGGATCGTCCGGGCTGAGGCGGGGCACGTCGTCGTCGAGGATGCCGGCCACCAGGTTGGCGGGCGGCTCGCGCAGCAGCGCCTGGGTGTGGACGGCGCCGAGGAACTTGCCGGTGGGCGTGCTGGTGGGCGGGCGGACCACCAGCACCATCGTCGCGGTGGCCGAGCCGACGTCGGGGTTGGCCACGCGGGCGAGGGCCTCGGAGACGGTGGTGCCGGCCGAGACGATGATCGGCTCGGGGGTCATCACGCCGCCCGCGGTGTCGGGGGAGTGGCGCAACAGGCGACGGACCGGTTCGGAGTCCTCCGGATCCATTTGGGACAGCAGGGCCTCGGCCTCGGCGGCGGGCAGTTCGCCCATCAGGTCGGCGACGTCGTCGGGGTCCATCGCCTCCAGCACGTCGGCGGCGCGGGACGGCTTCATGCTGGCGAGCATGGAGGTCTGCTCGTCGGTGGACATCTCCTGCAGGATGTCGGCCAGTCGTTCGTCGTCGAGCGCCCGCGCCAATTCGATCCGGCGGGGCTCGGGCAGCTCGCGCAGCGCGTTGGCGACGTCGGCCGGACGCATGCCCTCGAACTGGGTCAGGGCCAGTTCGACGCCGTGGCCCGGGCGGTTCAGGTTCAGCAGCGTCAGGCCGTGCACGTGATTCCAGGTCACCACGATCGTCTCGCCGCGCCGCCGGAGCGGCCCCTTGCGCATGGTGCGCAGCGCCACCCGGCCGATCACCCAGTCCAGGGCGCGGGTGCGTTCGATCTCCAGGTCGACGACCGAAAGGTCGGCGTCGGCCAGCCCCGGATGGTCGGGATCGTCGGTCCGTACCCGGCTCTCCATGATCTGGCCCACCGCGAGGGCTTCGTTGGGGCGCAGCGCCAGCTTGCGCATGTTGACGCGCCCGGTGGTCAGGGTGACGGCATCGGCGTCGATGTTGGTCACCCGGCCCATCGGAACGAAGATGCGACGTCGGCTCGCGGCCAGTTCGACGGCCAGGCCGAGTGCGCGGGGGCGCTGCCCCGGCAGATACATCGAGACCACGACGTCGCGGACACGGCCGATCGACTCGCCGTCCGGGCCCAAGACGACCAGACCGACTAATCTGGCGACGAAGACCTTGAGCGTTGGCATCATGGTCACCAGACTAGAAGTACAGCCGTGGAATTGTTTGCCGCCGGACCCGACAGGGGAGATCTATGACCCAGCCCATGCGCCCAACCCCGGGCCTGCCCACCAAGCCGACGGGCTGGCCGGTCGGGTCGTACGACACCTACGAGCGGGCGCAGCGGGCGGTGGACCATCTCGCCGACAACGAGTTTCACGTCGAGAAGCTGACCATCGTCGGCGTCGACCTGATGCAGGTGGAGCGGGTGCTGGGCCGGTTGACCTGGAGCAAGGTGCTCGGCGGCGGACTGGTCTCGGGCGCGTGGTTCGGCCTCTTCGTGGGCCTCATCATCAGTATCTTCGTCACCGGCCAGGACTTCTGGATTCCGATCGTGTTCTGTGTGGTCGCGGGCATGGTCTTCGGCGTGATCAGCGGCGCCATTCCGTACGCCGCGACCCGCGGGCAGCGCGACTTCTCGTCGACCATGCAGTTGGTGGCCGGCCGGTACGACGTCCTGTGCGATCCGGGCAGCGCCGAGCAGGCCCGCGACATGCTCGCCAAGCTCGCAATCTAGCCGCGCCGGGGACCTTCCTGTGTGATGAGTCACTGGTTGCGTTAACCTGACCTCACATCAGGATTCACAGGCGTCCCTCAGGTTCGCTGTGGTCACTGCGAAATGGCGAGGAGGCGGGTCGGCGAGATGGTCCCACGAGAGTCGATGCCCATGCAGTCGGGGCCCATACAGTCGGGGCCCGAGCGGTCCGGGCCCGAGCGGTCCGGGCCCGAGGAATCGGTATCCGAACCGGTGACCGGTCGACGACGTCGTCGACCGCTGCGCACCCGGTTGGCGGTGGCCGCGGTCGCCGCGGCCGCGGTGGCGCCGGCACTGGTCGCCTGCGGCGGCGGATACACCGCCGGTGTGCTGAACGTGTACGCCCCGGCCGACGGTGCGGGTGAGATCACCACGCAGGCCGCGCTGTGCACCAAGAACTCGGGCGGCGCCTACGAAGCCAAGGTGACCGTGCTGCCCAAGGACGCCGACGGGCAGCGCCTGCAGCTGGCTCGTCGTCTGGCCGGCAACGACAAGAGCCTCGACGTGATGGCGATGGACGTGGTCTGGACGGCCGAGTTCGCCAACGCCGGATGGCTGGTGCCGGTGCCCGATGCGCACGCAGCCGGGGTGGAGCAGACCAATCTCGCCGGTCCGGTGGAGACCGCGATGTGGAAGCGGCCCGACGACGAGGCCGCGCGCCTGTACGCGCTGCCGATCTGGACCAACACGCAGCTGCTCTGGTTCCGGCCGGACGTGTTGACGGAGTACCTGGGGCGGAAGGCGAAGGCCGCCGCCACCTGGGACCAGATGATCGCCGACGCCACCGCCGTCTATGAGAAGAACAAGCAGGGTCCCACGCAGATCCTGGTGCAGGGCGGCCAGTACGAGGGCCTGATGGTGTGGTTCAACTCGGTGCTGCAGAGCGCCGGCGGGAACATCCTCGATCCGGACGACCCGAGCAAGCAGACCCTGAATGACACGCCCGAGCATCGCGCGGCGACGCTGAAGGCGTTGCAGATCCTCAAGGCGGTCGCGACCTACCCGGGCGCCGATCCGTCGATCACCAACTCCAACGAGGGCACCGCCCGCGACGGCATGGAGAAGGGACAGGCGCTCTACGAGATCAACTGGCCGTTCGTCTTCAAGTCGGCGCGCGACAACGGTTCTGCCGGCGCCATCGACTTCCTGCAGGCGCTGACGCCGTACGCCGATCAGCTCGCCGACACCGAGAATCCGCCGACCGCCAAGGAACTGGTGCCGATCAACCGGATCCTGCGCAAGAGCTTCGACTTCGCGCCCTACCCGGGTGTGAGCGACGCGCTACCGGCCAAATCGACCCTCGGTGGTCTGAACATCGCGGTGGCGAGCACCTCGCAGCAGCAGGACCTCGCCGCCGATCTCGCCGCGTGCCTCACCAGCCGGGACGCGCAGCGCGTGTACGCGCTCGAGGGTGCGCTGCCGCCGACGGTCACCGCGCTCTATGAAGAGCCCGACTTCCAGGTGGCCTACCCGATGGGCGACGACATCCGCCGCCAGCTCGAGTCCGAGCACGTCGCTCCGCGACCGGCCACCCCGCAGTACCAGGCGGTCTCCACGCTGGTCACCGCCACGCTCAGCCCGGTCGGCGCGTGGGATCCGGAGACCATGGTGGACACGCTGGCCGAGCAGGTCCAGAAGGCGATCGACGGGGAAGGGATCATCCCATGACCACCGGTGACGACAACGCCTCCGAGAACACCGAGGGTGCGCAGCCCTCAGAACCCCAGCAGCCCCGGGAATCGCGGGAGCCGGCGGCGCCGGTCCACTCCGACATCTGGGTGCCCCCGGAGGCGGTGATTCTGCCCCCGGATCCGATCCCACCGGTGCGGTCGGGCCCGCTCCCGCCGCTGCCGACGCCGCCGGCGCCCCGGACGCAGCCGGTCGCGGAGCCGGTCCCCGCGGCCGCACCCGCCGCCGTGCCGGTTCCGGCGGCCTCGTCCGCCGGGTCGATCGTCGACCTGCTCGACGAGTCGCCGCCCGCGTCGTCGACCTCGGTGCGCACACCGCGCACCCGCAAGGTCGCCAGCGAACGCACGTCCAACGAACGCAAGCTGGCCTACTGGCTGGTGGCGCCCGCCGCGATCGTGATGCTGCTGGTCACCGGCTATCCGATCCTGTACGCGGTGTGGCTGTCGCTGAACAAGGCGACGCTGACCGCGCCGGACGAGAACGAGTTCATCGGCCTCTCCAACTACGCCACGGTGCTCTCCGACGGCTACTGGTGGCAGTCGCTGTGGGTCACCCTGTTCATCACGGTGATCTCGGTGGCGATCGAGCTGGTGCTCGGCATGATGATCGCCCTGGTGATGCACCGGACCATCTTCGGCAAGGGCACCATCCGCACCGTCGTGCTGATCCCGTACGGCATCGTGACCGTCGCGGCGGCCTTCTCCTGGTACTACGCCTGGACCCCGGGCACCGGCTACCTGGCCAACCTGCTGCCCGACGGCACCGATCCGCTGACCAACCAGTGGTCGTCGCTGTTCATCATCATTCTGGCGGAGGTCTGGAAGACCACCCCGTTCATGGCGCTGCTGCTGCTCGCGGGTCTGGCCCTGGTGCCCGACGACCTGCTCAAGGCCGCGCAGGTCGACGGCGCAGGTGCCTGGACCCGATTGCGGAAGATCATCATTCCGCTGATGAAGCCGGCCATCCTGGTGGCGCTGCTGTTCCGTACGCTCGACGCCTTCCGGATCTTCGACAACATCTACATCCTGACCAAGGGCAACCACGGGACCGGATCGGTGTCGATGCTCGGCTACAACAACCTGTTCAAGGCGTTCAACCTGGGCGTCGGTTCGGCGATCAGCATTCTGATCTTCCTGTGCGTGGCGATCATCGCCTTCATCTTCATCAAGATCTTCGGCGCCGCGGCGCCCGGCTCGGACAACGAGGGGCGGTAACCGGTGAATCATCTCAATCGCCGCGTCGGCTGGACCGTCGCCAATGTGATCGTAATCTTGTACGCCGTGGTTCCGCTGTGGTGGATCATCAGTCTGTCGTTCAAGCCGCCGAGCACGGTGCTCGACGGCAACTTCATCCCGCGGCAGTGGACCATGGACAACTACAAGGAGCTGTTCGCCGACGGCGTCCTCGCCGAGTTGCTGTGGGCGCTGCTCGGCCTGGCCATTGGGGCCGCCCTGCTGGGCGTGCTGCTGTGGCAGCGCAAGCGCGCGGTGGCCGAGCACAACGCGTCGCTGGAACTCGGTCTGCGGATCGGCGCGATCCTGGTGTCGATCGGCCTGGCGGCCGGCGTCATCTGGGGCGTGATCATCCCGCTGACCGACGGCGGCAGCTTCGGCAAGCCGTTGCTGAACTCGATCGGCGTCGGCCTGATCACCACCGCCATCGCGGTGTTGCTGGGCACCATGGCCGCCTACGCCATCGCCCGACTGGAGTTCCGCGGCAAGAAGCTGCTGGTGGGCGTCGCCCTGCTGATCGCCATGTTCCCGCAGATCTCGCTGGTGACCCCGCTGTTCAACATCGAGCGCAGCCTCGGCCTGTTCGATACCTGGACCGGCCTGGTGATCCCGTACGTGGCGTTCGCGCTGCCGCTGGCGATCTACACGCTGTCGGCGTTCTTCCGGGAGATCCCGTGGGATCTGGAGAAGGCCGCCATGATGGACGGCGCCACCTCGGCGCAGGCCTTCCGCCGGGTCATCGTGCCGCTGGCCGCGCCCGGCGTGGTCACCGCCGCGATCCTGGTGTTCATCTTCGCCTGGAACGACCTGCTGCTGGCCCTGTCGCTGACTTCCACCGACCGCGCCCAGACGGCGCCGGTGGCCATCGCGAACTTCACCGGCTCCAGCCAGTTCGAGGAGCCCACCGGCTCCATTTCCGCAGCCGCCGTCGTGATCACCATTCCGATCATCATCTTCGTGCTCTTCTTCCAACGTCGTATCGTGGCCGGTCTGACCTCCGGCGCGGTGAAGGGATAACCCATGGCCGACATCGTTCTGGAGAACCTCTCCAAGCAGTACCCGGACGGCTCGACGGCGGTGCAGGACGTGAACCTGCACATCGCCGACGGCGAGTTCGTCATCCTGGTCGGCCCGTCGGGCTGCGGCAAGTCGACGACGCTCAACATGATCGCCGGCCTCGAGGACATCTCCTCGGGCACGCTGTCGATCGGCGGCACCGTGGTGAACGACATCGCACCGAAGGACCGCGACATCGCCATGGTCTTCCAGAGCTACGCGCTGTACCCGCACATGACGGTGCGCGAGAACATCGCCTTCCCGCTGACCCTTCAGAAGCTGCCGAAGGCGCAGATCGCCGAGAAGGTGGCCGAGGCCGCCCGCATCCTGGATCTGGAGGAGTTCCTCGACCGTAAGCCGGCGAACCTGTCCGGCGGCCAGCGGCAGCGTGTCGCGATGGGGCGCGCCATCGTGCGTCACCCGAAGGCCTTCCTGATGGACGAGCCGCTGTCGAACCTCGACGCCAAGCTGCGCGTGCAGATGCGGACCGAGATCGCCGAACTGCAGGCCCGGCTGGGTGTCACCACCGTGTACGTGACCCACGACCAGACCGAGGCGATGACCCTCGGCGACCGCGTCGTGGTGATGAAGTCCGGTCTGGTGCAGCAGGTGGGCGCCCCGCAGGAACTGTACGACCGCCCGCGCAACCTGTTCGTGGCCGGCTTCATCGGCTCGCCCGCGATGAACTTCATCCCGGGCAAACTGTCGCACGGGTACGTCGACACCGTCATCGGTCCGATCCAGCTGCCCGACTACGAGCAGGTGGTGGCCAACGCGCAGCAGGTCGGCAGTTCCGGCGAGGTGCTCCTCGGCGTGCGGCCCGAGCACCTGGTGGACGCCACGCTCCTGGAGCCGGGGCAGGGTGACGGCATGGTCGCCTTCGACGCGACCGTGGACATCGTGGAGTCGATGGGCTCGGACAAGTACTACTACTTCACCCTCGGGGACACCGGCCAGAGCGCCGACCTGCTCAATCAGCTCGCCGAGGACCTGGGTTCGACCACCAGCGGCGGGCAGAAGGTGGCCCGCCTGCAGCCGACCACCACCGTGCCGCGTCGCGGGACGCTGCAGCTCGCCCTGGATCCGGCGAACCTGCACGTCTTCGACACCGGTTCGGGTCTCTCGCTGCGCCTGTGAGCTCCATCGTCGAACTCGTCACCGCGCACCTGACCGCCGGGCTCGGACCCGATCCGCAGCGCGCTTCGGTGACTTTCCTGGGCGTCGAGGCGATCGACGTGCTGCGCTTCGCCGACGTCGAGCGCGGCGAGGTGGTCATCGCCACCGTCGGCTGCGCGCGGCACCCGATGCACGATCCGTCGGACCTCGCGCCGGATCCGCAGCGCGGTCCGCGGGCCGAGCTGATCGTCCGGATGCGGCCGAGCGCGGCCCTGCCGGGGCTGCATCGGTCGCTGGCGACGGTGGCGGCCGCGCCGTCGGTGGAGGGGCTGATCCTGGCCGAGGACTCGCTGATCGATCTGCAGGAGCCGCTCTGGGGCGGGGCGATCTGCTCGGCGTTCCTGCTGACGGCCGAACCGGAGCTGGCGGACTTGCCGCTGCCGGAACCGGCCGAGCCGGTCCGCTTCCTGCGCGCCGTGCCGATCACCGCGAACGAGGCAGCCTGGGTGCGGCTCAAGGGCGCCGACGCGCTGCGGGAGGCGTGGGCCGAGGGCGACGTGGACGTGACCGACCCGACCCGCGGCGGCGTCACACCAGCCTGAGTCCGGACCCGAGCGCCGGCGCTACAGCCAGCGGTTGCGGTGCAGCAGGCGCCAGAGCAGCACGCAGGCGGTGAACAGGATCGCCAGCAGCACCGGATACGACCAGCGCCAGGACAGCTCCGGCATGAACTCGAAGTTCATGCCGTACAGACCGGCGACCATGGTCGGCACCGCCGCGATGGCGGCCCACGACGAGATCTTGCGCATGTCGGTGTTCTGCTGGATGCCGACCTTGGTGGCGGCCGCGTGCAGCAGCGAGGTGAGCCGGTCGTCGTATTCGCCGATGCGCTCGATGACGGTCGTCAGGTGGTCGCGGACGTCGCGGAAGTGCCGGTGCACCTCCTTCTCGTCGAACGATCCGGTGTGCGCGCCGCGCAGGCCGGGCGGGTGCGCGCTGCCGGGGCCGCCCTGCCCGGACAGCCAGGCGAGCGGTTCGGCCAGGGGAGCGACCGCGCGATGCAGTTCCATCACCTCGCGTTTGAACAGGTAGACCACGTCGATGTCGAGATCGGTGGTGGCGACCGCGAAGACGCGTTCCTCCACCTCGTCGACGTCGGGTGCCATCTCGGCGACCACCTCGAGGTAGGTGTCGACCACGTGGTCGGCGACGGCGTGCACCACCGCGGCGGGGCCGAGGGCCAGGGTCTGCGGGCGCGCCTCCATCCGGGCGCGCACCCCGGCGAGCTGCGTGTGTTCGCCGTGGCGGACGGTGATCACGAAGTCGCGGCCGGCCAGCACCATGATCTCGCCGCCGTCGACGATGTCGTTGGCCCGGTCGATGCTGTCGTGCGCCACGTACGACATGGAGCGCAGCACCAGGAAGATGAGCCCGTCGTACAGCTCGAGTTTGGGCCGCTGATGGGCCTCGACCACGTCTTCGACGGCCAGCGGGTGCAGGCCGAAGATCCGGCCCACCTCGTCCATCTGCGCCTCGCCCGGCGCGTGCAGGCCGAGCCAGACGAAACCCGAGCCGGTGGCGCGCACATGCGCGTACGCCGACGCGAAGTCGCGGTAGCCGGGTTCGCGGCGGCCGCCCCGATAGACGGCGCAGTCGACGACGGCGCGATCGGGCGGCACCGACGTGCGCGGCGCCCGAGTACGGCGCGGTCCCGTGGAACCTCGAGATTGCGTGGACACGTCGCGATCGTACCGAGCGCCGTGTGCCGCGGGTGGGTGCCGCGCGGGTGGACTACCGTGGGCTGCGATGACGAACACCAAGCGGGCCCTGACCGCGCTCCTCGTGCTGCTGGCCGGACTCACCGTTCTCACCGCGTGCGGCGACGACAGTGAGGCGGACGCGCCGCTGCTGGTCGGCTCCGGATCGTCGTCGACGATGCGGGCGGCCGCCGCGGTGTACGCGGTGGGGTTGAGCCGTGCCGGCACGCCGACGACGACGGCGGATGCGCCGGTGGGCACCGACACCGCGCTGATGGCGGCGATCAGCACCGGCGGGGTGGATCTGTTTCCGGCCTTCACCGGTGACCTGCTGACCCAGCTCTCCACCCGCCCCGAAGCGCTCAGCGGGGAGGAACTGCTGACCGAGGTGGCGCGCGCGCTGCCGCAGGGCGTGGCGATCGGCGACCCGACCGGGGTCAGCGATCGCCCGCAGCTGTTGCTGTCGGCCGGTCTGCGCGACCGCTACGACGTGCCGACGCTCGCCGACTGCGGTCGGCTGCCGGCCGGACTGCCGCTGGTGGTGCTCGACGGTCAGGACGCTGCGGTGCTCGCGGCCTTCGACGTCTGCCGCCCCGGTGCGGTGGAGCGGGTGCCGGATGCGCGCGCGGTGATCGCCCGCGTCACCGGCGGCGAGGCGCTCGGCGTGCTGCCCGCGTTGGCCACGGCGAGCGCGGGGGAGCTGGGCGACCTTCGCATCCTGGCGTCCGACGGTGCTCCGCGCGCCCAGGATCTGGTGCCGGTGTACCGCAGTGCGGCGCTGGACAAGTCCGCGCTCAAGCAGCTCAGCCGCATCGCGGGGGAGCTGACCACGGACGTGCTCGCCGAACTCGGTGCACGGGTGGAACGCGGTGAGGACCCCGGCGCGGTGGCCGCCGCCTGGCTGGCCACCGGCGCCGTGTCCTGATCGTGCGGTCCTGCAGGTTCAGGACAGGCGGGACATGCCCCACTGGGTGATCTTCGCCGAGATGCCCTGGTAGTACGAGCCCACCAGGCGCACACCGAGGTCGAGCAGCTTCGCATCGGCGCCGACCAGCACGCGCGCGTTCTCCTTCTCCACCGCGCGCAGGATGATGTCGGCGGCCTTGGACGCCGAGGTGTTGGCCAGGTACTTGTCGAAGAACGCCGCCGTCGCGGCCGCGTCGTGGTCCCCGGAGGTGGTGGCGTTGCGCGCGATGGCGGTCTTGATGCCGCCGGGGTGCACGCAGGTCACCGCGACCTGGTGGTCGGAGATCAGCATCTCCTGGCGCAGCGCCTCGGTGAAGCCGCGGACCGCGAACTTCGCCGAGTTGTACGCGGCCTGTCCGGGCTCGGACAGCAGGCCGAACAGCGAGGACACGTTGACGATGGCGCCGTCGCCGGAGGCGATGATGGCCGGCAGGAACGCCTTGGTGCCGTTCACCACGCCCCAGTAGTCGACGTCCATGATGCGTTCGATGTCCTTGAACTCCATGGTCTCCACTTCGCCGTGGTGCGCGATGCCGGCGTTGTTGAAGATGGCGTTCACGGTCCCGAAGTGCTCGACGACGGTGTCGGCGTAGGTGAGGAAGGCCTCCCGTTCGGCGACGTTGAGCAGCTGCGCATGGACTTCGCCGCCGGCCTCGGTCACCAGGCGCTCGGTGGTGGCCAGACCGTCCGGGTCGACATCGGAGATGGCGACCTTCGCGCCGCGGCGAGCGAGTTTGACGGCCAGTTCGCGGCCCATGCCCGAGCCGGCGCCGGTGATCACGACGACCTTGTTGCGGAAATCCTTCATGTGTCTTCTCTTTCGTCGGGAGGTAGGGGAGTCAGGCGGTGACCGGGACGGCGTCGGCCGGGCGGTCGGCGGGGGCCTGGGCGCCCACGGTCACGTCGTAGGCGGCGATGTCGAAGCGACGCGTCGCGTTGCGGAACGCGAAGGTGAAGCCCGGCCACAGGGCGGTGATGTTGCCGTTGTGGTCCTGATACCAGGATTCGCAACCGCCGGTGACCCACACCGAGGTCTTCAGCGTGCGCTGCAGCTTCTCGTTGAAACGGTCCTGTGCCGCCGCGCTGACGTCGGTGCGGACGATGCCCGCCGCGCGGGTCTTGCGCAGGTAGTCGACGAGGTAGTTCAGCTGCGACTCGATCATGTAGACCATCGAGGTGTGGCCGAGGCCGGTCGACGGGCCCACCAGCAGCGCCAGGTTCGGGAAGCCGTGGACGAAGGTGCCCTTGTAGCCCTGCATGCCGGTCTCGTCCCACACCTGCGCCAGACTGCGGCCGCCCGTGCCGACGATGGTGTCGAAGACGGGGGAGTCGGTGACGTGGAAGCCGGTCGCGACGACGATGGCGTCCACCGGGTGCTCCACGCCGTCGGCGGTGACGATCGCATCGGCGGTGATCGATGCGATGCCGGAGGTCACCAGGTCGACGTTCGGCCGATCCAGGGTGGGGTACCACTCGTTGGACTTGAGGATGCGCTTGCAGCCGACGGCGAACGTCGGCGTGACGGCCTCGCGCAGCTTCGGGTCGCGGATGCCGCGGAAGATGTTGGCCTTGCAGAGCGCCTCCACCGGCTTGAGGGCCTTGGGGGCGTAGGTCATGCCGGCGGCGACGGTCTCGTTCGCGGTGTAGATGGTGCCGCGGATCAGTGCCTGCAGTCCGGGGACGTGCTTGAAGGCCCAGTTCTCCACCGGCAGGTACGGGCGCTCGTTGCGCGGGATGATCCACGGTGCGGTGCGCTGGTACACGTCGAGGTGCCCGACGATCTTGCCGAGCTGCGGCACGATCTGAATGGCCGAGGCGCCGGTGCCGATCACGGCGACGCGCTTACCGGTGAAGTCGTAGTCGTGGTCCCAGCGGGCCGAATGGACCAGGGTGCCTTCGAAGCCGTCGATGCCGTCGATGTCGGGCAGGTTCGGCTCGCACAGCGGGCCCACCGCGCCGATCATGTGCTTGGCGCGGACCTGATCGACGTCGCCGTCGCGCTCGATGTCGATGATCCAGCTGAGCGACTCTTCGTCCCACGCCGCGCGGCGGACCTCGGTGCCGAACCACGTCTTCTCGGCGACGCCGTGCTGGGCGGCGACACCGTTGATGTAGCGGTGGATCTCCGGCTGATGCGAGTACGACCGGCTCCACTCGGGGTTGAGCGCGAACGAGAACGAGTACAGGTGCGAGGGGACGTCGCACGCGGCGCCCGGGTAGGTGTTGTCGCGCCAGGTGCCGCCGAAGTCGGCGCCGCGATCGAGGATCAGGTAGTCGTCGAACCCGTTCTCGGCGAGTTTGACGGCTGCGCCGAGCCCGGAGAAGCCGGCCCCGACGATCGCGATCTCTACATCGTGTGTTGTCATGGTTCTCACCATAAGGACGTGTTGACGGCCCGTCAATAGGTTGTTGAATGTTGGTCAATAGTTGTTGAGCGGGTGTCAATAGTGGCTTAGGGTGAGGGCATGACGACCACCGACACCGCGACCGGCGGGTCTGCCGCGCCGCGTCGGACCCGCATGAGTCCGCAGCAACGTCGTCGTCAACTGCTGGACCTGGGCGAAGAGCTGGCCACCGAGCAGCCGCTGGAGACCGTGACCATCGAAGCGGTCGCTGAGCGCGCCGGGGTGTCGCGGGCACTGATCTTCCACTACTTCGAGTCCAAGCAGGACTTCCACCTGGCACTGGTGCAGGAGTGGGCGGAGGAGATGCAGGCGCGCACCCTGCCGCCGGAGGACGTCGACGATCCGCTCGTCATGCTGACCGCGTCGATGACGGCGTATATCGACTACGTGGCCGAGAACGGCGATCAGTTCATCGCGGTGCTCCGCGGTTCACTGAGCACCGATCCGGCGATGCGCAATGTCGCCGAGTCCACCCGTTCGGAGATGACCCGCCGCATCCTGCACCATGCGCCGGTCCTGGGCATCGAGGTGACCGGGGCGGTGGAGATGGCGGTGCGCGGCTGGACCGCGTTCGTCGAGGACGTGATGATCCGCTGGATCACCGACCCGAAGCTCACGCGCGAGCAGGTGCTCGGTGTCCTGGTGGGTTCGCTGCCCGCGCTGGCCGGCGCGGCCTCGCTCGTCGCCGACTGAGCTCGTCCGGGCCCCGGATGCACGAATGCCGCCCCACGTCCGAAGACGTGGAGCGGCACTCGCTCAGATAGGGATCAGTCCATCGAGAACGCCGAGTCGATGATCTCGGCCTGCTCGACGGCGTGCACCTTGGCCGAACCGGACGACGGCGCAGCCATCGCGCGACGCGAGATACGACGCAGCCCGGACAGCATCTCCGGCAGCAGGTCGGGCAGCCACAGACCCAGGAACGGCCACGGACCCTGGTTGGCCGGCTCTTCCTGCACCCACACGAAGTCGGTGGCGTTCGGGTACTGCTCCAGCGTGCGTGCCAGACGACGGTGGGGCACCGGGTACAGCTGCTCCAGGCGGACGATCGCGATGTCCTCGCGCTTCTCCTTGGCCTGCTTGGCGGCGAGCTCGTAGTAGAGCTTGCCCGAGACCAGCAGCACGCGCTTGACCGTGGACCGGTCACCGCCGCCGGAGACGCCGTTGATGTCGTCGGCGAAGTGCGGATCGTCGCGCACCGACAGGAACTTGCCCTCGGTGAACTCCTCGATCGGCGAGACGGCGGCCTTGTTGCGCAGCATGGACTTCGGGGTGAAGACCACCAGCGGGCGGCTGATGCCGTCGTGCACGTGACGACGCAGCAGGTGGAAGTAGCTCGCCGGGGTCGACGGCAGCGCGACGGTCATCGAACCCTCGGCGCACAGCTGCAGGAAGCGCTCGATACGGCCGGAGGTGTGGTCCGGTCCCTGACCCTCATGGCCGTGCGGCAGGAGCAGCACGACGTCGCTGCGCTGGCCCCACTTGGCCTCGCCCGAGCTGATGAACTCGTCGATGATCGACTGCGCGCCGTTGACGAAGTCGCCGAACTGCGCCTCCCAGAGCACCAGTGCGTCCGGGTTGCCGATCGCGTAGCCGTACTCGAAGCCGAGGACGGCGAACTCCGACAGCGGCGAGTCGTACACCATGAAGCGACCCGGGCCGTTCGGCGCCAGGGTGTTCAGCGGGGTGTACTCCGAGCCGTTCTCCCGGTCGATCAGCACCGAGTGGCGCTGGGTGAAGGTGCCGCGACGCGAGTCCTGACCGGACAGGCGCACGGTCTGACCCTCTTCGACAAGGGTGCCCAGCGCGAGGAGCTCGGCGAAGGCCCAGTCCACGCCGCCCTGGGTCGACATCTCTTGGCGACGCTCCAGGACCGGCTTGACGCGCGGGTGCGGGGTGAAGCCCTCGGGCACGTTGACGAAGGCTTCGCCGATCTTGGTCAGCGCGGCCTGCGGCACCGCGGTCACCAGCTTGACCGGCAGCTGCTGGTCCTCGGTGATCGGCGGCGACGGCTCCGGGCGGAAGCGGTCGAGTTCCTTGACCTCCACGAAGACCCGCTCGAGCTGGCCCTGGTAGTCGCGCAGGGCGTCCTCGGCCTCCTTGGTGGAGATGTCACCACGGCCGATGAGCGATTCGGTGTAGCTCTTACGGACGCTGCGCAGGTTGTCGATCACGTCGTACATGGCCGGCTGGGTCATCGAGGGATCGTCGCCCTCGTTGTGGCCGCGGCGGCGGTAACAGACGAGGTCGATCACCACGTCGCGGTTGAACCGCTCGCGGTAGTCGACGGCGAGCTGCGCGGCCCACACGCAGGCCTCCGGGTCGTCGCCGTTGACGTGCAGGACCGGCGCGCTGATCATCTTGGCGATGTCGGTGCAGTACTCGGTGGAGCGCGAGTACTCGGGTGCGGTGGTGAAGCCGACCTGGTTGTTGACCACGATGTGGACGGTGCCGCCGGTGCGGTAGCCGTTCAGCATGGACAGGTTCAGCGTCTCGGCCACCACGCCCTGGCCGGCGAACGCGGCGTCGCCGTGCAGCATGAGCGGCAGGATGTCGAACTGCTGATCCTCGGGGAGCATGTCCTGCTTGGCGCGGACGATGCCCTCCAGTACCGGGTCGACGGCCTCGAGGTGGCTGGGGTTGGCGGTCAGCGAGACGTTGATCTCGTTGTCGCCGAACATCTGGTAGTACTTGCCCTCGGCGCCGAGGTGGTACTTCACGTCGCCCGAGCCGTGCAGCTGCGCGGTGCCCAGGTTGCCCTCGAACTCGGTGAAGATCTTCGAGTAGGGCTTGCCGACGATGTTGGCCAGCACGTTGAGGCGGCCGCGGTGCGGCATGCCGATGATGACCTCTTGCAGGCTGTGCTCGGCGCTGCGGTCGATCACCGCGTCCATCATCGGGATGACCGACTCGGCGCCTTCCAGCGAGAAGCGCTTCTGGCCGACGTACTTGGTCTGCAGGAAGGTCTCGAAGGCCTCGGCGGCGTTGAGCTTGGACAGGATGTACTTCTGCTCGGCCACCGGCGGCTTGGTGTGCTTCACCTCGACGCGTTCCTGCAGCCACTGCTGCTGCTCGGGATCGAGGATGTGGGTGTACTCCACGCCGATGTGGCGGCAGTAGGCGTCGCGCAGGATCGACAGCACGTCGCGCAGCTTCATCGTGTCCTGGCCGTGGAAGCCGCCGACGTTGAACGTCCGGTCGAGGTCCCACAGGGTCAGGCCGTAGCTGAGGACGTCCAGGTCCGGATGGGCGATCCGGGCCTCCTTGTCCATCATCAGCGGGTCGGTGTCGGCCATCAGGTGGCCGCGGCTGCGGTAGGCGGCGATCAGCTCGAGCACGCGGGTGTTCTTGTCCACCCGGCCCTCGGGCATGTCCCGACGCCAGCGGACCGGCTCGTACGGGATCTGCAGCGCCACGAAGAGCTCGTCCCAGAACGCGTCGTCGAGCAGCATGTTGTGGATCACGCGCAGGAAGTCGCCGGACTCGGCGCCCTGGATGATGCGGTGATCGTAGGTGGAGGTCAGCGTCATCAGCTTGCCGACGCCCATGTCGGCGAGCTGCTCGTCGCTGGAGCCCTGGAACTCGGCGGGGTACTCCATGGCGCCCGCGCCGACGATGGTGCCCTGGCCGGGCATCAGGCGCGGCACCGAATGGACGGTGCCGATGGTGCCCGGGTTGGTCAGCGAGATGGTGACGCCGGCGAAGTCGTCGGCGCCGAGCTTGCCCTGACGGGCGCGGCGGACGATGTCCTCGTAGGCGTCCCAGAATTCGCCGAAGCTCATGGTCTCGCAGCGCTTGATGGCGGCGACGACGAGCGTGCGGTTGCCGTCCTTGCCCACCAGGTCGATGGCGAGACCGAGGTTGGTGTGGGCGGGGGTGACGACGTTGGGCTTGCCGTCGATCTCCGCGAAGTGGCGGTTCATCGCGGGGAACGACTTGAGGGCCTGCACGATGGCGTAGCCGAGGATGTGGGTGAAGCTGACCTTGCCGCCGCGGGTGCGGGCGAGGTGGTTGTTGATGACGACGCGGTTGTCGATCATCAGCTTCACCGGGATGGCCCGGACGCTGGTGGCGGTCGGCACCGTGAGGGAGGCGGACATGTTGCGCACGATGGCGGCGCCGGGACCGCGGATCACCTTGGTCTCGTCGGCGGCCGGCTCGCTCGACGGCTTGGCCGACGACGCGGTGCGGCTGACGCCGGAGGCGGCCTTGGTGGCGGCGGCTTCGCGTGCCGGGGCGACGTTACGGGGAGCGATGCGCTCGGGCTCGGCATCCAGCGTCAGCAGCGGCTTGGCCGACGCGGGCGCGGTGATCGGCGCTGCGGCGGCGGCCGGAGCAGCCGGAGTAGCCGGGGTGGTGGGGGCGGCCGGGGGTGCGCCGTTGAGGTCGGTGGGCTTGTAGTTTTTCAGCAGGTCGTGCCAACTCGGATCGACCGAGCTCGGGTCGGTCTGGAATCGCTGGTACATCTCCTCGACCAGCCACTCGTTTTGTCCGTAGTCGGTCTCGGATGGGGAACTACTCACAGCGTCGTCTCGCCTCTTAGGTATATCCGGTCTGGGTCTGCATGTCGGTCGGCCCCGGGAGCGTGGTAACGGGCGGGTCCGACCGACTCTCGATGTTACGCGTTCACACGCGGTCCTCGACCTGTTCTTCTCTGTCGACGGCGCAATCGTTGCGGTAAGTGGTCAGAATCACCCGGTGGCAGTGGCCACAGGGGCCTCCTCGGGGGCGACGCCCGCGGCCCAGAGTCGGGCATATGGGCCATCGGCTGTCAGCAGCTCGGCGTGGGAGCCGAATTCGACGATCGCGCCGGCCTCCACCACGGCGATGCGATCGGCGCGGGCGGCAGTGGCCAACCGGTGGGCGACGATCACGCTGGTGCGTCGCCGGGCGAGGGCCGAGCCTGCCGCCAGCACCTGCGCCTCGGTGGCCTGATCGAGGGTGGCGGTGGCCTCGTCGAGCAGGATCAGTTCCGGCTCGACGAGTTCGGCCCGCGCGAGCGCGATCAGTTGGCGCTGGCCCGAGGACAGGCTGCGCCCGCGTTCGGAGATCGCGAAGTTCATGCCGCCGGGCAGGTCGGCGATCATCTGCGCGGCCCCGACGCGACGTGCGGCCTCGGCGATGGCGGTGCGGTCGGCGTTCGGCCTGCCGTAGGCGATGTTCTCGGCGACGGTGCCGGCGAACAGGTGCGGTTCCTGCGGCACCACGCCCAGCCGGGCGCGGTACCGGTGCAGGTCGAGACTGCGGAGGTCGGCCCCGTTGTAGGTGACGGCGCCGCGGACCGGGTCGTAGAAGCGGGCGAGCAGTTTGACGATGGTGGACTTGCCGGCGCCGGTCGGACCGACCAGGGCCAGCGAGGTACCGGGCGGCAGGTGCAGATCGATCCGGCCCAGGGCGTCGGACTCGGCGCCGGCATAGGCGAAACCGACCTGCTCGAGGCGGACGTCGGCGCGGCCGGGCGGCACCGGCACGTGCGCGTCGCCGGCTTCGACGAGCGAACTGGGGGTGGCCAGCAGGTCCCGGATCCGCCGCAGGCCCACGGCGGCCTGCTGGTAGGCGTCGAAGACGCTGGTCAGTTGCTGGACCGGACCGAAGAGCATGGCGAGATAGAGGACGAAGGCCACCAGCGTGCCCGCGGAGAGTCGGCCCGCGGCGATCTGCGCGGCGCCGAAGCCGATGGCGCCGGCGGCGGCGAGGTCGGCGCAGAACATGATGAACGGGAAGTACGTCGCGACGGCGCGCTGGGACGTCATCCGGGCGGTGACCCAGCGGCTGCACAGTTCGTCGAACTGCGCGCGGGCCACCGCGGTGTGCCGGTAGGCGCGGGTGGTGCCCAGACCGGCGATGTTCTCCTGGAAGTCGGCGTTGACCGCCGAGATCAGTTCGCGGGTGCGGGTGTAGGCGCGCCCGGAGACGCGCCGGAACCACACGGTGGCCACGGCCAGGATCGGGAACAGCGGCAGCACCAGCAGGCCGAGCTGCCAGTCGGTGAGCAGCAGCGCGCCGAACACGCCGAACAGGGTGAGCACCGCGACTGCGGCCGAGGTGAGCCCGGTCTGGATGAACCCGGACAGGGCGTCGACGTCGGTGGTCATCCGGGTCATGATGCGGCCGGACAGTTCGCGTTCGTAGTAGTCCAGGCCCAGTCGCTGCAGGTGGGCGTAGCTGCGGATGCGCAGGCCGTACAGGACGCGTTCGCCGGCGCGGGCGGAGAGCAGCGTGTTGATCGCGGCCACGAGGGCGCCCGCGGCGACCAGTGCCAGGCCGATCCCGAGGGCGGTCCAGAGGAGGTCGGCGCGGCCCGAGGTCCCGGCGTCGAGCACCATGCGGGCCAGCGACGGGAAGCCCAGGCCGATGAGGGTGTCCAGGGCCACCGCGGCCAGGACCAGGGCCAGCAGACCGCGGACCGGGCGCAGGATCTGGCGCAGGGAGAAGTCGCGGCGTTCTCGGCGCTGCTCCGCCACGTCGACGCGGGGATCCTCGGTGGCCGGCGGCAGTGAGTCGACCGCCGCGAGCAGTTCCGGGGTGGCGGCGATGGCGCCGAGGGCGCTGGACATGTTGCCGCCGCCTCCGCCGCCGCGGCCCGGGCCGGGGCGCGCGGCCGGGGTCGCGGCGGCGCGGGCCGGTTCCGCGGCCGCCGGTGCGTCCGGTCGCCAGAGCTGATCGACGCCGATCGCCTGCTGCCGCGCCACCGCGGCGACGGCCTGTGCGTCCTGCTCGGCGGTGCCGGGCAGCGACATGAGGGCACGGAAGCGCGGGCTGCGCGCTTCGAGTTCGTCGACGGTGCCGGACTCGGCGATGCGCCCGTCGTCGAGCACGAGGACCCGGTCGGCGATGGACAGCGTGGAGCGGCGGTGCGCGAAGACCACCATCGTGGTGCCGCGCTCGCGCAGGTGGCCGAGGATCTGCGCCTCGGTCACGGCGTCCACCGCGGACGTGGCGTCGTCGAGCACCAGTACGCGCGGTGCCGCGTAGAAGGCACGGGCCAGGGCGATGCGCTGGCGCTGGCCGCCGGACAGGGTGAGACCGCGTTCGCCCACGCGCGTGGCGAAGCCGTCCGGGAGGGCGTCGATGAAGGCGGTGGCGGCGGCCTGATCGGTGGCGGCCCGCAGTTCCGGCGCGTGCGGGTCGGGCGCCGGATCGGGACCGAGGGCCACGTTGGCGGCGATGGTGTCCGAGTAGAGGAAGGGTTCGTCGAAGGCCACCGACAGGGCCGAGTGCAATGCGTCCGGGGCGAGGTCGGCGAGGTCGTGGGCCTGCCCGGACTCCTCGACGAGGGCCACGGTGCCGCGGTCCGGGCGATAACTGCCGTCGAGCAGCGCGGCCAACGTCGACTTGCCGGATCCGGGGCCGCCGATCACGGCGATGCATTCGCCGGGTGCCGCGACCAGATCCACGTCGGACAGGATGGTGCGCTCGCCGTGCGCGAAGCCGACGCCGGTGAGGGCGACGCCGAGCGGGCCGTCGGGCAGGGTGGCGCCGTTGGTGAGTGCCGGGTCGCGCGGATGGTCGACCACCTCGAAGACGCGGGTGGCCGAGGCGGCGGCCATCTGGGCGGCGATCACCAGGTTCGTCAGGATGCGGGCCAGCCCGGTCATCGTCGCCAGGTAGGTGGAGAAGGCGAGGAAGGTGCCCGCGGTGATCGAACCCGTGTAGGTGAGCCAGCCGCCGACCACGATCACCGCCACCATGCCGAGCTGCGGGATGGCCGCCATCGTGGGTGTGAAGCGGGCGGAGAGGCGGGCGGCGCGCAGGCGCAGGCGGTACAGCGTGCGTCCGTGGTCGGCGAGTTCGTCGGTGGCGCGTCGTTCCTGGCCGAAGCCCTTGACCACGCGCACGCCGGTGACCGTCTCCTCGACGTGCCCGGCCAGTTCGGCGGCGGCCTGCTGCGCCGACCAGTTGGCGGCGAACAGGCGGCGTCGGCCGCGATAGGCGACGAGGGCGACCAGCGGGATGATCGCCAGGGTGATCACCGTCAGCAGCGGGGACAGCCAGGCCATGATGCCGAGGGCCAGCACCACCTGGACCGCGCCGCCGAGGGCCATCGGCCCCATCGCGAGCAGGCTCTGCACCACCTGGAGGTCGGAGATCGACCGCGAGACCACCTGTCCGGTGCGGATCTGCTCGTGCGAGCGGCCGTCGAGGTGGAGCAGCGTGTCGAGCATGGAGCGGCGCAGGCCGTCCTGGACCACGATCGAGAGTCTGCCCGCCGCGTAGCGTCGCCCGAACTGGCAGGCGTAGCGGATCACCGCGGCCACCACCAGGGCGATGACCAGCCCCGATAGAGCGACCCCGCCGACGGCGGCGCCGGTGGCGTGGTCGATCGCCGATCGCGCCAGCAGCGGCGTCACGAGGTCGGCGGCGACGGCGCCGAGGGTCACCGCCGCGGTGACCAGCACCAGCCCGCGATGCCGCCAGCAGCGCGCACCCAGCTGCGCGAGCCAGCCCGTCAACGGCGCACGTCCGCCTGCACCACCTGACCGTCGATGTCCCAGAAGCGCGGGGGCGGACCGAAGGCCGTGCGCGCATTGCGGAGGACCAGGGTGCCCAGCGCGCGGTTGCCCGCTCCGCCCACGGCCGCACCGATGCCGCCCGGGATCAGCTTCCCGGCCAGGATGGGTGCGCGCCGCACCGCGAACTTCTTGATGAGCTTGCTGGTCAGCATGCGGTTGAGCGAGGCCAGGTGGCTCGACGACATGCCGCCGCCGGACAGGCGGGCGATCGCATCGGTGCCGCGGGTGCCGGCCACCTTGCCGAGGGCGGCGATGCCCTCCTCGCCGAGGGCCACCGACAGCACCAGGGCGCGGCGGCGCTCCACCTCGTGCGGGGAGATGCCGTACACCTCCGCGGTGGCCAGGGCCAGCAGCGCCGACGCTTCGATGAACAGCGCGGTGTCGGCCGAGAGCGCCGAGATCGCGGTGATGGTGCCGACGCCCGGGATGGACGCGGCCGCGCCCACCGCGCCGCCGGAGACGGTGACGGCGTTGAGGTACTGCCGTTCCAAGCGCGCGATCAGCTGCTCGGGGGAGTCGTCGGGGTGCTTGGCGCGCATCCGCGCGACGTACTTGGTGACCGCGGGTTCCTGCAGGCGGTGCGCCTTCTCCAGGATCTTGGCGACCATGCCGACGGTGCGGGAGTCGCTGCCGACGGCGGGCGTCGGCGTCGGGCCGGCGGTCTGCGTGACGTCGGCGCCCGGATGCACCGCGACCTCGTTCTTCTTCTTGCGCAACATGTTCGGCTCCCTACTGTCGCGTGACCCCGATGACGAGGTCGTCGGCTGCGGCGAGTGCGCAACAGCATTCCAACATCGCGGTCGCCGCCGATGATTCCCGATCGCCGACGTGGCGTGCGTCACGCCGGTCGACGATTCTTGCGTCCAGAGTAGGCGTGGATGCCGACGCGGGTGGTCCGGCAGCGATCGGCCCGGCCCGGCCTGACCGGGATTGTCGGTACTCGCTCATACGATCGTCACGACGAGCCGATCGAGAAGGAAAGGGGGCCGACGATGACCGCCTCGCTGTTCGACTTGCCCGATTTCGACGACCACCCGCCGGCCGCGGCTGCCGCTGCGCCGGCCGGGGAGCCCGGTGCCGAGCGGGAAGTCACCTTCCTGCACACCGCCGACTGGCAGCTCGGGATGGGTCGCCACTTCCTCGGCGGTCAGGCGCAGCACACCTACGACGCGGCCCGCGCGGATGCGGTCGTCGCGATCGGCGCGCTGGCACAGACCGTGGGCGCGGAGTTCGTCGTGGTCTGCGGTGACGTCTTCGACGATCCGAAGGCCAGTTCCCGGGTCATCCGGCGCACCCTGGATGCGCTCGGCGACTACCCGGTCCCGGTGTACCTGCTGCCCGGCAATCACGATCCGCTCGACTCCACGTCGATCTACCGCAGCGAGACGTTCGTGCGCGCCTGCCCGGCGAACGTGCACGTGCTCGACCACGCCGGCGTGGTGCGGGTGCGCGACGGCGTGAGCCTGGTGGCGGCGCCGTGGACCAGCAAGCGTCCGGAGAGCGACCTGATCGCCGACCAGCTGGGACGCCTCGCGCCCGCCGACGACCTACGCATCGTGGTGGGGCACGGCGGCGTGGACCAGTTCAGTCCGGCCGCCGACCCGGCCACGGTCGCGGTCGGCACGCTGCAGGCCGCCGTCGACACCGGCCTCGTCGACTACGTGGCGCTCGGCGACCGCCATTCGGTCACGTCCATCGGCGACTCGGGTCGGATCTGGTACTCGGGTGCGCCGGAGGTGACCGACTTCGATCACGTCGAACACGACTCGGGACAGGTCCTCGCGGTCACGTTGCGGCGCGGGCAGGAGTCGGCGGTCAGCGTGGCGCCGCACCAGGTGGGGCAGTGGCGGTTCACCACGATCCGCCGCGACGTCAACGGCGCCGCTGACCTCGCCGCCCTGCGCGAGGAGCTGACGGCGCTGCCGGACAAGTCGCGCACGGTGGCCAAGCTGGCCCTGGTCGGCACCCTCGGCGTGGCCGACGCGGCGGCCTTCGACGAGCTCTTCGCCGAGTTCGGCGAACGCCTTGCCGCGCTGTGGATTTGGGAGCGCCAGCATGACCTGACCGTGGTCGCCGATCCGTCCGACGTCGCCGGGCTCGGTCTCAGCGGGTACGCCGCGCAGACCGCCGACGAACTGGTGGCGGCGGCCGGCTCCGACGACGCCGCGGAAGCGGCGGCCGCGCGCAGCGCACTGTCGTTGCTGTTCCGGCTGGCCGGTTCGGGGGTCTCGGCATGAGACTGCATCGACTGCGACTCAAGGATTTTCGCGGGATCGCCGAGCGCGAGGTGGAGTTCGCCGCCTCGGGTGTCACCGTGGTGGAGGGCGCCAACGAGGCGGGCAAGTCGTCGATGATCGAGGCACTCGACCTGCTCCTGCAGACGCAGGCGAGCAGTAAGAGCGCAGCGGTGAAGGCGGTGCAGCCCGCCGGGCGCGACGTCGGCTCCGAGGTGCTCGCCGAGATCAGTTGCGGCGCGTGGCGTTTCGAGTACTTCAAGCGGTTCAACAAGCGCGCCGAGACCGCGCTGACCATCACCGAGCCGCGGCGCGAGCAACTGACCGGCCGCGAAGCCCACGAGCGGGTGGAGCAGATCCTGGGGCAGTCGATGGACGACTCGCTGTACAAGGCGCTGCGCCTGATGCAGTCGGGCGCACCCGATCTGGGGCAGTTGACCGACTCCTCGGCGCTGGCGAAGGCCCTGGACCGGGCCGCCGGACCCACCCCGGACGACGACACCGACGAGGACGGCGACTCCGGTGCGCTGATCGCCGCGGTCGGCAAGGAGTACCGGCGCTACTACACCGAGAAGTCCGGGAAGCCCGCCGCCGAACTGGCGGCGGCCCGCACGGCCGCTGCGGCGGCGCGCGCCGACGTCGACGAGCGGCTCGCGCTGCTGCGCAATGCGGAGCAGGCGACGGCGCAGCTTCCGGAGGTCGAACGAGCCTTCCGGCAGGCCACCGACGACGAAGTACACGCCACGGTGGAGGCGGCGAATCGCAGCCAGCGGGTGGCCGAGGCCGAGAAGGTCGCGGCCGTCGTCGACCAGGCGCTCGAGCGGGCCCAGCGGCAGGCCATCGCCGTGAAGGTGGCCGAACGCGACGTCCACGATCGCGCTGCCGCCGAGGAGCGGCTGGCCGAACACGAACGCCAGCAGACCGCCGATCAGGCGGTGCTGGACGACCTGCGCGAGGCCGCGGACGCCGCCGAGACGCGGGCGCAGGCCGCGGACGCGCAGGCGGCCGCGCTCCGCACCGAACTGACCGCCGCGCAGGCCGAGCTCGTCGCCGCGCAGCGCGCGGAACGAGCCGGGACCGATCGGGCGCGCATCGCCGCCATCGAGGCCGCGCTCACCGAGGCGGCCGACCTGGCCGGGCAGCGCACCCGGTTCGTCGACGCGATCGCCGGCAACCCGGTGACCGACACACACGTGACGGCGGCGACTCGACTCGATCGCGAGATCGTCGCCGCGGCGGCGCGCGTGGAAGCCGTCGCCGCGACCGTCGAGGTGACGCCGACGGGCGAGGCCGACGTGCTGGTGGACGGCCGACCGGTGACCGGCACCGCCGAGTTCAGCGCCGTCGGCGAGACGGTGGTCCAGGCGCCGGGCGTGCGCGTGGTGGTGCGCGGTGCCGCCGACACGCAGCTCCTGGCCGAGCGGTTGGCCGACCTGCGCGCGCAGGCCGCCGCGCTGGTGGTGGAGTGCGGCGTGGAGCGGCTGGACGAGATCGCCGCCCGCGCGCACGACCGTGCGGCGGCGCAGCGCGGATTGCGCGAGACCGAGGCCGCGCGGGCACGCGTGCTGGCCGGCTCCACCGAGGCGGCGCTGGCCGCCGAGCGCGATCGGCTCGTCGCGGGACTGCCGGAGGAAGCGCCCGCACTCCGAATGCGTCCGGTGCCGGATGTCCAGGCGGCGGTGACCGAACTCCACGGTCGACTCGCCGGCGCCGAACAACAGGTGACCGCGGAGCGCGCGACCGGCTCGAATGCGGCCGCACGCATCGAGGTCCTGACCGCGGGCCTGGACCGCGCCGCGGCCGGTGCCCGACAGCAGCGGGCCGCTCTGCTGGAGAAGCGTGCGCAGCACAGCGACGAAGCCCTGCGCGGCGCCCTGGTCTCGGCGCAGGACGCGCACGCGGCGGCCCTCGCCGCGGTGGACGAGGCCCGTGCCGCCGCCGAACATCTCGATCTGCCGGGCCTGCAGAACGCCGCCGCCGAGGCGCAGCAACGGCTGGACCGCATCGCCGGCGACGTCGCGCGGCTCCGGGATCAGCGGACGCAGCTGCGCACCGTGCTGGAGATGTGCCGTACCGAGAACCGCCTCGACGATCTGGCGCAGGCCGAGGCGACCGCGAAAGCCGCCGAGAACGAGCTCGCGCGGATCACCGAGCGGGCCGAGGGGGCTCGCCTGCTGTACACCTCGCTGCAGCGCACCCGCAGCGAGAGCCGCTCGCGGTACGTCGCGCCGTTCACGCGGCGCCTGGAGGAGCTCGCCGCACCCGTCTTCGGCGACTCGGTGCGGTTCGAGGTGCGCGAGGACTTCACGGTGGCCACCCGCACCCTCGACGGCGTCACGGTGCCCGTCGACGCTCTGTCCGGGGGAGCGCGCGAACAGCTCGGCCTGATCGCGCGGCTGGCGTGCGCCCTGATCGTCGACGAGAACGACGGTGTGCCGGTGATCCTCGACGACACGCTCGGCTACACCGATCCGGAGCGGTTGGCGTCGATGGCACAGGTGCTTGGTGCTGCGGCCGGGTCCGCGCAGATCATCGTGCTGACCTGCACGCCCGCACGCTACGCCGACGTCGACGAGGCCACGGTCGTGGCGGTCTGACCGGGCCCGCGCCCCACCGAACAGGGGCCGGTTTTGGGGCGCTCGGCGCCCGTGCGCTAATGTTGCTCACGCCCCAATGAGCCCCCCTAGCTCAGGGGATAGAGCGTCTGCCTCCGGAGCAGAAGGTCGCAGGTTCGAATCCTGCGGGGGGCACCGAGATATCACTGGTCAGGACCGTTCGCGGTCCTGACCAGTGATATCTGTGTCTGCGACCCGCCCCAGCCGCGCCCCGGAGGCATCGGCAGACGTTTGACGACGTGGTGTTCGGGGCACCCACGACCATGAGCAACCCAGAGAAGTCGGCAGCAGCCTCGTCGGGGGAGCACCCGGGCACCACCATCGACTATCCCGGCAGCACCGCCGACATGCCCGAGCCACCGCGCGACAGCATGAGTGACTACGAGGGGCGCGATCTGCTCCGCGGCCGACGGGCACTGATCACCGGCGGCGATTCCGGGATCGGGCGTGCGGTCGCCGTCGCCTTCGCCAAAGAGGGGGCCGACGTGGCGATCGCGTACCTCTCCGAGGCCGAGGACGACGATGCGGCGTACACCGTCGAATTGATCGAACAGGCCGGTCGCAGCGCCGTCGCCGTGCGCGGGGATCTGGCCGACCCGCAGCGGTGCCGGGCCGCCGTCGAACGGACGGTGGCCGCATTCGGGGGATTGGACGTCCTGGTGAACAACGTGGCCTTTCAAGCGCCGGTCGCCGATCTCTCGGAGCTGACCGCGGAGCAGTGGGATCGCACCTTCCGCGTCAACGTCGACAGCTTCTTCCACACCACCGTCGCCGCGTTGCCCTATCTCACCCCCGGCGGCACGGTGATCAACACCGGCTCGATCAACGGGTTGCGCGGCAACAAGCAGCTCATCGACTACGCGGCGACCAAGGGCGCGGTGCACGTCCTCACGTACTCGTTGGCGCAGGCGCTGATGGACCGGGAGATCCGCGTCAATTGCGTGGCACCGGGCCCGGTGTGGACTCCGCTGATCCCGGCCACGCTGCCGGCCGATCAAGTACGGGACTTCGGGGAGCAGGCGCCGATGGGTCGGGCGGCCGAACCGGACGAGATCGCGCCGTCGTACGTGTTCCTTGCCTCCGACCAGTACTCCTCGTACTACACCGGTCAGGTGCTGGCACCGGTCGGCGGGGAGACCCTGCCCGGGTGAGTACCACTGGGTGTAGATTCGGCCGAAACGGTTGCCGCGAGGGTCGGTTCTCGGTAGCGTGCGAAAGCACCGGTTCAGCCTGTAGCCGGTTCCCCGACGACGTAACCAGCGGTGCTTGTTCGCGACCGCCCGTCGTCACCCCCCCACAGCCGCAGTCCCGCACACCCCGCGTGAGACGGAGTCGATGCGGGCGGTGCCAGTGCTTCGGCGAGGCGCCCGGTGCGGGAAGGAGTCACGGCTCATGATCACTGCCACCATCACCGAGCGGACTGCCGCTTCCGAGCAGACCGCGAGCACCGAGAACGAGCAGTACGCCCATGCGACGGCACTGTTGACCGAGCGCGCCGAATGCGGCGGACGCGACAGGCACTGCGCACGACTGCGGGAGCAGGCGATCGTCGAGTGTCTGCCACTCGCCGAACACATCGCACGCCGCTTCAGCGGGCGCGGAGAACCCTACGACGACCTGCACCAGGTGGCACGTATGGGGTTGATCCAGGCCATCGACCGTTTCGACCCCCGCGCCGGTTCCAACCTGCTGTCGTTCGCGGTGCCCACCGTCATGGGCGAGGTGCGGCGTCACTTCCGGGACCGGGCGCCGACCATCCGGGTCCCCCGGCGATCGCGGGAGCTGTACGACCAGGTGAAGATCGCTCGCGAGGAACTGGCGCAGGAACAGCAGGGAGACCCGTCGGACGAGGCGCTGGCCGAGCGCCTGCAGACCACGCCGTCGGCGGTCCGCAAGGCGATGGACGACTGCGCCTGCGGCGCGGCGGTCTCGCTGGACGCCGTCGGCACCGCAGGGGGTGAGGTCCCCGCGCTCACCGAACGCCTCGGCGAGCGCGACCCCGGTTTCGAGGAGGTCGACGACGTCCTGGTGCTGGACCCGGTGGTCCGCGGTCTGTCCCCGCGGGACCGCCGCATCCTGGGTCTGCGCTTCTACGACTGCAAGTCGCAGCGGGAGATCGCGGAGACGATCGGCTGCTCCCAGATGCACGTCTCGCGCCGTCTGCGTCAGACGCTCAGCCGACTGCGTGCGGAACTGACCGCGGCGACCTGATCGGTGGGGATCGGGCAGGGGAGGGGTGCTCACACCGGATGTCCGCTCGGGTTATTGTCGGAGCATGGGCGGCAATACCGGGTTGGCACCCTCTGCAGGAGATCCCTCGTCGGACGATCGATCGGGCACGGCGGCACCGACCGCTGACAGTCTCGGCACGTTCCGTTACTGGTTCGACGACGACCGCTGGGAGTGGTCGGACCGGGTGGCCGCGCTGCACGGCTATCGGCCGGACGAAGCGGTGCCGACCACCGAACTGCTACGTCGGCACAAGCACCCGGACGATCGCCTGGCCTTCGACGAGTTGATGGCCGCCATGCGCCGCAGCCGCGCGCCGTTCTCCAGCCATCACCGCATCGTCGACCGGGACGGTCGGACCCACGAGGTCGTGGTGGTCGGGCGCACCTCCTCCGACCGGACCGGTCGGGTGGTCGGTTGCCTCGGCTTCTATCTGGAGCTCGACGCCCTCGAGCCCGGACCCCTCGGACCGCTGGAATCCCTCGATTCCGATGCCGCCGATTTCGCGGTGATCGACGACGAGCCGGCGCGCGCCGAGGTGAACAGGCAGATCGACGAGTTCCGGGAGAATCGCGCGGTGATCGAGCAAGCCAAAGGGATGCTGATGCTGATGTACGGCGTCTCCGGCGACCGGGCGTTCGACGTGCTCCGTTGGCGGTCCCAGGAGGAGAACAGGAAGCTCCGCGACGTGTGCCGAAGCCTCGTCGCCGATGCGCGCACCGGCCTGACCATCCCCGATGACCTGCGCCGGGCGTTCGATAACGTGGTCCTCGCGCCGTTCACCACCGAACCGAACGACTCGGCCGCGTTGAGCGCGCAGGAGTGAGCGCTGACCGCGTGCCGCCGGTTCGTGCGGCGCGTGCCGACCGGCTGGCTCGGTAGGTGTGTTCCCGGAGGCGATCGACCCAGGTAGGCCATTAGTCGACGTCGGCCGGCCGGTTGCCGACCGGATCGAAACTCGTCTCGGCGTCCTCGACGGGCGGCTCGAGCCGCACGTCGCCGATGCGGGAGAACGGACCGTCGTCTCGGCGCAGGAACAGTTCCACCCGCCCCTCGCCGGCGGCGACACCGTCGGCCAGTGCCCGCAGACGAAGACCGACCGGCACCGAACCGGGACGCAGGCGACCGGCCAGTGTCCAGCGTGCTCCCCGGTAGGTCAGACACGTGAGTGTCGAGACCTCGATGTGCCGCCAGGACGTTGCGGGGAACGGGAGCGGAATCCGTCGACATTCCCGGACCGGACCGGCCATCAGCACATCCCACACCCCGGGGTCTGCCGTCGATGTGGTCGGTGTGGGGAAGCGGATCGCGATACCGACCAGGTCCGGGAGAGCCAGCGGCGCGCCCAGCGCCTTGGAGATGCGCACCAGCACCGGCCCCGAGGCCAACGGTAGGCCGTTGCCGTCGATGACGGCGGTGCCCCGGCAGAGGACTCCGTCGGGGTGGAATGCGCGGGCCCGTCGGGCGGCCGCCCGCGCGCCGACGACAGTGTCGGCCGCTCGCGCCGCGATCGAGCGTGTTCGAGACATCAGCTGTAACCTTTCTTCGCCGGGGGCCGTATCTGCCGACGCTGGAGCGGTACCCACCGCGGGCCGTCGGCAATCACGTACGCCGGGCCAACGGCCGGTTTGAGAGCTGTGGTGGCGGGGTAATCGACGAAATGGCCTCGACTGTGAGTTCTGTATCCCCACCCGGTCTCGATCCGGCGGTGCCGGCGGCGTTTCGCCGAGCGGAGCTGCCGCCGGCGCGCGGGCTGCTGTCGGCGTCGATCCTCGCGGCGTTGCGTGACCGGGCCCCGCTGTCGGACCGGCGCGAGTCCGTCGAGCACGCTGATCCGTGGGGTGACGACCTGCAGCTCGCGTTGCTGCTCTGCCAGGAACTACATTACGGGACCGATCTGACGGGTGGGGTGCCCGACCGTGAGTGGGAGCCGGAGATCGTCGCCTTTCGGCGGGCGCTCGAAGACCGCTTCCTCGCGGCCGTGGATGCCGAGTCCGGGGCACAGGGCGCGGGCTCGGTCGACGACGAGTTCGACGCGCTTCTGCGTTCCAGCGGAGACGATGGCACGGCCGAACATCTGCGGACCGTCGGCACCCCCGAGCAGTTCGCCGACTACTTCGCCGCGCGCTCGTTGTACCACCTGAAGGAGGCCGATCCGCATGCGTGGGTGATTCCGCGGCTGCCACCCGCGGCGAAGGCCCCGTTCGTGGCGGTTGAATTCGACGAGTACGGCGGCGGCCGTCCCGCACGTGTGCACCAGGTGCTGTACGCGAATCTGCTCTCCGCCTCCGGCTTGGACGCGAGCTATCTCGGCTACCTCGCTGCCGCACCGGCGGCGGTGCTCGCTCCGGTCACGCTGATGACCGCGCTGGGACTGCGCGGCAGTCGGATCGGTGCCGCGGTGGGGCATTTCGCGGCCACCGAGGTCACCTCCTCGCCGGGCTCCGCGCGCCTTGTCGAAGGGCTGGAAAGGCTCGGGGCGCCGCCGGAGGCGATCGGCTTCTACCGCGAGCACGTGGAGGCCGACGCCGTGCACGAGCAGGTGATGCGGCACGAGGTGGTCGCCGGGCTGCTGGCCGTCGAACCCGAGACCGAAGCCGACGTGGTGGCCGGGATTCGTGCGTTCCTGTTGGTGGAAGATCGGCTGGAGGCAGCATTCCGGAATGCGTGGAACGACGGAGCCTTCGTCATGCAGCGATGAGCCGGGGTGGGGCAGAGGTGACGATTCCGGCGAGGCCAGTCACCGGCGTCGGGTCCGCCGGTGACTGGTGTCGCAGAACGGTTTGATCTTGGACCGGCCGCATGCGCATAGCGCGACGCGGAACCGATCGCAGTGCACCGTCTCGCCGTCGTGGTCGATGTCGATCGGACCGTCGACGATCACCGGACCGCCGCGGATCAGGCGGATCCGCGGGGCGGCCGGACCCGGCTCGGGCCCCGACATCACGGCAGCCCCGGTGCATGTTCGGCCAGCAGCACCGTCAGGGTCTCGCTCGCCTCGTGCGCGTGCATCAGGCCCTGGGTGACCAACCAGTCCCGCCGCGCGCGCAGAACGGGGCCGAACTCCACCCGCCGACGTCGCACCACGCTGGTCCGGAAGCCGCGCGCCTCCAGCAACTCGCGGGTCCGGTACGGAGCGGCGAGGGCAGACTGCACCAGGAGCAAACGACCCCCCGGACGCAGAAGCTCTTCGGCGCGCGCGCAGAGCCGGTCCAGCACGGCGCGGCCGTCTGGCCCGGCGTCCCACGCGTGGGCGGGGCCGACGACGGACGGGCATTCGTCCGGCGCATCCGGCGCCGGCACGTACGGGGGATTGCAGGTCACCAGGTCGAAGCGGTTGGCGTCGGCGAAGTCCCCCACGTCGGCGCGCACCGCCGACCAGCGCACGCCCTCGGGTGCCAGCGCCGCGGCAGCACGAACCGCATGGGGGCACAGGTCGACGGCCACCACCTCGGCGGCGCCGCGGGTGGCCGCTGCGGCGGCCACGGCGCCCGAACCGGTGCACAAGTCGAGTACCCGCAGACCGGCTGGGCTGCAGTCGTCGAGCGCGTCGATCAGCAGTTGCGTGTCCGCCTGCGGTTGGTAGACGAGCGTCGGTTCGATCGGCGTCGAGGAACTGCGTGCGACCTCCGGGGTGATCATCGGCGGTCGTCCGTTCCGGGGTGCGGATGGTGGCGCTCGTACTCGGCGGCCTCCTCAGAGGTCACCTCGGGGACGAGCGGGTCGTGTTCGGCCCGGTCGCTACCGGCATGCGCGGTCAGTGTCATCCGGCTGACGGCCAGGCAGAGAAGTGCGCCGACGCCGACGACGACCGTGGCCAGCACCCACGGCCACAGCACCCAGTCGGCGACACTGGCCGCGATGGTCGCACCGACCAGGCCCAGCGTGGCCAGCAGCAGAACGAACCCGAGGGCACCCGCCGTCTTGGCGGGGCGCACTACGTCGGCGGGCAGGCGGCGACTCTGGGAACGTCGACCGGCGCGGGGCTCAGCGCGCCGACGGGCGTCCATGCCCGGTGTCGGCTCGTTATGGCGGGGGCGGGGAGCGGTGGTCATGCCGAGGTCGTCCTTCCTTCTGGCGTGCTCGAGCAGTTCTCCTCGAGCTGGACTCCTCGAGGAGAGGTCTCCCGTCGTCCACGAGGGCATAGCAGTAGGGGAGTACCCCGCTCGCAAGGGCCTTAAACACGGAATATTCTTCGTCGCCGACATCTCGCTGGCGAATTGCCTGCGGGGCACCTTTACTGTCGGTATGGGTACCTATAATTAGTTGGGCAATTAGTGCGCAATTGCAAGTTATCGGATGAGGTGCCTCGGCGTAGTCGGCGAGTGTTTCATGTCGGTGGTTCGGGATACTCTGAAAATGTCCTCAGTGGGTTATGAACTGGATGTTTAGGGGTAACGGTGTGGGTTACCGGAGATTATTGCGAGGCGGATCGTGTCCGATAGGTGCGGTACATTCTGAGCGATTATCGGTGGGTGGCCGGCGTTTGTGGGTGTCGTGGAATTCCCCTCCGAATGCGGGTGATGAATTGTCGTAGGTGGCCGTTACATTGATGAGAAGAAAGGAAGGAGGGATCGCCGTGAACGGATTCGCGAGTAACGACGCTGGGTTCGATGGCCCCGGGTTCGACGGCGCTGGGTTGCGGCGCGTCCTCTCCGAACTCTCCGTCGCCCAATTGCTGGCCGTTCACGACGAAGCGGAGAAGTGGCTGGCGACCGCGAGCCTGTCGGGCGCGCTGTCCGGCCACGCGGAATCCGAACTGCTCGACGTCTTGGAGCTGCGCGAACAGACCCGCCGGCGGGGCGAGGTCTTCGACGCCGCGCTGTATCTGGAGGTCTCCGACCGCGACGTCGACTCGACCGCCGGATTCATGTCGGTCCACTCGCTGTACGCCCGCGGGGTCCGCCTCGGCGACGGAGAAGCCCGTCGACGCAAGGTCACCGCCACCGGCATCGCGCGCTTCACCGCGATGACGGGGGAGAAGCTGGAGCCCGCACTGCCCGATACCGCCGCAGCGGTGGCCGAGGGCGAGATCGGCGCCGAGCACGTGTCGGTGATCGCCGAGGCGATGGAGCGGCTGCCCAGCCGCATCGCGCCCGACGATCGGGCGCAAGCCGAAACGATGCTGGCCGCGGCAGCCCGGGAACTGGATCCGGGTGCGCTGGTGGCGGTCGGCAACCGCATCCTCGCCTGGCTCGACCCCGACGGGACGCTCGCCGACGACCGCGAACGTCGCCGTCAACGCGGCTTCCACCTGCAGCCGCAGAACCGGCAGATGATGAGCAAGGTGCGGGCGCTGCTCACTCCGACGCTGCGCGCGAAGCTCGAAGTGGTGCTGCACCAGTGGGCGGCGGCCGGCATGAACAACCCCGACGACCCGGAATCCCCGCGCGGCGCCGCCGATCAGCCCGGCCTGGACCCCGCCGTACTGGCTGCCGCCGCGGCCCGGGACGACCGCACCATCGGCCAACGCCAACACGATGCGCTCGAGGCGCTCTGCGAATGGGCGCTCGCGCTGGCCGGTCAGCCCGCGCCCGACCGCATCCCGTCGCAGGTGGTGGTGACGGTGACCGACGAGGATCTGGCCCGGCAGGCCGGGATCGCGTGGACCGCCACCGGCGCACGCCTGCCGATCTCCGATCTGGTGAAGCTGGCCGCCGACGCCGTACCCCACCTCGCCGTGTTCTCCGCGGCCACCGGGCAGTGCCTGTACCTGGGGCGCGCCCGTCGGTTCGCGAGCCTGGCCCAGCGCCTCGCGCTGTTCGCGCGCGACCGCGGCTGCACCGGGCCGGGCTGCTCGGTGCCGTTCGTGCGGACCGAGGCGCACCACATGCCCGACTGGTCGCGTGGCGGACTCACCGACATCGACCACCTCGGCGGCGCCTGCGGCCGCCATAATCGCAGCTCCGGCGACAGGTGGGGCCAGTGGGAGTCGGTCATCCTCGACCGCGGCGCCCGCGCCGGGCGCGTCGCGTGGCGCCCCGCCGGCCGCGGCGGCGCGTGGCAGGTCAACCCCGTGTTCCACCCCGAACAGTTCGCGCCGCACCGGGCCCGCGCCAGCACCGACGACGATCACGCCGATCCGGCCGACCACCACGGCCACGAGGGTCACTCCGGCGCCCCGCACCACCCCGCAGCCTGACCGCCAGGGTCAGTCTGCGGTTGCCCCCTGCGCACTGGGCGGAAGCTGCGTCCAAGCCGGATCCACCGTGGGCCGTTAAAGTGGACATTCACCCCATATTGACAGTTCCTCGGTATGGTCGCGATACAGCGAAGGCAGGGTGAGCAGTCATGTCGTTCGGTCCGGTCGAGCAATGGTCGCATCGAGCGGGGGTGTCCCTCCGGCCCTGGAGCGGGCGCGCCCCCGGGGGCCTGGTGCTGCGGGGTCTGATCAAGTTGGCCGTCGGTGCGGCGATCGTCTGGATCGGATGGCGGCTGCGCAGCGGCGATCGGCTGTCGGACGCCGACGCTGCAACGGTGGGATTGGAACCCACCGCACCGACCGGCTGGGGGACGGCGTTGATCGTCGTCGCGATGGTGCCGGTGCTGCTCGGCGCCGCACAGGTGGTGATCGGCGTCCTCGATCTGGTGCTGCGCCGTCGAGTGACCGGGCGCGTGGTGAGCATCCGCGAACGCCGGATGGGCGACGTCCTGCCGGGCATCGTCCAGGAGGCGATCTTCGAGCGCCGCGACTCCGGGCTCGACCGTCGTCGTTCCCGCTACGAACTGGTCTGCCACACGCCGGACGGCCCACAGCGATGGACGATCCGCAGCGCGCGAACCCGCCGGGACCTGGCGGTGGACGCCCATGTGGAACTGCGCGTGAGCCCGATCGTCGGCTACGTCGCCAGCGCGCGGACCATCAACCCGCCCGCGTGAGCCGGGTCGGGTTCGATCGGCGCGGGGCTGGATCCGGTCAGAGTGCCATTGCGGGGAGTGGCAGCGCGACGAGCATGAGGACGAGCAGGAACCAGGCAGCGCCCTCCCAGCCGACCCAGGAACGACGTCGCATATACGTCGACATGCCCAGACCGAGGGCGCCCAGGCCGCCGATCAGGAAGGTGGCCGGTACCGCCACCGCCATGGCGAGCATGCCGTCGAGCAGCGCGAACAGCAGCAGGAAGACCATCGCGATCACCACCACGAGGACCGCGTAGAGCATCGGCCCGCGGTACCCGGCGGGATCGCCCCAGCGCTTCTCGACGTCGCGTCGCCCGGGCGTCATCGGTGGATCGGGGCGCGGGGGATCGGGGCGCGGGGGATCGGCCGGGGCACGCGCGTTCGGATTCGGGTGGGTGTTGTTGGCAGCCATGTGACCCGGGTACCCCGAAAGCGGTTTCGCTAAACCTGCGCACCCAGGATGGCGGCGACTTCTGGCGAGGCGTAGAACGGCGCGAGGTGCTCGGTGACGACCCTCTCCAGCTCGCCGCTGGCGGCGGCGGCCGCCAGCAGGCGCGGTGCCATCGCCACGGCTCGTTCGACGAGGTCGTCGCGGGTGAGGTCGATGTCTTCGATCAGCACCGCCGCCGGATGATCGGCGTAGGTCGCGAAGAAGCCGTCGACGAAGGCGTCCAGCAGCGCCAGCACCGGGGCGCTCGCGGCGGCGGTGATGGCGAGGTCCTGGCCCAGGCCGGCCACGCGCAGGGCGTCGTCGTGCGGCAGCAGGCGCTCGCCGTGACCGGCGGGGCGGTCGGCGTACAGGTCGAACACCTCGAGGACCGCGGTGCGGGTCTGCGGGTCGTCGAGGGTGGCGATGATGATCTTGTTCAGGCGGCTCATGGCGAACTCGGCGCCCTTGGCGGCGGTGTCGCCGAACAGCTGCTCGAACTGCTCGCCGGTCTTGCCGATCGCCTTGCCCGCCACCGAAGTGCCCAGATTCATCAGGGAACCGACCCCGGGGATGCGCTCGGCCACCGCGCGGTTGCCGGCCAGGACGTCGTTCACGATGCGGCCGACGAAACGCGAAGCCAGTGATGCCACCAGCGGGCTGCTGGTCAGGTCGTCGAGCGCCTTCGCCAGGGTGGGGGTCAGCGCCAGCATCTCGTCGGTGAGGCGTTCGACGTTCTCGCGGTCGATCAGTTCGCGGAGCGTGTACTCGTCGGCGGGGCCGTCGGACAGGATCTGCGCGGCGGTCTCGGCGAGCGTGGTCGCGGCGGAGCTGGCCGGTGCGCGGGTGGCGGCCAGCCGGGCCAGGGTCTTCACTTCCGCGGGGTCGACGAGCTCGCCGATCGTCACCGCGGCGGCGGTGGCCAGGGCATCGTCGACCACGGCGGTCACCAGGACGGGGACTTCGTCGCCGGTCAGGCGCGCGAGCGTCCAGCGCACCTGGGCGTCGAGCAGCTGCTCGGCGATCGTGGGGGAGGTCATCGGATCAGCGCAGCCCGTCGCGACGCTGCTGCTCCTCGAACTGCTGGGCCTGGCTCTCGTGGCCGGGTACCGACGAGATCAACGGCTGGCCGCCGAACTCGCGGTACATGGCGAAGCCGATCAGGAGGACGCCGAGGACGCCGCAGGCGTAGGTGCTGCCCGGGACGCCGCCCCAGCCGAGGTTGACGATGTCGGCGATCATCCACACCACGCCCACCACCCCGAGGGCCACCATGACGACGAGAAACCCGCTCACACGCATGCGCCCGATCATGCCACGGCAGATCGTAGGCTCGACGCATGAGTTCATCTGAGTCGTCGCACGCCCGTGTTCTGGATCGCGACACCGTCCTGTGCGTCTCGCTGGCCGCGCGGCCGTCGAACATCGGCACCCGCTTCCACAACTACCTGTACAACGCGCTCGGCCTGAACTACGTCTACAAGGCGTTCGCGCCCACCGACATCGCCGCGGCCGTCGCCGGAATCCGCGGGCTCCCGATCCGCGGCGCCGCCGTCTCCATGCCTTACAAGGAAGCGGTGTTGGAGCTGGTGGATGTGACCGAACCGTCGGCCGCCGCCATCGACTCGGTGAACACCATCGTCAACGAGGCGGGCGTGCTGCACGCCTACAACACCGATTTCCAGGCGGTCGCCGACCTGCTCGCCGACACCGACTTCGATCGTTCGTGGTCGGTCGCGGTGGCCGGTAGCGGTGGCATGGCCAAGGCGGTGGTCGCCGCGTTGCGGGAGGCGGGTTTCAGCGAGGTGACGGTGGTGGCGCGGAACACGCAGACCGGTACCGACCTGGCCGGCCGCTACGGCTTCGCCTATCGCAGCGCGCTGGCCGACGACGACCGGCCCGACCTGCTCGTGAACGCCACGCCGATGGGCATGAGCGGCGACGCCGCGGAGCAGCTGCCGTTCCCCACGGCGGTGATCGAGGCGGCCCGCGCCGGCTTCGACGTGGTCGCTCTGCCGCCGGACACTCCGCTGGTGCGTGCACTCCGGGCCGCGGGCAAGCCGGTGATCAGCGGCGACGCGGTGATCGCCGGCCAGGCGGCCGCCCAGTTCGCGCTGTACACCGGGATCACGCCGTCGCCGGAACTGGTCGCCGAGGCGTCGGAGTACTCGCGTCGGTCCTGATCGGGCATCCGATTGTCGCCGAGCGGGGGGAAAACAATAGGATGGGGAGCCGTGACTCCCACCGATCTGGCAGCTTTGATCCGCACTGCGACGCTGGCAGTGTTCTCCGCGCGCGAACTGGACGTTTCGCTGATCCCCGACACCGTGGTGGTGGAGCGTCCGCGCAACCCTGAGCACGGCGATTACGCCACCAACATCGCGTTGCAGGTGGGCAAGCGTGCCGGTGTGAATCCGCGCGAACTGGCCGGCTGGCTGGTGGAGGAGCTGCGCGCTTCCGACGGCATCGCCGACGCCGATCTGGCCGGTCCCGGGTTCGTGAACCTGCGCCTGGCCGCGGCCGCGCAGAACGTCACCGTCGCCACCATCCTGGAGCAGGGCGAGGCCTACGGCCGCGGCGACGAACTCTCCGACGCCGTGGTGAACCTGGAGTTCGTCTCGGCCAACCCGACCGGGCCCATCCACCTCGGCGGCACCCGCTGGGCGGCCGTCGGCGACGCACTGGGTCGCGTGCTGGCCGCGCGCGGCGCCGCGGTGACCCGCGAGTACTACTTCAACGACCACGGCGAGCAGATCACCCGCTTCGCTCGGTCCCTGGAGGCGGCGGCCTCCGGTGCGCCGACCCCCGAGGACGGCTACGCCGGCGACTACATCTCCGAGATCGCCGACCAGGTGATCGCCGCGGTGCCGAACGTGCTGGAACTGCCCGAGGGCGAGCGCCTGGAGACCTTCCGGTCGATCGGCGTGGACCTGATGTTCACGCACATCAAGACCACCCTGAGTGACTTCGGCACCGTCTTCGACGTGTACACGCACGAGAACTCGATGTTCGACCGCGGCCTGGTGGAGGCGGCGATCGCCGAGCTCAAGGCCAGCGACAACCTGTACGAGCACGACGGCGCGTGGTGGCTGCGGTCCACCAATTACGGCGACGACAAGGACCGCGTGGTCCTCAAGAGCGACGGCAACGCCGCCTACATCGCCGGCGACATCGCCTACCTCAAGGACAAGCACGACCGCGGGTTCAACCACCTCATCTACATGCTCGGCGCCGATCACCACGGCTACGTGGTGCGCCTCAAGGCCGCGGCCGCCGCGCTCGGCTACGACGCCGACCACGTCGAGGTCCTCATCGGGCAGATGGTGAACCTGGTCCGCGACGGCAAGCCGGTCCGGATGAGCAAGCGTGCGGGCACCGTCATCACCCTCGACGACCTCGTCGAGGCCGTCGGCGTCGACGCCGCCCGCTACGCGCTGATCCGGTCGTCGATCGACGTCAACATCGACATCGACATCGATCTGCTGCGTAAGCAGTCCTCGGACAACCCGGTGTACTACGTGCAGTACGCCCACGCCCGGCTGTGCGCGCTGGCCCGCAACGCGGCCGAGCACGGCCTGCAGGCCGATCAGTCGCACCTGGATCTGCTGGTCGAACCGGCCGAGGGCGAGCTGATCCGCACCCTCGGCGACTTCGGCGAAGTGGTGTCCACCGCGGCGGAACTGCGTGAGCCGCACCGGATTCCGCGTTACCTGGAGTCGTTGGCCGGCTCGTACCATCGTTTCTACGCGCACTGCCGCGTGCTGCCGCAGGGCGACGAGGAGGCCACCGACGTGCACTCCGCGCGCCTGGCACTCTGCGCCGCCACCCGCCAGGTCCTCGCCAACGGTATGGAACTGGTCGGCATCACCGCTCCGGAACGGATGTAAGGGAACTCCATGGCACACCCCGCAGGCCCCCGGCACGCCGAGATCCTCGCTGCTCCGCATCTCGCGGAACGGCCGAGCTCTCCCGAGGCGATGGCCGAGATCCCCGCAAATGTCTTCCCGCGCAACGCTTCTCGCAACGCCGACGGCGTTCTCGAGATCGCCGGGGTGACCGTCGATCAGCTCGCGCAGGACTACGGCACCCCGCTGTTCGTGTACGACGAGGCCGACTTCCGCTCGCGCTGCGCCGACATGCAGGCCGCATTCGGCCCGTACGGCCGCGTGCACTACGCGTCGAAGGCCTTCCTCTCGGTGCAGGTCGCCAAGTGGGTGCAGTCCGAGGGGCTGTCCCTGGACGTGTGCACCGGCGACGAACTGGCCATCGCGCTGCACGCCGGCTTCCCGGCCGAGCACATCGCGCTGCACGGCAACAACAAGAGCGAGGCCGAGCTCGACGCGGCGCTGGCCGCCGGCGTCGGCCACATCATCCTCGATTCGATGATCGAGATCGAGCGCCTCGATCGGCTCGCCGGCGAGCGCGGCGTGGTGGCCGAGGTGCTGGTGCGCGTGACGCCCGGCGTCGAGGCGCACACCCACGAGTTCATCTCCACCGCGCACGAGGACCAGAAGTTCGGCTTCGCGCTGGCCGGCGGCGTGGCGATGGACGCGATCCGCGCTGTCTTCGCCACCGAGAACCTGCGCCTGGTGGGTCTGCACAGCCACATCGGCTCGCAGATCTTCGAGATCGACGGCTTCGAGCTGGCCGCGCAGCGGGTGCTGTCGCTGCTGGCCGAGGTGGTCGCCGAGTTCGGCGTCGAGAAGACCAGCCAGATCCGAGTGCTGGATCTCGGCGGGGGACTGGGCATCGCCTACGTCCCGAGCGACGATCCGCCGCCGGTCAAGATCCTCGCCGACGCGCTGGCCGCCATCGTCGAACGCGAATCCACGCGCCTGGGGCTGCCGATGCCGCTGATCGCCGTCGAACCGGGCCGCGCCATCGCCGGACCGGCAGGCATCACCCTGTACCGCGTCGGCACCATCAAGGACGTGGCCCTCGACGGCAAGACCGTGCGCCGTTACGTCTCCGTCGACGGCGGCATGAGCGACAACATCCGCACCGTGCTGTACGACGCCGAGTACGACGTCCGTCTGGCCTCGCGCGAGTCGACGGCCAGCGCCGTGGTCTGCCGCGTGGTGGGCAAGCACTGCGAGAGCGGCGACATCGTGATCCGCGACTGCTGGTTGCCCGAGGACCTGGCGCCCGGCGATCTGCTCGCGGTGGGCGCGACCGGCGCGTATTGCTATTCGATGTCGAGTCGATACAACATGGCGCCGCGACCGGCCGTGGTCGCGGTGAACGAGGGCACCTCGCGCGCGATCCTGCGCCGGGAGAGTGTCGAGGACTTCCTGAGCCTGGAGGTAGGCAATGAGTGACAGCGGCGCACGCCCGATCGGCGTAGCGGTTCTGGGCATGGGCAACGTGGGTGCCGAGGTGGTGCGCATCCTCACCGAGAGTTCCGGCGACATCCGCTCCCGCGTCGGCGCCCCGGTGCAGGTGCGCGGCGTCGCGGTGCGCGACGCGGCCAAGGCGCGTCCGGGTATCGATCCGGCACTGCTGACCACCGATCCGGCGGCCCTGGTGGACCGCGACGACGTCGACATCGTCGTGGAGCTGGTCGGCGGCATCGAGCCGGCCCGCACGCTGATCCGCGCCGCCCTCGAAGCAGGCAAGTCGGTGATCACCGCCAACAAGGCGCTGATGGCCGTGCACGCCGGGGAACTCTCCGAGGCTGCCGCCCGGCACCGGGTGGACCTGTACTTCGAAGCCGCGGTGGCCGGTGCGATCCCGGTGATCCGCCCGCTCACGCAATCGCTGGCCGGTGATTCGGTGAACCGCGTGGCCGGCATCGTCAACGGCACCACCAACTTCATCCTGTCCGAGATGGCCGAGACCGGCGCCGACTACGACGAGGTGCTCGCCGAGGCCGGACGTCTGGGCTACGCCGAGGCCGATCCGACCGCCGACGTGGAGGGCTACGACGCCGCCGCGAAGGCCGCGATCCTCGCGTCGATCGCCTTCCACACCCGGGTCACGGCCGACGACGTGTACCGCGAGGGCATCACCGCGATCAAGCCCGCCGACCTGGAAGCCGCCGCCCAGTTCGACTGCACCGTCAAGCTGCTCGCCATCTGCGAGCGGATGACCGACGCCGACGGCACCGAGCGGATCTCGGCCCGCGTCTACCCGGCGCTGATCCCGAACGAGCACCCGCTGGCCACCGTCAACGGCGCGTTCAACGCCGTGGTGGTGGAGTCGGCGAACGCCGGCCGCCTGATGTTCTACGGCCAGGGCGCCGGTGGCGCGCCGACCGCCGCCGCCGTGATGGGCGATCTGGTGATGGCCGCGCGCAACCGCGTCAACGGCGGCCGCGGACCGCTGGAATCGACCTACGCCTCGCTGCCGATCGCGTCGATCGACGAGGCGCAGACGCGCTACTACGTGTCGATGCGCGTCGCCGACCGGCCGGGCGTGCTGGCGCAGGTCGCCGGCGAGTTCGCCAAGCAGGGCGTCAGCATCTCGGCCGTGCGCCAGGAGGGCGCCGGCGAAGACGCGCGCCTGATCGTCGTCACGCATCGCGCCACCGACCGCGCACAGTCGGAAACTGTTGCCGCACTTGAAGAAATGGACTCCGTCATCAAGGTGTCCAGCGTGCTCCGCCTGGAGGGAACCAATGACTAAGCAGACCCACGACCCCGTGCACCGCGGCTGGCCCGGCCTCATCGAGGCCTACCGCGATCGAATGCCGGTCGGCGACGACTGGGAGATCGTGACCCTCCTCGAGGGCGGCACCCCGCTGATTCACGCGCCGTACCTGGGCGAACTCACCGGGTGCGAGGTGTACCTGAAGGTGGAGGGCCTCAACCCGACCGGTTCGTTCAAGGACCGCGGCATGACGATGGCGGTCACCACGGCCGTCAACAACGGCAAGCGCGCCGTGCTGTGCGCCTCCACCGGCAACACGTCGGCCTCGGCCGCCGCGTACGCCACCCGCGCAGGCATCACCAGCGCCGTGCTGATCCCCGAGGGCAAGATCGCCATGGGCAAGCTCGCGCAGGCCGTGATGCACGGCGCCAAGGTGATCCAGGTGCAGGGTAACTTCGACGACTGCCTGGAGCTGGCCCGCAAGGTGACCTCCGAGTTCGACGAGATCGAACTGGTGAACTCGGTGAACCCGGCCCGCATCGAGGGCCAGAAGACCGCTTCCTTCGAGATCGTCGACGTCCTGGGCCGCGCCCCCGACGTGCACGCGCTCCCGGTCGGCAACGCGGGCAACATCACCGCGTACTGGAAGGGCTACCGCGAGTACCACGCCGACGGCATCATCGACTCCCTGCCGCGCATGCTCGGCGTGCAGGCCGCCGGTGCCGCCCCGCTGGTCCTCGGCCATCCGGTGAGCGACCCGGAGACCATCGCCACCGCCATCCGCATCGGTGCGCCGGCCAGCTGGAACCAGGCCGTCGCCGCCAAGGAGGAGTCGAACGGCCAGTTCCGCGCCGCCACCGACGAGAAGCTGCTCGAGGCCTACCGTCTGCTCGCGGGCAAGGTCGGCGTCTTCGTGGAGCCGGCTTCGGCCGCCAGCGTCGCCGGTCTGTTGGCCGCGCACGCCGAAGGCTGGGTCAAGCCGGGCTCGCTCGTGGTGTGCACGGTGACCGGCAACGGACTGAAGGACCCGGACACGGCGCTCAAGGACATGCCGCAGGTGCAGGCGATTCCGGTGGATCCGGTCGCCGTCGCCAGCGCCCTCGGTGTGGGGTAGACGCCGCCGATGAGTGCTTCTCCCGCGATCCGGGCCGGCGCACCGGACACCGATCTGGCGTTGGCCGCCGGTCTGCGCGTGCGTGTGCGCGTGCCCGCGTCGTCGGCCAACCTGGGTCCCGGCTTCGACTGTCTCGGTCTGGCCCTGGGCATCTACGACGAGGTCACGGTGGAGACCACCGACGACGGCGTGGTGGTGAACGTGTCCGGTGCGGCGGCCGATCAGGTGCCGCGCGACGGCAGCCACCTGGTGGCCCGGGCCGTGGCGCGCGGACTGGAGTTCGCCGGCGTCTCGGCGGCCGGACTGCACCTGACGTGCGTCAATGTGATTCCCCATTCGCGGGGCCTCGGGTCGTCAGCCGCAGCGGTGGTCGGGGGACTGGCCGCCGCATCGGCACTGATCGCGGCGGATGGACGACGACCCGGACTCACCGACGCAGAACTGGTGCAGCTCTCCGGCGAGTTCGAAGGCCATCCCGACAATGCCGCGGCCAGCGTGCTCGGCGGCGGCGTGGTCACCTGGATGACCGAGGACGGCGGCTACTTCGCGCGTCGGGTCGACACGCATCCCGCGGTGGTGGCGACGGCGTTCGTGCCGGAGTTCGAATCGTCGACGACGGTGACCCGCGGCCTGCTGCCCGACGACGTGCCGCGCGCCGACGCGGTTTTCAACGTCAGCCGCGCGGCCTTGGCCGTGGTGGCGCTCACCGACGATCCGGATCTGCTGTTCGCGGCCACCGAAGACCGCCTCCACCAGGACTATCGCGCTCCGGCCCTGCCGCACACGCATGCGTTGGTCACCGCGCTACGGGCCCGCGGTCATGCCGCGACGGTGTCCGGTGCGGGTCCCGCGGTGCTGGTGCTGGGGACCGCCGAGCTGGATGCCGACGACGCAGCGGTGGCCGCCGAGCACGGGTTCGTCATGACGCCGCTGCTGATCGGCGAGGGTGTGTCGACGCTGCCCTGACGTCGATGGTGCTACACTGGGGCCGTTCCGCCGCGCAGAATTTCGCGCTCGCTTCTTCACGAGTCACCGGCGCGGCCGTCCTTTCTCTCGGAAACACACCGCTGACGTACGGGACCGGTCGCATCTTCTCGCCGCGGCAGAGCATCGAGAACCTCCATACCACTGCTTCCAGTGGGCCCCGCGGCGTCTGCCGTAGGGAACGAAAGGATATCCGTGACCGATACGGACCTGAGCACCCCCGCCGCCGCCCCGCGTGGTCTGAGCTCCATGCTGCTGCCGCAGCTGCGCGGTCTGGCCGGTGAGCTGGGCATCAAAGGCACCTCGGGCATGCGCAAGGGCGATCTGATCGACGCCATCCGCACCCACCAGAGCGGTGGCGCGGCGCGCAAGGCCGCGGCCCCCGCCGCCGAGCCGCCCAAGGCCGAGGCGCCCAAGACCGAGGCACCGAAGACCGCAGCGCCCAAGACCGAGGCGCCCAAGGCTGACGCCCCGAAGGCCGAGGCCCCGCAGGCAGACGCTCCTCAGAGTGATGCACCCAAGAGCGACGCACCCAAGAACGATGCACCCAAGAGCGACGCACCCAAGAACGATGCACCCAAGAGCGACGCCCCGACCGGCGAGCGTCGCGGCAGGGGCGACGGCGCCGACCAGGGCGAACAGTCGTCCGAGGGCGGCCGCAACCGGCGCAACCGGAACGACCGCAACCAGGGCGACCGCAACCAGGGCGACCGGAACTCGGGTGACAAGAACGCCGGCGACAAGAGCCAGGGCGAGCAGCAGGGTAACCGCAACCGTGGCCAGCAGAATCAGGGCCAGCAGAACCAGGGCGGGCAGCAGCACCAGCAGCGCAACCAGGATCAGCACTCCGACGACGACGGCGAAGGCGGCGGTCGTCGCCGCGGCCGTCGCGTGCGCGAGCGCAACCGTCGCGGCCGCGATCGCGGTGGCGACCAGGGTGAGCCGCAGCTGAACGAGGGCGACGTCGTCGCACCCGTCGCCGGCATCCTCGACGTGCTCGACAACTACGCTTTCGTCCGGACCTCCGGTTACCTGCCCGGGCCGAACGACGTCTACGTGTCGATGAACATGGTCCGCCGCTACGGCCTGCGCCGCGGCGACGCGATCACCGGTGCGGTGAAGGTGCCGCGCGAGGGCACTGACCAGCAGCAGCAGGGCAACCAGCGGCAGAAGTTCAACCCGATGGTGCGGCTGGACACGGTCAACGGCGGCGAGCCGGACCAGGCCCGCAAGCGCCCGGACTTCGCCAAGCTCACCCCGCTGTACCCGAACGAGCGGCTGCGTCTGGAGACCACGCCGGAGCGTCTGTCGACCCGCGTGATCGACCTGATCATGCCGATCGGCAAGGGGCAGCGCGCGCTGATCGTCTCGCCGCCCAAGGCCGGTAAGACCACCATCCTGCAGGACATCGCCAACGCAATCACCACCAACAATCCCGAATGCCACCTCATGGTGGTGCTGGTGGACGAGCGGCCCGAAGAGGTCACCGACATGCAGCGCTCGGTGAAGGGCGAGGTCATCGCCTCCACCTTCGACCGGCCGCCGTCCGATCACACCACCGTCGCCGAACTGGCCATCGAGCGCGCCAAGCGCCTGGTGGAGCAGGGCAAGGACGTCGTGGTGCTGCTCGACTCGATCACCCGCCTCGGTCGCGCCTACAACAACGCCTCCCCGGCGTCGGGCCGCATCCTGTCCGGCGGTGTGGATTCGACGGCGCTGTACCCGCCGAAGCGTTTCCTGGGCGCCGCCCGCAACATCGAGAACGGCGGGTCGCTGACCATCATCGCCACCGCGATGGTCGAGACCGGCTCCACCGGCGACACGGTGATCTTCGAGGAGTTCAAGGGCACCGGCAACGCCGAGCTCAAGCTCGACCGCAAGATCTCCGAGCGGCGCATCTTCCCGGCCGTCGACGTGAACCCGTCGGGTACGCGTAAGGACGAGCTGCTGCTCTCGCCCGAGGAGTTCTCGATCATGCACAAGCTGCGTCGTCTCCTGAGCGGCCTGGACAGCCAGCAGGCCATCGACCTGCTGCTGTCGCAGCTGAAGAAGACGCGCAACAACGTCGAGTTCCTCATGCAGGTGCAGAAGACCGCACCCGGATCCCTCGATCAGGACTAGTACCGACCAGGACTAGTCCGGTACAGGACTAGTACACGTCCCGAAGATAGCGGCCCTGCGCGCGGAGTTCCTCCAGTCGCGCACGGGCCGCTTCTTCGTGCAGGCCCTCGTTCGCGACGATGATCGCCACCAGTGCGTCGTCGACGCTCTGCGCCATCTCGGTGGCGTCGCCGCACACGTAGAGCACCGCGCCGTCGCGCAGCCAGTGGTAGAGGTCGGCGCCGTGGCCGTCCATCAGGTGCTGGACGTAGACCTTCTCCTCCTGCTCGCGGGAGAAGGCGACGTCCAGGCGGTCGAGCACGCCGTCGGAGTGGAGACTCGAGATCTCCTCGCGGTACAGGAAGTCCTGGTCCCGGTGGCGCGCGCCGTGGAAGAGCCAGTTGCGTCCGCTGCCGCCGTCCTGGGCGCGCTCGTGCAGGAAGCCGCGGAACGGGGCGATCCCGGTGCCCGGCCCGATCATGATGATGTCGGTGTCCGGTTCGGGCAGGCGGAAGTTCTTATTCGGGGTCAGGTACACGCCCACGCTGTCGCCGGGCTGCACGCGGTCGGCGAGGTAGGTGGAGGCGGCTCCGCCGCGGTCGCGGCCGGCGCCCCACTCGTCGGTGGCGTAGTGGCGGACCGTCGCCGGCGTCAGGTGCAGCGTGCCGTCGTGCACGCTGGGCGCCGACGAGATGGAGTAGGTGCGGGCGGTCAACGGCCGCAGTTCGGCCAGCAGCGCCTCCGGGGTGGGGGACCACTCCGGTTCCAGCGCCAGCAGATCCAGCACGTCGCGGCCGCGCGTCCACGCCTCGAGATCGGCGCGGTCGCCGGCCAGCAGCGCCGTGGCGACCTCGTTGTGCAGCGTCGTCGCGAGGTGGTCCAGCAGGTACGGGGAGACCGACGTGATCTCGAAACCGTGGGTCAGGGCGGCGGTCAGGCTCTGGCTGCCCTTGCGGTCGGTGATCTCGGTGTCGGCGGGGACGCCGAGGCGGGCGATGATCGCCGCCACGAGCTCGGGTGCGTTCTGCGGAAGCACCGAGACAGCGTCGCCCGGCTGGTACTCCAGTCCGGCGTCGGCGATGTCGAGGATCAGGTGGCGCACTTCCTTGTCGCTCTCCGGCGCCGTCAGCAGGTTGTTCTCGATCACCCGCGCCGAGTAGGGATTGCGCCGTGACCAGCGAGTCTTGCGGGCGGGGCGGTCGGAACTGCCGCTGGGCGTGGTCATCGGAGGGCGTCTCCCGGGGTCGTCGGCGGGTAAGGGTGCACTACTAGAATAGTCGCGGGCAACCGGTCGAGGCGTTAACGCCGACGGGTGTGATTTAGCACCCGCCGCCGTCCTGTGGAATAATCGACCGGTCAGTCCGGTTCCGGTTCACATCGGCGCTCTGTGCCCGATGACCCGGCGGCCACGAACATTAAGGACCCCCATGAAGCAAGGCATTCACCCCCAGTACGAGGCGACCACCGTCGTCTGCGGTTGCGGCAACACCTTCGAGACCCGCAGCACCGCCAAGGACGGCCGGATCAACGTGGAAGTCTGCTCGCAGTGCCACCCGTTCTACACCGGCAAGCAGAAGATCCTCGACACCGGCGGCCGCGTCGCTCGCTTCGAGAAGCGGTACGGCAAGCGCCAGAAGTAGCTTTCCCGCGACGCCCGGCTCACGATCTTCACCGATCGGCGGCCGGGCGTCGTTCGCATCCGGGTGTCGTTCGTCGTCCCGGTACCCCTTTTCGACGTTTCATCCCGCGAGTCGCCGCACCGGCGAGTTCAGGAGCGCAGTACACGTGAGCAGGCAGGCCACCGCGATCGACGACATCCTCGCCGAGTACCAGGGACTGGAGCAGCAGCTCTCGGATCCGTCGCTGCACGACGATCCCGCCACCGCGCGTCGAGTCGGCAAACGGTTCGCCGAGCTGGGCCCGGTGATGACCACGTACACCAAGCTGGCCGCGGCCCGTGAGGATCTGGCGGCCGCGCACGAACTCGCCGAAGCGGATCCGAGCTTCGCGGAGGAGCTGCCGGCGCTGGAGGCCACGGTGGCGGAACTGGACGCAGCGCTGACCGACCTGCTGGCTCCGCGCGATCCGCACGACGGCGACGACGTGGTGCTCGAAGTGAAGTCCGGGGCCGGGGGAGAGGAGTCGGCGCTGTTCGCCGCCGACCTGGTCCGGATGTACCTGAAGTACTGCGAGCGCCGCGGCTGGAAGGCCACCGTGCTGGGCGTCACCGAATCCGATCTCGGCGGCTACAAGGACGCGACGCTCTCGATCAAGGCGCGCGAGGCGTCCCGCGACGGCGTCTGGTCCCGCCTGAAGTTCGAGGGCGGCGTGCACCGCGTGCAGCGCGTGCCGGTCACCGAGTCGCAGGGTCGCATCCACACCTCGGCCGCCGGGGTGCTCATCTACCCCGAGCCCGACGAGGTCGCCGAGATCGCGATCGACGACTCCGACCTGCGCGTCGACGTGTACCGCAGCTCCGGCAAGGGCGGACAGGGCGTGAACACCACCGACTCGGCGGTGCGCCTGACGCACCTGCCCACCGGCATCGTCGTGACCTGTCAGAACGAGCGCTCCCAGATCCAGAACAAGGCGCGCGCCATGCAGGTGCTCGCCGCCCGGCTGCAGGCCGCCGCGGATGAGGAGAAGGCCGCCGAGGCCGCCGCCGGCCGCGCCGCGCAGATCCGCACCGTGGACCGCTCCGAACGCATCCGCACCTACAACTTCCCGGAGAACCGCATCTCCGATCACCGCATCGGCTTCAAGGCCAACAACCTCGACGCGGTGCTCTCCGGGGAGATGGAAGCCCTGCTCGACGCGCTGGTGGAGGCCGACAAGCAGGCGCGACTCGAGGAGCAGTGACCTCGCCGTCTGATCGTTCGGGCGCCAACCCTTCTGCCTCGAACCCTTCTGCCTCGAACCCTTCTGCCTCGAACCCTTCTGCGACGGCGCTGCGCGCCCGGGGCGCGGCGGCGCTGGCCACCGCGGGCATCGATGCCGCGGCCACCGACGCCGGCTGGTTGCTGGCCCACGTGCTCGGCATCGAGCCGGGGCGGCTGATCCTGGCCGACGATCCCACCGCCGCGCAGGCTGCCGCGTACGACGCCCTCATCGCCCGCCGCGCGGAGCGAATCCCGTTGCAGCACTTGACCGCCGAGGCCTCGTTCGCCGGCGTGGAACTCGCCGTGGGGCCGGGAGTGTTCGTCCCGCGCCCGGAGACCGAACTGCTCGTCGAGTGGGCCGCCCGCGCGTGCGCCGACGTCGCCGAGCCCGGGGCGGCGGTCCGCGTGGTCGACCTCTGCTCGGGCAGCGGTGCCCTCGCGCTGGCCGTCGCGACCGCGGTGCCGCGCGCGGCGATGGTCGCGGTGGAACGGTCGCCGTCGGCGCTCGACTACCTGCGGCGCAATGCGGCGGCGCAACCGTCGTCGGTGGCCGACCGGGTGCGGGTGGTGGCCGGCGACGTCACCGACCCGGACGTGTGGGCCGAGCTCGGCGTCGTCGACGTGATCGTCTGCAACCCGCCGTACGTGCCCGCCGCCGCGCCGGTGTCCCCGGAGGTGGCGCACGACCCGGCGGAGGCGGTCTTCTCCGGCGAGACCGGCATGGACCTGATCGTCGAACTCGTTCCGTTACTCGCCGAGGGCCTGCGGCCCGGCGGGGTGGTGGCGCTCGAGCACGACGACACCACCGCGGCCGCAACGGTCGACGTATTCGTCGCCGACGGCCGATTCACCGAGGTCGTCGGTCACCGCGATCTGGCCGGACGTCCGCGTTATGTCACCGCGCGCCGGGCCGACCCGGCGACCGTGCAAGGATGGAAACCGTGAGCGCCGTCTACGACTGCAGTGACCCGCAAGAACGAGCCGCCGGGCTGCACGCCGCGGTCGGCGCCGCGCGGGCCGGCCGACTGGTGGTTCTGCCCACCGACACCCTGTACGGCCTGGGCTGCGATGCCTTCGACTCCGAAGCCGTGAGCGCGCTGCTCGCCGCCAAACACCGCGGCCGCGACATGCCGGTGCCGGTTCTGGTGGGCTCGTGGCACACCGTCGACGGCCTGGTGCAGCGCGTCAGCCCGCAGGCCCGGGAACTGGTGCAGTCGTTCTGGCCGGGCGGTCTGAGCCTGGTGGTGGAGCAGGCGCCGTCGCTGGCCTGGGACCTCGGCGACACCGACGGCACCGTGATGCTGCGGATGCCGCTGCACCCGGTCGCCATCGAGGTGCTCCGCGAAGTGGGACCGATGGCGGTCTCCAGCGCCAACGTCTCCGGCAGCGCACCGGCCGCCACCGTGGGCGACGCCCGGGCGCAGCTCGGCGACTCGGTCGCGGTCTACCTCGACGGCGGTCCCGCCGATCACGCGGTGGCCTCCACCATCGTCGACCTCACCGGCGCCGATCCCGTGGTGCTGCGCGAGGGCGCGGTGTCCGTGGACGCCATCGCCGAAGTGCTCGACGTGGATCCGGCCGACCTGCGGAGACCGCAATGACCGACGCCGACCTGACCGACCACCAGCGGGCGCTGGCCGCCGCCGACCCCGCGATGGCCGAGCTGATCGCCCGCGAACAGCGGCGCCGCGACTCCGGCCTGCAGTTGCTGGCGGCCGAGTCGGTGGCGACCCCCGCTGTGCGGGCCGCCATGGCGTCGGTGCTGTCGGACAAGTACGCCGAGGGCTACCCGGGCCGCCGCTTCCACGGTGGCTGCGCGGTGGTCGACGAGGTCGAGGAGCTCGCCCGCGCCCGCGCCCGCGCGCTGTTCGACGCCGAATACGTAAACGTGCAGCCGCTGTCCTGGGTGCTCGCGAACCTGGCCGTGCTGGCCGCCTTCGCCAAACCGGGCGATCAGCTGCTCTCGTTGAGCCTGCGCCACGGCGGCCACCAGACGCACGGCTCCCGCGCCAACTCGTCCGGACGCTGGTTCAACGTCGTGAACTACGGCGTGCGCCGCGACACCGAGCAGGTGGACTACGAGAAGCTGCACGAGCTCGCGATGATCCATCGCCCGCGCATCCTGGTGGTCGGCGGCACCTCGTACACCCGCCTCTGGGATCTGCCGCGACTGCGCGCCATCGCCGACGAGGCCGAATGCATCCTGTGGGTCGACGCCGCGCACCTGGCGGGTCTCGTCGCCGGCGGTGTGCTGGCCTCCCCGGTTCCGTACGCCGATGTGGTGACCGTCGCGACCAACAAGGTGATCCGCGGACCGCGCGGTGGTCTGCTGCTGGCCCGCGGCGAGCACGCTCAAGCCCTCGATCGCGCAGTCTTCCCGTTCCTGCAGGGTGCCCCGGCGATGCACGCCGTCGGGGCCAAGGCGGTGGCCTTCGCCGAGTCGGCCACCCCGGAGTTCCAGGCCTACGCCGGCGAAGTGGCGGGCACCGCGCGCGACCTCGTGGCCGCGCTCGCCGCGCACGGGCTGCGCCCGGTCGGCGGCGGCACCGACACCCATCTGGGCATCGTCGACGTCAGCTCGCTCGGACTCACCGGCCGCGAGGCCGCGGCCCGCCTGGCGGCCAGCGGCATCATCGTCGACAAGGCGGTGACCCCGTTCGACGCCGCGCCGGTCACCGAGGGCTCGGCGATCCGCTTCGGCACGGCGGCCGCGGTCGCCGAAGGCCTGCGGGCCGCGCAGATTCCGGCCCTCGCCGACCTGATGCGCGTCGCCCTCGACGCGCCCACCGACGATCGCGCCCGACACGACGTCGTGGCGGCCGAACTCGCGGCGCTGCGTGCCGAGTAGCCTGTCTGGCGTGACTGGATCGGGAAGCGGCGTGCAGCTGCTCGCGTTGGACTCCGTCGGCGGGGTCGGCGTTCCGCTGCGCGAGCTGGCGCTGGTCGGGCTGACCGCCGCCGGCATCACGTACCTGATCACCGCGCTGGTCCGCGTCTTCGCGGTCCGTGCCGGGGCGGTCGCCGTCCCGCGTGAACGCGACGTGCACTTGATCCCCACCCCGCGCCTCGGGGGAGTGGGCATGTACCTGGGCGTGGTGTGCGCGATCGCGCTCGCGGCGCAGTTGCCCGCCCTCAACCGCGGGTTCGCCTACACACCCGACATGATCGCGGTGATCACCGCCGGCCTGGTGATCGTGCTGGTCGGCGTGATCGACGATCGGTGGGGGCTGGACGCCCTCACCAAGTTCGTCGGCCAGATCACCGCCGCCGGGGTGCTCGTGGTGATGGGGGTCAGTTGGTACGTGGTCTACGTGCCGTTCGCGGACATCGGCACCGTGGTGCTCGACCCGCTGCAGGCGGGCCTGCTCACCGTGGTCATCACGGTCACCACGATCAACGCCATCAACTTCGTCGACGGCCTCGACGGCCTGGCCGCGGGTCTCGGGCTGATCGCGTCCATCGCGATCCTCATCTTCTCGCTCGGTCTGCTGCACGATCAGGGCGGCGACGTGAACTACTACTCGCCTGCGCTGATCACCACCGCGCTGGCCGGTGCGTGCCTGGGCTTCCTGCCGCACAATTTCTCCCCGGCACGCATCTTCATGGGCGACTCCGGCGCCATGCTGATCGGCCTGATGCTGGCCGCGGCGTCGACCAGCGCGTCGGGCCGCCCGGCGCTGAGCGCGTACGGCACCGCCGACATGTTCACCCTGCTGTCGCCGCTGATCCTGGTGGCCGCGGTGGTCTTCATCCCGCTGCTCGACATGGTGCTGGCGGTGATCCGCCGCACGCGCGCGGGTGTCAGCTTCGCCACTCCGGACAAGATGCACCTGCACCACAAGCTCCTGGAACTGGGCCACTCCTCGCGTCGCGTGGCACTGCTGATCTACCTGTGGGTGGGGGTGCTGGCGCTGTCGGTGGCCGCGTGCACGCTGTTCTCCCCGCTGGCCGTGGCGCCCTTCTTCTTCGTCGGCTTGCTGATCGCGCTGGCCGCCACCTTCGCTCCTCGGTTGAGTCGCAGGCTCGCCACTCGCTAGCCTTGGCGCGTGTCCACGAATGCCGAGAATCCGAATCTGTCGCCCGACGAGGACGTAGCCGAGACCGTCTACGACTCCCTGGCCCCCCTCAAGAACGGGCTTCGCTACGGCCTGCTCGGGTTGCTCGCGCTGACCCTGATCGGGCTGGTGATCTGGTGGCCGATCGACGGACTGCCGGGGGTCTGGGGCGTCCTCATCGGCGCCGGCGTCGGCGGCAGCTTCATTCTGCTGACCGTCATCTCGATCATGGCCACCGCCAAGATGTCGCCGTCGATCACCATGGCCACGGTCATGGGGTCGTGGTTCCTCAAGATGGTGGTGGTGCTGGTGGTGATGGCGGTACTGGCGAACATGGACTTCTATTCCAAGGGCGCCCTGGTCAGCATGCTGATCGGCGCCATCGTCGCGGTGCTCGGTTCCGAGGTCTGGGGCGTGATGAGCACCAACTCGCCGTACGTCGAGCCGGAAGCCTCCGGCAGCGAGGTCGGCGAAGACTCACCACCGACGGGTAAGTGACGAGTACCATAATTCCGGGTGCTGACCTGCTACTACCTCTGATAGTAGGAGCGGATCGCACCGAGGAACGAGCTCGCCGCGGGGGCCGGATTGGTTTCACCCGGGTTCGCCTTGATAAAGTTCTGCACGCACCACCACTGCGGAAGCAACGCCTCAACGCGCTGCGGCCGCACTGTGCCCGCACCGATAGCCGATCGAACCGAGAGTCCACGGGGCTCCTCGGTCCCGAACACGGGAGAGAACGCTGAGCGTCATCCTGGCCACTGCGACCCAGCTCAATGAGCAGGGTCTGCTCCTCGCCGCCGAAGAGTTCCACACGCCGAGCCTGAACGACTTCTTCCCGCCCGCGGTCCTGTTCGAAGGCACCGTGTTCGAGTTGAACCGCATCACCATCATGCGGGTCGTGATCTCCGTGCTGGTGGCAGCCGGCTTCGCGTTCGCGATGCGCAGCCCCAAGGTGATTCCCCGCGGTGTGCAGAACGTCGCCGAGTCCATGCTCGACTTCGTGCGGATCAACATCGCCGAAGAGATCCTGGGCAAGGAGAACGGCCGCAAGTTCCTGGCCATCATCGCCTCGATCTTCTTCGCCACGATCTTCCTGAACCTCTCGTCGATCGTGCCGTTCCTGAACATCTCCTCGAACGCGCGCATCGGCATGCCGCTGGTGATGGCCGCCGTCGCCTACATCACCTACCTCTGGGTGGGTATCGCCAAGTACGGCTTCTTCGGCTTCATCAAGTCCTCGATCGTGCTGCCCGGCGTCCCGCTGGCCATTCAGCCGCTGCTGATCCCGATCGAGTTCATCTCGACCTTCGTCCTGCGTCCGTTCACGCTGACCATTCGACTCATGGCCAACATGCTGGCCGGTCACATCATGCTGGTGCTGTTCTTCGCAGCCACCCAGTACTTCCTGTTCAGTGGTACCTGGCACGTCGTCTTCGCCCCCTTCGCGTTGCTCGCGGGCGTCGGCTTCACCTTCTTCGAGCTGCTGGTCATCGGCCTGCAGGCCTACATCTTCGCGCTGCTGACCGCGGTCTACATCGACCAGTCGCTGCACGCGGACCAGCACTAAACCTCCCGGAGCCGGTCAACCCCGAGCGGCTCCTCCAAACCCCCAGAACTGACTCACTCGTCCGCCCGGGCGGGGAGCCACCAAGAAAGAAAAGGGAATCGAAAAGATGAGCTACATCGCCCAGACTCTCGCCGACACCACCACCACCTTCGAAGGCTCCGGCTTCGGTGCCATCGGTTACGGCCTGGCCGCCATCGGCCCGGGCATCGGCGTGGGCATCGTGGCCGGCAAGGCCATCGAAGGTATCGCCCGTCAGCCCGAGCTCGCCGGCCAGATCCGCACCACCATGTTCCTGGGTATCGCACTCTCCGAGGCACTGGCGCTGATCGGTATCGTCGTCGGCTTCATCTTCTGATCTGAGACACCGACATGATCAACACCACTGACCTGTATCTCCTCGCGGAGGAGAGCACGGACAATCAGAACCCGCTGTTGCCGGCGTGGTACGACATCATCTGGTCGTTGGTCGCCTTCGCCGTCGTTCTCTTCGTCTTCTGGAAGTACGTGATCCCGCGTTACCAGAAGGTCCTGGACGAGCGTCGCGAGACCATCGAGGGCGGCATCGAGCGCGCCGAGGCCGCACAGGCCGAAGCCAACGCTTCGCTCACGGCGTACCGCGAGCAGCTCGCCGGCGCCCGTGAAGAGGCGGCCGGTATCCGTGATGAGGCGCGCCAGCAGGGCACGCAGATCATCGCCGATATGAAGACCCAGGCCACCGCGGAAAGCGACCGGATCATCGCCAACGGCGCTGCTCAGCTCGCTGCCCAGCGTCAGCAGATCGTTTCCGAACTGCGCGGCGACGTGGGCCGACTGTCGGTCGACCTCGCTGAGAAGCTGGTCGCGTCCGAGCTGTCCGACGGCACCAAGCAGGCCGGCACCGTCAATCGGTTCCTCGCGGAACTCGACGACGTCGCCGATCAGGCCGCGAAGTAAGAGTTCCGATGATGGCGGAGTCAGGTGCAGGGCGGCGGAGAGATCTTCGCCGTACCTGTGACCGTCTCCGTCGTGCCATGCCACTAGAAGGAATGTAGGTAGATGTACGCAGCGTCAAGCCGCGAAGCCCTCGAAGGCGCCCGCGTCGAGCTGGAAGCCGCCCTGCGCGGTGTTCCGAGCGCGGAGGCGGTCACCATCGGTGACGAGTTGCTCTCGTTCGCCCAGACCGTGTCCGACAATCGTGCGCTGCGTACTGCTCTGGCCGACTCGGCCACGCCGACCGCCGCCCGCGCCGACGTCGCTCGCGACGTGCTCAAGGGCAAGGTCAGCGAGGTCACGCGTACCACGGTGGCTTCGGCCGCCGCGCGCCCCTGGTCCAGCGACAGCGATCTGGCTTCCGCTCTGCAGGAACTCGGTCGCGAGGCCATGCTGGCTTCGGCCAAGGCCGACGGTCGCCTGGACACGGTCGAGGAAGAGCTGTTCCTGCTCGGCCGGACGGTCAAGGAGAACACCGAACTCGAGCAGGCCCTGTCCGACCGCACGCGGTCGCAGGCCGATCGCGCCGGACTCCTCGACGGATTGATCGCCGGTAAGGTCGACGACGTGACCCGTCGTCTCGCCGTGCAGGCCGTCACCACCAGCGCCGACGCGCCCGGCGACGTCATCGACGAGCTCTCCGGGCTCGCCGCCGGCGCCAACGGCCGCAAGGTCGCCTACGTCACCTCCGCCGGCGAACTGTCCGCGCAGCAGCGGACCGAACTGGCCGACAAGCTCTCGGGCATCTACGGCGCGCCGGTCACCCTGCACGTCGAGATCGACCCCGAGCTTCTCGGTGGCGTCGTGGTCCGCGTGGGCGACGAACGCATCGACGGAAGTATCGCCGGCAAGCTGGCGGCCCTGCGCCGCAGCCTGCGGTGACCACCCAAGCAACAACGATTCCCCACCCCTTTAAGCAAGCCCAGGAAGAGCAGGCAGGAATATGGCCGAGTTGACCATCTCCTCCGATGAGATTCGGAGCGCGATCGCAAATTACACCGAGGAGGTGCGCGGGGAGGCCACTCGTGAAGAGATCGGCCTCGTCACCGACACCGGCGACGGCATCGCTCACGTGAGCGGACTGCCCGGCGCCATGGCGAACGAGCTGCTCGAGTTCCCCGGTGGAATTCGCGGCGTCGCGCTGAACCTCGACCTGGATGCGGTCGGCGCCGTCATCCTGGGTGACTACGAGAACATCGAAGAGGGCCAGGAAGTCAAGCGGACCGGCAACGTGCTGTCGGTGCCGGTCGGCGACAAGTTCCTCGGACGTGTCATCAACCCGCTGGGCCAGCCGATCGACGGTCTCGGCACCATCGAGTCCGACGAAGAGCGCGTCCTCGAACTGCAGGCCGCCTCGGTGCTCGAACGTCAGCCGGTCGAGGAGTCCCTCGCCACCGGTATCAAGGCCGTCGACGCCATGACCGCCATCGGTCGCGGCCAGCGCCAGCTGATCATCGGCGACCGTAAGACCGGCAAGACCGCGGTCTGCATCGACGCCATCCTGAACCAGAAGGACAACTGGGCGACCGGCGATCCGGAGAAGCAGGTTCGCTGCATCTACGTCGCCGTCGGCCAGAAGGGCTCGACCATCGCCGGCGTCAAGACCGCGCTGGAAGAGGCCGGAGCGATGGAGTACACCACCATCGTCGCCGCCCCCGCGTCCGATTCGGCCGGCTTCAAGTGGCTGGCTCCGTACACCGGTTCGGCCCTCGGCCAGCACTGGATGTACCAGGGCAAGCACGTCCTCATCGTGTTCGACGACCTGTCGAAGCAGGCTGAGGCCTACCGCGCCATCTCGCTGCTGCTGCGTCGCCCGCCGGGCCGCGAGGCATACCCGGGTGACGTCTTCTACCTGCACTCGCGTCTGCTGGAGCGTTGCGCGAAGCTGTCCGACGAGCTCGGCGGCGGTTCGATGACCGGTCTGCCGATCATCGAGACCAAGGCCAACGACGTCTCGGCGTTCATTCCGACCAACGTCATCTCGATCACCGACGGCCAGGTCTTCCTGGAGTCGGACCTGTTCAACAAGGGCGTCCGCCCGGCGATCAACGTCGGTATCTCGGTCTCCCGAGTCGGTGGCGCCGCTCAGACCAAGGGTCTGAAGGACGTCTCCGGTTCGCTGCGTCTGGAACTGGCTCAGTTCCGTGAGCTGGAAGCCTTCTCGGCCTTCGCCTCGGACCTCGACGCCGCGTCGAAGGCTCAGCTCGAGCGCGGCGCCCGCTGGGTGGAGCTGCTCAAGCAGGACCAGTACAGCCCGGTCGCCGTCGAGGACCAGATCGTCTCGCTGTACCTGTGCGGCGAAGGCTTCATGGACTCGGTGCCCGTCGCCGACGTCCGTCGCTTCGAGAGCGAGCTGCTCGGCGACCTGCACCACAGTGCGAAGGGCGTCTACGCCAACATCGCCGGCGGTAAGAAGCTCTCCGCCGAGGACAAGGCCGCGCTGGCGACGGCCACCGACAACTTCAAGGCCGGCTTCATCGCCTCGGACGGCTCGCGTGTCGTCGAGGTCGCAGCCGATCCCATGGCCGCTGAAGACGTCGAGTCCGAGACGATCCGAGTGACGAAGAAGACGAAGTAGTCATGGCCTCCATTCGGGAACTGCGTTCGCGGATCCGGTCGATCGAGTCGACCAAGAAGATCACGAAGGCGCAGGAGCTGATCGCGACGTCGCGCATCACCAAGGCGCAGGCGCGAGTGGCTGCCGCTCGTCCGTACTCCGAGGAGATCACGGAGGTGGTCGCGTCGCTCGCGTCGCGGGCGAACCTGGACCAGATTCCGCTGCTCAACGCACGGCACGATCCGAAGCGCGCCGCGGTCCTGGTCGTGACCAGCGACAGCGGTCAGTGCGGCGGCTACAACTCGAACGTGCTCAAGGAGACCGAAGAGCTGCTGTCGCTGCTCCGCTCCGAGGGCAAGACGCCGGTGCTGTACGTGATGGGCCGCAAGGGCATCGGGTACTACACCTTCCGTGACCGCCAGGTCGCCGGCAGCTGGTCCGGTTTCTCGCAGCAGCCCGTGTTCGCCGACGGCGCCGCCGCGGTGAAGCACCTGGTGGACTCGTTCCTCGCCGGCAGCGGCGAGAACGTGCCCCTGCCGGACGGCAGCGGTGACATCGAGGGCGTCGACGAGTTGCACATCGTCTACACGCGCTTCGTGTCCATGCTGTCGCAGCAGCCGGTGGTGCGCCGCATGGCGCCGATCGACGTCGACTTCGAGCTGGAACAGATGAATCTGGGCCGCGACATGCTCGACGAGTCGCCCGCCGCCGGTGGCGTGCAGGCCGACATCGAGTTCGGCGGCGACGACCCCAACGGGCTGCTCGACGCCCTGCTGCCGAAGTACGTGGCCGCGCGGATCTTTGCCGCGCTGCTCGACTCGGCTGCTTCGGAGAGCGCCGCACGTCGTACCGCCATGAAGGCGGCCACCGACAACGCGACGGAGCTGGAGAAGAACCTGAGCCGTCAGGCCAATGCGGCCCGCCAGGCGCAGATCACCCAGGAAATCAGCGAGATCGTCGGCGGCGTCGAAGCGCTCGCGCACTGACAAGACATATCGAGGAAAGAGAAAAAACCATGACTGCAGCAGTCACCGACCCGACCGCCGCCGCCTCGGCGACCGCGGGTCGCGTCGCCCGGGTCATCGGCCCGGTCGTCGACGTCGAGTTCCCGCGCGGCGCCGTGCCGGCCCTGTTTAATGCTCTCCACGCCGAGGTCACCCTCCCGGCCGTGGCCAAGGTGCTGACCCTCGAGGTCGCCCAGCACCTCGGCGACAACGTGGTGCGCACCGTCTCCATGCAGCCCACCGACGGACTCGTCCGCGGTGCCGCCGTCACCGACTCCGGCAAGCCGATCTCGGTGCCCGTCGGCGACGTCGTCAAGGGTCACGTCTTCAACGCTCTGGGCGACTGCCTGGACGCACCGGGTACCGGTCGCGACGGCGAGCAGTGGGGTATCCACCGCAAGCCCCCGGCCTTCGACCAGCTCGAGGGTAAGACCGAGATCCTGGAAACCGGTATCAAGGTCATCGACCTGCTGACCCCGTACGTCAAGGGCGGCAAGATCGGTCTGTTCGGTGGTGCCGGTGTCGGCAAGACCGTTCTGATCCAGGAGATGATCACCCGTATCGCTCGCGAGTTCTCCGGCACCTCGGTGTTCGCCGGCGTCGGTGAGCGTACCCGTGAGGGCACCGACCTCCACCTGGAAATGGAAGAGATGGGCGTCCTTCAGGACACCGCCCTCGTCTTCGGTCAGATGGATGAGCCCCCAGGCACGCGTATGCGCGTCGCCCTGTCGGCCCTGACCATGGCCGAGTACTTCCGCGACGTGCAGCACCAGGACGTGCTGCTGTTCATCGACAACATCTTCCGGTTCACCCAGGCCGGTTCCGAGGTCTCGACCCTGCTGGGTCGTATGCCTTCGGCCGTGGGTTACCAGCCGACGCTGGCCGACGAGATGGGTGAACTCCAGGAGCGCATCACCTCGACCAAGGGCCGTTCGATCACCTCGCTGCAGGCGATCTACGTCCCCGCAGACGACTACACCGACCCGGCGCCGGCGACGACCTTCGCGCACCTGGATGCGACCACCGAGCTCTCGCGCCCGATCTCGCAGCTGGGTATCTACCCGGCCGTGGATCCGCTGACCTCGACCTCGCGTATCCTCGAGGCCTCGATCGTGGGCGACGAGCACTTCCGCGTCGCCAACGAGGTCAAGCGAATCCTGCAGAAGTACAAGGAACTGCAGGACATCATCGCCATCCTCGGTATGGACGAGCTCTCCGAAGAGGACAAGGTCACGGTGGGCCGCGCCCGTCGTCTCCAGAAGTTCCTCGGCCAGAACTTCCTGGTCGCCGAGAAGTTCACCGGCCAGGTCGGTTCGGTTGTGCCCCTCGCGGACACCATCGACGCCTTCGACCGCGTGTGCAAGGGCGAGTTCGATCACCTGCCCGAGCAGGCGTTCAACAGCTGCGGTGGACTCGACGACGTCGAGGCCGCTGCCGCGAAGATCGCCGGAAAGTAGTCGCGAACCATGGCTGACAAGACCTTCCGGGTGGACGTCGTCTCGCCCGATCAGGTGCTGTACTCCGGGGATGCGACGTTCCTGCGGGCGCAGACCACCGACGGCGAGGTCGGGATCCTGGCCAGCCACGCGCCTCTCTTCTCCGAGCTCGCGCCCGGTGGCTGCGTCGTGGTCACCATGGCCGACGGCAGCAAGCTTGCGATCGCGGCTCAGGGCGGCTTCCTGAACGTGACCGGTACCGACGCGAAGGTGCTGGCCGAGTCCGCACAGCTCGCGGACGAGATCGATCTGGCGGCCGAACGCGCTGCTCTCGAGGCGGCAGAGGAGGGGTCGGCAGCGTACCTGCAGGCTCGTTCTCGGATTCGTGCCGTCGAAGCTGTGAGTTAGCGACCGAGTCTGACATGATTCACGTCATCAGCCGTCCCGCCTGGCGGGGCGGCTGGTGACGTTTTCACTATCTGAAGGGTGCACCGAATGCCGTGGTGGGGTTGGTTGGTCCTGGCGCTGGTCGTCGGTGCGGTGCTGTTACTGGCCGGTCTGATCTATCGGGTGCGCGAGGTGCGGCGCGCCGGCACCCCGGTGATCCTGCGGGCCCTGCCCGCCGAGAGCGATCGCGGGTGGCGGCACGGGTCGGTGCATTACACCGAATTCGCCCTGGTCTACTACCGGCTGACGGCGCTGCTGCCCGGGCCGACGGCGGCCCTGCCGCGGCGGCACGTGGAGCTGCATGGTCGACGTGCCCCGGAGGGCACCGAACTCGAGATCATGGACCCGGACATGGTGGTGCTCGAACTGCACGTCACCGGTCCCGGTCCCGGTTCCGGCGACTACGAGATCGCCATGTCGCCGATCCTGGTCACGGCGTTCTCGTCCTGGCTGGAATCGCGCCCGCCGCGACGGTCTCGCCGCCGCGGCGCGCGCTGATTCGGTAGGAGTCGGTCAGCGATTCCGGTTCGCGCCCGGAACCCACTTCACATCGCTGGTGCCGGCGCGGACGTTCGCCACGCGGCCGAGGATGAACAGCAGATCCGACAGGCGATTCAGGTACTTCGCGGGGAGCACGCCGGTGTCGTCCGGGAAAGCCTCCACGGCGGTCCACGCCGCACGCTCGGCGCGCCGGGTGATCACCCGGGCCTGGTGCAGCAGCGCCGACAGCGGCGTGCCGCCGGGCAGGATGAACGAGTCCAGCGGGGTCAGTTCCGCACCGAAGCTGTCGCACCAGGCCTCGAGCCCGTCGATGTAGCCCTGCTCGATGCGCAGCGGGGGATACTTAGGGTTCTCCACGATCGGCGTCGACAGGTCGGCGCCCGCGTCGAACAGGTCGTTCTGCACGGTGGCGAGCACCGCGGCGATGTCGGCCGGGACGTCTCCGCCCAGGGTCAGCGCCAGCCCGATGGCGGCGTTCGCCTCGTCGCAGTCGGCGTAGGCGGCGACGCGCGGGTCGTTCTTGGGGACGCGGGAGAAGTCCGAGAGACCGGTGGTGCCGTCGTCTCCGGTGCGGGTATAGATCTTCGTCAAGTGGACAGCCATGGGTCGACGGTACGCCAGGCCGTCCCGAGGAGGTGTTCGCGCGTCGGTCACGCGTGCGTCGGTCCCGTGCTTCCGGGGCGGGAGAGGCGCGTCGGCGTCGTCGATCGGCGGCCTCGGCTCTCGGTGCCCTAAGCTAGCGCCGTGAGTGATCGCTATTTGGTGACCGGGGGAGCCCGCCTTTCCGGCGAGGTGGTTGTGGTCGGTGCAAAGAACAGTGTGTTGAAGCTGATGGCCGCGGCACTGCTCGCGCACGGGCGTACCGTGCTGACCAACGTGCCGGTGATCGCCGATGTGCCGTTGATGGCGGAGGTCCTGCGCGGTCTCGGAGCACAGGTGGAGATCGACGGCGATACCGTGGTGGTCGATTCCCCGGAGCTGCCCGACCATCACGCCGACTTCGATGCCGTGAAGCAGTTCCGGGCGTCGGTCTGCGTGCTGGGCCCGCTGATGGCGCGCTGTAAGCGTGCGGTCGTGGCGCTGCCCGGCGGCGACGCGATCGGCTCGCGGCCGCTGGACATGCACCAGTCGGGTCTGCGGGCGCTCGGCGCGCACAGCACCATCGAGCACGGCTGCGTGGTGGCGGAGGCGGAGGCGCTGACCGGCGCGGCGATCAGCCTGGAGTTCCCGTCGGTGGGCGCCACCGAGAACATTCTGATGGCGGCGGTGCTGGCCGAGGGCGTCACCACCATCGACAATGCGGCCCGCGAGCCGGAGATCGTCGATCTATGCACCATGCTGAACCAGATGGGCGCCCGGGTGGAGGGCATCGGCAGCGGCACCCTCACGGTGACCGGCGTGGCCGAGCTGACCCCCACCACGCATCACGTGGTCGGCGACCGCATCGTGGCCGGCACGTGGGGCATCGCGGCGGCGATGACGCGCGGCGACGTGACGGTGCTCGGAATCGACCCGGCGCACCTGGCCCTGGTGCTCAAGAAGCTCGAGGATGCGGGCGCCCGGGTGGATCGACTGCCGGACGGCTTCCGGGTCCGCCAGGACGACCGGCCGCGCGCGGTGGACACCGCGACCCTGCCGTTCCCGGGCTACCCGACGGACCTGCAGCCGATGGCGATCGGTCTGGCGACGGTGTCCGAGGGACTGTCGCTGATCACCGAGAACGTCTTCGAGGCGCGCTTCCGCTTCGTCGAGGAGATGGTGCGCCTGGGCGCCGACGCCCGCACCGACGGTCACCACGCGGTGGTGCGCGGCGTGGAGCAGCTCTCCAGCGCGCCCGTCTGGTCGAGCGACATCCGGGCCGGCGCCGGTCTGGTGCTGGCCGGGCTGGTGGCCGACGGCGTCACCGAGGTGCACGACATCGAGCACATCGATCGCGGCTACCCGCACTTCGAAGAGCACCTGCGCCGCCTTGGCGGCGTCATCGAGCGCATCAGCGACTAGCTTCTGAGGGCGGTCACCTGTCCGGTCGGACAGGGCCGCCACTGACCGGTGGGACCGACCGGCCGCGCAAGCGGTCAAGGACCCTTGTCGAGGGTGTGACCTGGGCGACAGTCTGGGGATGTCACAAAGACATCCGCCGACGACTGTTCGACAAGGAGACATCCGATGGCAATCGAGCTGAATCAGATCTGGGACTTCCCGATCAAGGAGTTCCACCCGTTCCCGAAGGCGAAACTCGGGGTCGGTGCGCACGACATGATCGGCGTCGAGGCCAAGGACCTCGGCATGACTCGCGTGCTGCTGATGACCACCGGCCTGCGCGGCTCGGGAATCATCGACGAGATCAAGGGCAAGATCGAGTGGCAGGGCGTCGACGTCGTCGTCTTCGACGAGGTGGAGTCCAACCCCAAGGACTACAACTGTATGGACGCGGCGGCGCGCTACCAGTCGGAGAAGTGCGACGGCATCATCTCCGTCGGCGGCGGATCCAGCCACGACGCCGCCAAGGGCGCCCGCATGGTGATCGCCCACGACGGCCGCAACATCAACGAATTCGAAGGCTTCTCCAAGGCCACCAACAAGGAGAACCCGAAGCACATCGCCGTCTCCACCACGGCCGGCACCGGCTCGGAGACCTCGTGGGCGTACGTCATCACCGACACCTCCGACATGGAGAACCCGCACAAGTGGGTGGCCTTCGACGACACCTGCCTGGTGGATCTCGCGATCGACGACCCGCTGCTCTACTACTCGTGCCCCGAGCACTTCACCGCGTTCTGCGGGTTCGACGTGCTGGCGCACTGCAGTGAGCCCTACGTCTCGCGGCTGGACTTCGCGCCGTCGCTCGGCAATGCCAAGTACGCGATCGAACTGATCCGCGACCACCTGCGCACCGCCGTCTACGAGCCGCACAACCTGGAAGCCCGCACCGGCATGATGCACGCGCAGTACATCGCCGCGCAGGCCTTCAACTCCGGCGGTCTGGGCCTGGTCCACTCGCTCTCGCACGCGTTCAGCGCGTTCTACGACAGCCACCACGGTCTGAACAACGCGATCGCGCTGCCGCGCGTGTGGGAGTACAACCTGCCGGCGCGCTACGAACGGTTCGCCGACATCGCCGCGCTGCTGGGCGTGGACACCTCCCGGATGAGCACGGTGCAGGCGGCCGACGCCGCGGTGGAAGAAGCCATCCGCATCTCCAAGGATCTCGGTATTCCGGACAACTTCGGTCAGCTGAACGTCAACAGCTACGAGAAGAACCGGATGAACACCGGCAAGTACGCGGGCAAGGGCGACGGCGTCGACACCTCGGAGGCCCAGATCCGGGCCATCTCCGAGCACATGATGGGTGACTGGTGCACGCCCGGTAATCCGCGCACCTGCACCGTCGAGTCGATGATTCCGATGGTCCGCCACGCCATGGTCGACAGCTACTGACCGACCTGGCCGCGCAGGTGCGGACCGCCGATCCCGCACTCCCCCGACGCGGGGTCGGCGGTCTGCTCCCTTCGTTCGACCCGATCACCGAGGACACACCACACCGAGGGACATGATGACCGACACCGAATTCGCCACCGCCACAGCACTGTCCGCGGCACTCGCCGAGCAGGGCTATCTGATTCCCGACGACCTCGCGGTGGTGGTGCACCTGGCCACGGTGCTCGACCGGCCGCTACTCCTCGAAGGCCCGGCCGGTGTCGGTAAGACCGAACTGGCCAAGGCACTCGCCGCCGCCTCCGGGCGGTCACTGATCCGCCTGCAGTGCTACGAGGGGCTCGACGACTCCCGCGCCCTCTACGAGTGGGACTACGCCCGTCAGCTGCTGCACGTCCAGATGCTGCGCGACCGGATCAGCGCGGAGCTCGCCGCCTACGACTCGCTCGCCGAGGCCAGTGCGGCCCTCGCGCAGACCGAGGTGGGCGTCTACAGCGAAGACTTCCTGGTGCCGCGACCGCTGATGGCGGCGATCATCGCCGAGACGCCGACCGTGCTGCTGGTCGACGAAGTGGACCGCACCGACGAGGCGATGGAGGCGGTGATGCTGGAGGTGCTCGCCGAACGGCAGGTCACCGTGCCCGAACTGGGGACCTTCACCGCGCGCTCGGCGCCGTGGGTGATCCTCACCTCCAACGACACCCGCGAGCTGTCGCCGGCGCTCAAACGCCGCTGCCTGCACTTCCAGGTGGACTATCCGGACGCCGAACGGGAACGCCGCATCGTCGCGGTGCGGGCCCCCGAGGTGGAGGAGTCGGTGGTGGCCGACGTCGTTGATCTGGCCCGGCGGTTGCGCGAGCTGCCGCTGCGTAAGAGCCCGTCGATCGCCGAGGTGATCGACGCGGCCCGCGCCGCGTCGCGCCTGGCCGACGTGGGTGACACGTCGACCGGCGAGCGCATCGGCGGCCAGGATCCGGCGTTGCTGTCGTTGTTGGTGAAGTTCGGCACCGATCTGGACCACGTCCGGCGCGTGCTGGCCGTCGACGCCGCCGAGCAGAACCGGATCGCGGTGGGGGTGGACGGGAGCAGCCCCGGCGGCACCGTCACCGAGCGCGCCTTCGGCGCCGGCCGCGCACGCAGCTCCGCGCGGAGCTGACATGCTCGCCGCGCACGACGTGCAGACGGGGCCGGACCGGCTCCTGGTGCGGTTGGCGGTGGAGTTCGGCCGGGTGCTCCGGCTGTTCTCGGTGCAGGCCAGCCCCGCCGAGGTGATCGAGATCTGCCGGGTGCTCGACCTGGTCGGCGGCGCCGATCTGGAGCAGCTGCGCACCGCGTTGCGCGCGGTCACCGTGAAGTACGGCTACGAGCGCGACGGTTTCGAGGAGGCCTTGGCCCTGTTCTTCCTCGGCCACCACGCCGACGCGGAGGACGACGAGTTGCCGCGGGTCCGCGGCCTGCTGTCGGGCCTGCCCGACGACATCGACTGGGACGAGGAGTTCAGCGGCGGCGGCCGGATGATCGGCGCCGACGAGCACACCGTCGAGATCGGCGACCTGATGGCCGACGATCCGGACGCCCGCGAACGGAACGCGCAGAGCGCCCACCGCGAGGAAAACGACTTCTCGGTCTCCGGCGGCGCCGAGCAACTCCAGGTGGACACCGAGAACTCCAGTGTCTCCGGCGGCGTCACCTACACCGTGGAAGTAGAGCACGCGGACGCCTCCCAGGTCGGGGAGCTGACCGCGGCCGCCACGCGGGTGGAGGGCACCACGCTGAACCTCGCCGACGCGGCGGCGCTGCTGCGTGCCCTGGACGCGAGCGACGGCCGGCACGCCTACGGCGTGGACGGTGCGGCCGGACTCGACGCCGCGGCGATCGCCGAACTCGAGGAGGCGCTCACCCGCTTCGTGGAAGCTCTCACCGACCGGTTGGCCGGTGCCGCGGTGCTGAGCACCGTCGACGATCCGCCCACCCGCGTCCACCGCGACCAGGCCGACATCGACCGCGCCTGCCATCGACTGGTGCAGCGCATGCGCGGCGCCCCGCGCCGGGTCAGCCGGCTCACCACCGCCGGTCGCCTCGACTTCCGGCGCACCATGCGGGCGGCGGTCGCCACCGACGGGGTGCCGCTGGAGCTGTGGCGGCGCCGCACCACTCCCGGTCCGGTGCGGCTGCTGGTCCTGGTCGACGTCTCGATCTCGGTCCGCCCGGTGACCGGCTTCATCCTGCGGCTGGCGCAGACCCTGCACAAATTCGGGGACCGGTGCGAGGTGGTCGCCTTCGTCGACCGCCCGGTCCGGGTGACACCGGCCCTGCGCAGCGCCTCGCCCGACGGCGCGCTGGCGGCCGTACTGGCGGCGGACGGTCTGGATCTCTCGGCGACCAGCGACTACGGGCGGATGTGGCACGAGCTGCTCGACGAGTACGGCGACCTGATCACCTCGCGGACCAGCGTGCTGGTGGTCGGCGACGCGCGGCACAACGCCTTCGATCCGCGGACGGACCTGTTCGACGAAGTAGCCCGCCGCGCCTACCGCGTCGCGTGGCTGACACCGGAACCGGAACGCTATTGGTCCCAGACCGGGTGTGCGTTGGGCGATTACGCGGAACAATGTGCGGCAGTGGTGAGTGCACGCGACGGGGCCGAGGTCCTGGAGCGCTGCGACGAACTCGGGGCCGCGCTGCGATGAGACTTCGGCGGCCCCGGCGGTGATCGCTCGGGGACCAGCGCACAGGAGGTGCACGTCGATGTTGTCTATCCCGCCGCGCGGGCAGGGGCTGCACCGGTTGACCAAGTTCCAGACCCCGGAGATCCTCTTCGGTCCCGGGGCGCTGGCGCAGGCCGCGAACGCGGTCGCCGCGCTCGGCGTCGAACGGCCGCTGGTCGTCGCCGATCGAAATCTTGCCCGGACGCCGTGGCTCGAACGGCTGCTCGACGATCTGCGCCGCCGCGGCCTGCAGCCGGCCACCTACCTGGATGTGACGCCCAACCCGCGGTCGAGCGAGGTGATCGCCGGTCGCGAGGCCTACGCCGACCACGGCGCGGACGGGCTGGTGGCGCTCGGCGGCGGTTCGGTGATCGATACCGCCAAGGGCGTCGCCGTGCTGGCCGCCAACGGCGGCGACATTCTGGAGTATGAGGGGATCGATAAGGCCGCGGTGTCGCTGCCGCCGCTGGTCGCGATCCCGTCGACGGCCGGCAGCGGCGCCGATGTCTCGCAGTTCTGCATCATCAACGACACCGAGCGACGCACCAAGGTGACCATCGTCGGTCGCACCCTGGTGCCGAACGTGGCGGTGATCGACCCGGAACTGGTGTCCACCGCACCGCCTGAGGTGATCGCGCAGGCCGGGATGGACGCGCTCACCCACTGCGTGGAGGCGTTTGTCTCGCTTGCCCGCGGGCGGCTCACCGACGCGCTCGCCGTGGATGCGCTCACCGGGGTGTGGACCAATCTGGAACGCCTCGTGCAGAGCCCGGACGACGCCGACGCCGCCTCGGAGATGTCGCTGGCGGCGACGCGGGCCGGCATGGCCTTCACCAATGCGATCCTCGGTGCCGCGCATGCGATGAGCCACCCGGTGGGCGGCTACTGCGATGCGCCGCACGGCACGGTCAACTCGGTGCTGCTGCCGCACGTGGTCCGGTACAACGCCGAGGTGTGCGCCGACGACTTCGCGGTCCTGGCCGGCGCCGTCGGACTCTCCGACACCGGGGGCGACCGCACCGTGGCCGACCGACTGGCCGACGAGATCGGTGGCCTCGCCGAGCGGGTGGGGATGCCGTCGACGCTGAGTCCGCTCGGTGTGCGGGCAGGTGACCTGGAGCTGCTCACCGAGCGCGCGTTGGCCGATTCCTGCATGATGACCAACCCGCGCCGCCCCGAGGCGGTCGGCATCCTGGACGTCTACCGGGCGGCGCTGTAGACGTGAACATTCCGCGCCCCGCACCCCGCGACGAGACCGCCCCCGGCGACGACCTCGCCAGCCTGGTCGGGCTGAGCAGCGTCAAGGGCGGGCACTACGCCCAGTACCGCGGCAGCGAGGCGCGCCTGCACCGCGTGATGGCGGCGCTCGAAGGCATCTCGGGGGCGCTGGCGCAGACCGATCAGGGGCCCGAACGCCTCGTCGTCGACGTGGTCGAGACGGTCCGGGAGCACCTCACCGCGCAGTGGGTGGTCTTCGCCCTGGCCGACGGCCAGCTGGAACAGGCGGCGCCGCGCCACCTCATCGCCGCCCCGGAGCGGGGCATCCTGGCCTTCGAAGGCGTGAGCATCGCGCATGCACCGACCGAACTGCCGGTCGAGGTGCTCAACCGACTGATCGACCTGCTGCGCGGCGAACGGGCCGTGCTCGCCGCACCGATCGTCGACGACCACCACCTGCACGTCCCGATCGCCTATCGCGGCCGACTCGTCGGCGGGCTGTCGGCCTGGACGCCGCCCGAGCGGCAGGTGGACCAGGCCGACCTGCAGGTCCTGCAGATCCTCGCGCGCCAGACGGCGGTGGCGATGGTGAACGCCGAACTCTTCTTCGAGACGCGGCGACGCGCCACCGAGCTCGCCGACCGCAACGCCGAACTCGAGCGCACCCAGCGCGAGTTGTCGGCGGTCCAGCGCACCGCGCTGCTGAACACCGAGCGCAGCCGGATCGCCCGGGAACTGCACGACTCGGTGGGGCAGTCGGTGCTGTCGGCGGGCCTGCAGATCGAGCTGTGCCGCGGGCACGTCGACGCCGAGGTGGCCGACCACCTGGACAAGGCGATGCTGCTCTCGCGGGAAGCGGTCGGTCAGCTCCGCAACGTGATCTACACGCTCAACGACGCGAGCGACCCGTCGGCCAGCATCGCCGAGGCCCTGGATCGACTGTGCGAGCTGCACATGCCCGCGCAGACCGCGGCCACCGTGACGGTGCGCGGCCGGCCGCGGGAACTGCCCGGCGAGATCCAGCACGCGGTGCTGCGCATCGCGGGCGAATCGCTGTTCAACGCCGCCGTGCACGCGGATGCCGGTCACGTCACGGTGAGCCTCGGGTACACCGACGATCGGATTCTGCTGGCGGTGGACGACGACGGCATCGGGGATCCGGGCCGGTTGCGCAGCCTGCTGCGTGCGGCCTCGGCCGGGGACGTCGCCGGCGGTCGTCGTCGGGGCCTGGCCAACATGGCCTCGCGGGCGGGCGAACTGGGCGGCTCGCTGCGTATCCGCCGATCCCGGGCCGGCGGCATCCGCATCGCGGTGGAGATCCCGCTCGGGGACACCGGGATAGGGGTCAGTGAGATCGGGGCCAGGGATATCGGGGAAAGGGGATCGGCATGACCGAAGACGGAACCGAGGCTGTGGCCGGGGCACCGACGATCCGCACCGTGTTGGTCGACGATCACGCCGTCCTCCGCGAGGGTCTGCGCGCGCTGCTCGACCGACACGACGGCATCGCCGTGGTCGGGGAGGCCGGCACCTACGACGGCGCCCTCACCGAGGTGGCGCATGCGCGCCCGGACGTCGTGGTGGTCGATCTGAAACTCACCGCGGGCACCGACTACGAGGGCATGCGCCTGATCGCCGAACTGCACCGGTGGAACCCGGACCTGTCGATCCTGGTGCTGACCACCTTCCTCGACGACGACCTGGTGGTCCGCGCGGTCCGCGCCGGTGCGCGTGGGTACGTGGTCAAGGACGTCGACACTACCGAACTCGTGCGCGCGATCCGGGCCCTCGCCGACGGCGGCAGCGCCTTCGACCCGCGGAGCTCGCTGAGCGTGATGCGCGCGATGGCAGGGGAGCGCGAGGTGGCCGCCGAACTCACCGACCGCGAACGCGAAGTGCTGCGGCTGATGGCCGACGGCTTGTCGAACCCGGCGATCGGGCGCCGGCTCTACATCTCCGAGTCGACGGTGAAGTTCCACATCCGGAACCTGATCCGGAAGCTCGGCGTCTCCAAGCGCACCGACGCGGTCTACGTCGCCAGCAAGCGCGGCCTCATCTGAGGGCCTCGAGCCCGAGAGGCGGTTCGCGTCGAGGGCTCCTGGCCGGGGGCTTCAATCCCGGGCGACTCCGTCAGCGCGGTTCCAGGACCAGCCAGCCGCCGTGGTCGTCGAAGATCTCGACCGAGCAGTCCGGCCGGTCGGCAGCCCATCGGTGCAGGTCGGCCTCGGTCAACCGCTGCCGGTGTCCGAAGTGCTCGTTCGGCACCTCCTCGTAGGGCACCGCGATCACTACGCGTCGACGCGCCACCCGTACCGCTTCGTCGATCGCGCGCGTCACATCGGGGCCGTCGAGGTGCTCCAACAGGTGGATCAGCGTCACAGTGTCCGACGAGTCGGTGGCATACGGCAGCGACCGGGCGTCGGCGAGCGACGTCGCCAGCGGAACCCCGAAGTCGGCCGCGGCCGCGTCGAGCAGCTCCAGCGCACCCGGGCAGATGTCGCAGGCACTCACCCGAAAGCCGTCCTGGGCGCACTGCAACGCGAGCAGTCCGAAGCAGGAACCCACCTCGAGCACGGAGTCGCCGACCAGCAGCGAGCGTGCGCGTCGGTGCACGGGACTGAACGCACCGTCCGTACCGCGCAGTTCCCGCACCGAATTGCGGTAGAAGTGCCGCCACGCCGCGGCCGGATCGACGTGGCACGACTGCACCACCTCGGTGAAGACCTGCTCGAACTCGTCCTGTCCGACGATCAGACCCTCGTCGACGAGACCGCACAGGCCGGCGACCACCGTCTGGTCGCTGATCGTGTCCGCAGTGAGTGGGTGATGCAGGCGCAGCGACTCGGGCGTGGAGCGGACACGGAAGCGGTCGGCACCCGTGTGCACCTGGACGTCGCGTTCGGCGCCGTACCGCCGCACCACGTCGCGGCTGTGCACGAGCTCGGAGTCCGTCACCGGCGACACGTCGGCCTCGGTGAGCGCGGTGCTGGTCGGAGTCGGTCCGTTCATGCACAAACGCTAAGTCCAGGGCAGGGCGGTCGGGAACTGTCCGATCAGGCGCGGTGACTGACCGATAGGACAGGTCATGCCACCGAAACCGCCCTGACCAGTCGAGTTGTGTTCCCGTTCGGCCCTGTGTAACTTAGTCCAAGTCGTCAGCGACCAAGTTTCTTCCAGAAATTCGGTATCGCAGGTTGACAAACAGGATCAAGCTTGTTTACAGTAGTGATCCTGCCGGTCAGAAAGTCTGGTGCCGGCCTACTGGTGAGGCTGACCACAGCGAGTTGACCGGGACGGGTTCCGGATGTAGTCTGGAACAGTTGCCCGCGAGACGGACAACAGGCTCTGCTCATTGAAGTTCGCACAGCGAAAGTTGTTGTGTGGTGTTGGTGGGTGTGTGTTTTTTGAGAACTCGATAGTGTGTAAGAGAAATTTTCTTGTGCCAGTTATGTTTTGGCTGGTGTCGAGGATTTTTTGGACAAGAATTTTGTTTTTGTTTTTGATTGTTTTTTGATGC